>NZ_JAUSXR010000001.1:956753-1275670 GCF_030816155.1 Arthrobacter woluwensis | reverse complement strand
GTGGAGGCGATCTTGGCCAGGAACTTGGTGCCGGCGATCCCCACGGATGCGGAGACCCCGAGCTCGGCGCGGACGCGGCGCCGGATGTCCTGTGCGATCTCCACCGGCGACCCGACGCGGCGGAGCGCGCCGGACACGTCCAGGAAAGCCTCGTCCACGCTGAGCTGCTCCACCGCGTCCGTATAGGAGCGGAAGAGCTCCATGAGCTGAGCCGACACCTCGTAGTACAGCTCGTGGCGGGGTGGGACGATCACCGCCTGGGGGCAACGGGCATAGGCCTGAGACATCGGCATCGCTGAGCGCACTCCGAAGGCCCGCGCCTCATACGAGGCGGACAGGACGACGGAGCGGTCCGCCGGGAATCCGACGATCACGGGGCGTCCGAGCAGCGCGGGATTCTCGCGCTGCTCCACGGCGACGAAGAAGGCGTCCATGTCCACGTGGAGGATGCTGCACTTCCTCCACCTCTCCAGTTCCCGCGCCTCCATACCCACCATGCTAGCCAGCTCCTCCGACAGAAGAACGCCTCCACCGGAGTCCGGCATGGACCTCCACGTCAGGCCCTCTAAAATAGGAGTGCCCCCGCCGGCACGTGGCCCGGCCGGGCCCTGCGGCTGCGCAGGCTCGATCCACCGGAGGAGTTCCGATTGACCAAGCACCCGACGGCGTGGCGACGCGCCGGTCTCGCCGTGGCTCTGTGCGTGGGGATGAGCCTCACGGCCTGCACCCCTGAGGCCGCCACTCCCGCGTCGACGGCGACCGCGACGCCGTCGGCCTCCACGAGCGCCGCCGCGCAGGCCGCTTCCACCGCACCCGCGCTCCCCGCGAACTTCCCGTCGGCGCTCATTCCGTCGATGCCGAAGCTCACACAGGTGACCGGCACCGTGAGCCCGCGCGGCCAGGTGACCGACGTCGCGTTCACCGGCACGGCGCCGTCCGCCCCCGCCGCCGCGGACACCTTCTACACCGCACACTTCAAGAAGCTCGGCTTCACGGCGACCGCGTCCACCACGGTGGACGGCGTGCTGAACAAGACCTTCATCCGGAACAACGGAGACGAGACCGTCAGCCTGAACGCCGCGCCCGCGCCGGGTGGGAGCACCGTGACCATCGGCGCCACGGTGAGGACGGCCAGCGCGAAATGACCACTGCATCCCAGCCCGGCCTGAGCGCCGCGGTGAGCACCGAACAGGGCCTCTTCGTCGCCGCGGTGAACGAGCGGCTCGACGACTTCCTCGACCGCCAGCGCCATCTGGTCTCGGAGATCTCTGCGGACGTCGCCCCCTTGCTCGAATCCATCCGCACCCTGGTGAGCGGCGGCAAGAGGATGCGCGCCCTCCTGGCGTACTGGGGGTTCCGGGCCGCGGGCGGCGAGGCGCAGGCCGAGGAGGCGGTGCAGGCCGGCGTCGCGCTCGAGCTCTTCCAGGCGGCCGCGCTGATCCACGACGACATCATCGACCGCTCGGCCACCCGCCGCGGCCGGCCGAGCGTGCATCAGTCCTTCGCGGATCTGCACCTGGAGTCCGGCTGGAGGCTGGACCCGGAGCGATTCGGCCACGCCGCGGGCATCCTCACCGGGGACCTCTGCCTGTCCTTCAGCGAAGAGGCCTTCTCGGAGATCGGGCCGGCCACGCGTGCCGGCACCGTGGCACGCGGGATCTTCAACCGCATGAGGGCCGAGGTGATGGCCGGTCAGTACCTCGACATCCTCGAAGAGGTGGCCGGGCCGCTCCGCACGGTCGACGGGGCCGTCGAGCGGGCCCGCACTGTCATCCGCTACAAGTCCGCCAAGTACTCGACCGAGCATCCCCTGGCGCTCGGCGGCGCGATCGCAGGGGCCCCTCAGGAGCTCCTCGACGGGTTCTCCCGTTTCTCACTCCCCCTGGGCGAGGCGTTCCAGCTCCGGGATGACGAGCTGGGCGTCTTCGGCGATCCGCTCACCACGGGCAAGCCCGCCGGCGACGATCTGCGGGAGGGCAAGCGCACCCTGCTGGTCGCCTTCATGCGCGAACTGGGCACGCCGGATCAGGTCGGGTTCCTGGAGTCGGCCCTCGGCCACTCCGATCTGACCGACGACGACGTCGCGCGGGTCCGCGCGGACATGACGGCGTGCGGCGCTCTGGCCGCCGTCGAGACGGAGATCGCCTCGCTCAGCACTGCGAGCTTCACCGCACTGGACGAACTGCGCATTCCCGACCTGCCACGGCAGGCCCTGCGGTCCCTGGCCGAGGCGGCAGTGCAGCGCAGTTCCTGAGTCGGCGCGGTTCCTAAGGCAGCGCAGTTCCTGAGGCAGCGCCGTCCCTAAGGCAGCGCAGTTCCTGAGACGGCGCGGTTCCTGAGGCGGCCAGTCAGGAACAGGACACGGAATGATGAAGGGCAGGTCACGGATCCGTGACCTGCCCTTCTGTGTTCCTGTCTCCGTGCGCTACCAGGCCAGCGCGGAAGCGCGGCGGCGAATCTCGGTCTTGCGGCCGGCCCGCAGCGCGTCCACCGGGCGGCCCGGGAGGGACTCGTCCTCCGTGAAGAGCCACGTGATGAGCTCCTCATCGGTGAATCCGGAGTCGATCAGGACCGCGATGGTCCCCTTGAGGGAGTCCAGGACTTCCCCGTCCTTCACGAACTCGGCGGGAACGCTGCGGATCTTCCGCTCGCCCACCTTCAGCGCCACCAGGGCGCGCTCGTCGATCAGCCCGTGGACCCGGGAGATCTTCACATCAAGGATTTCCGCCACATCCGGCAACGGCAGCCATTCGCCCACCAGGGCTTCAACATTGCTCACCCTTTAAGGGTGCCACGCCGGACCGCCTCCCACCTAGCCCGTCCCGCAGCTCCGGGATTCCGCGCTTGACCAGGGCGTCCAGGACACGCCGGGGCGTCGCCCAGCAAATCCGGCTCTTCTTGTGCTAGCCGCATTTTCGTGAGAGATTCACATTGGTCACATTTTCAACACGACCATCAACTTTCACATACGCACCACAGGTCACACGCTGAAATCTCCCCTTTCAGCGGATGACCCTGACGCCAAGGACGACACTGAATGACGAGCCTCACATCGCCAACGAACCGTTCACGGGCCACCGCAGCAGTGGCGACGGCCGCCCTTCCCGCAGTCGTCCTTTCCTCGCTCGCGCTGGCTCAGCCGGCCGAGGCGTCGGTGCCTCAGAACGTGACCCCCGCCAAGCGCCTTCCTCAGGGCCTCGAGGCCGCCATCGCCGGCCGTGCCTCGGCCAACCTCCTCCCGGTGAGCCAGGTGGCGACGTCGCTGCCCGCCACTCTGCAGATCGCGCTCAAGGCCGTTCCCAACACGTACCGCATCGTCTCGGGCGACACCATGAGCGGCATCGCCCATCGTTACGGCCTGAGCCTGAACGCCCTCCTGAAGCTCAATAACATCCGGGCAAATCAGATCATCTACCCCGGCCAGACCATCAAGCTGAAGGCGGGCGTCTCCGCGCCGTCCTCCTCCGGCGGTCAGGTCTCGCGGCCCACCACCTCGCAGGGCGGCTCGACCTACACCGTCCGCTCCGGTGACACCCTCGGCGCCATCGCCATGCGTCATCGCGTCAGCCTGAGCTCGATCCTGTCCTGGAACGGCCTGCGCGCCACGTCGATCATCTACCCCGGCCAGAAGATCAAGGTCTCGGCGGGCGGCGGCGTAGTGCCCCAGTCCACGGGACAGACCGGCAAGGGCTCCACGGGTGGCGGCGCCGTCTCAGGCGGCAGCTACGTGGTCCGTGCGGGTGACACCCTCGGTGCCATCGCCTCCCGTCAGCGCGTCTCCCTGAGCGCCCTGCTCAACGCCAACCGGCTCAAGATGACCTCCATCATCTACCCGGGCCAGAAGCTTGCGATCCCCGGCGCCGGCCAGACCACGAGCCCCACCGCCCCGAGCAATCAGGGTGACCAGGGCGGTCTGGTGCCCGACTCCTTCCTCGGGTACAAGTACCCGAAGGCCGTGGTCAACTCCGCCAACCGCAACAAGGCTCTGCTGAACGCCTCGCCGGTGCCCACGCGCGCCGAGATGCGTCAGATCGTCGCCGACACCGCACGACGCATGGGTGTCGAGCCGGCCCTGGCCATGGCCTTCGCCTACCAGGAATCCGGTTTCAGCCAGCGCGCGGTGTCCCCGGCCAACGCCATCGGCACCATGCAGGTCATTCCGAGCTCGGGTGAGTGGGCGTCCCAGATGGTGGGCCGTCAGCTGAACCTGCTGGACCCGTACGACAATGCGACGGCCGGCATCGCGATCATCCGTTCGCTGCTCCGCACCAGCCGCAACACCGATTACGCGATCGCCGGGTACTACCAGGGTCAGTACTCGGTGGAGCACCATGGCATGTACTCGGACACCAAGGCCTACGTCGCCGCCATCAAGGCACACCGCGCGACGTTCCGCTGAGCACATCCCGCCTGTCGACAAGGGTCCGGTACGCGTCGTACCGGACCCTTGTCGCGAAACCACTTAGGATCGTAGGGTGCAACACCGCTCTGAAGACCCGCTTCTCGGCACGGTCGTCGACAACCGCTACCGCGTGCTCGAACGCATCGCGGACGGCGGCATGTCCACCGTGTACAAAGCGCTCCACGTCACGCTGGAACGCCCCGTCGCCTTGAAGGTGCTCCACCCTCAGCTGGCGTCCGACGAGGTCTTCGTGGAGCGCTTCGCCCGGGAAGCCCGCGCGTCCGCCCGGCTTTCCCACCCCCACGTCGTCTCCGTCCTCGACCACGGACGCCACGGCCGCCTGACCTACCTGGTCATGGAGTACATCGAGGGGCGCACTCTCCGGGACGTCATCCGCACCGAGGGCGCCCTCACGCCGCGGGTCGCCATCAGCTATCTGGCTCCGGCACTCGAAGGCCTCGCCGCGGCTCATGAGGCCGGACTGATCCACCGGGACGTCAAGCCGGAGAACGTGCTCATCTCACGAGAAGGCGCCGTGAAGATCGGCGACTTCGGGCTCGCCCGTCAGGCCTCCGCCCAGACCAGCACCGGAGAGCTCCTGGGCACGGTGGCCTATCTCTCCCCCGAGCTGTTCCTGCGCCACGACGCCGACGCGCGCAGTGACGTCTACTCCTGCGGGATCATGCTCTACGAGCTGCTCACGGGCGGTGTGCCGTTCACGGGCGACATGCCCATCCAGGTGGCCTACCAGCACGTCAACGACCAGGTCCCCGCCCCCTCGCTGAAGCGTCCCGGTCTGGCCCAGGACTTCGACGAACTCGTCCAGTGGGCCACGGCGAAGGCGCCGGATGAGCGCCCGGTGGACGCACGGGCCTTCCTCGGAGAGCTGCGCCATGTCGCGGCGACCCTGCCCGCCGACGACCTGGACCTTCCCGCGCCGGGCGCGCCGGCGCCGTTGCCGTTCGAACCGCGGCCAGCCGGTCCGGGCGGTCCAGGGGCGAACCCGGCGTACCACAGCGCCCCTCAGGGTGGCGGCGCCACCGAGGTCATCGGCGCGCAAGGTCTGCAGACCACGGTGCTGCCCGCGGGAGAGCAGCACACCACGGCGCTCGGTCCGCCCGATCCGCTGGCGACGTCGGTCATCCCGCAGACCGGGCAGTCGACCACGGTCCTGCCCCATGCCACTGCCCCCGGCGCCCCGCCGAGCAAGCGGCAGCAGAGGAAGGACGACAAGGAACGGGCCCGCCAGGAGGCGAAGGCCCTGGCCACCCCCACCCGCCAGGTGCGGCAGGGGAACCCGCGGCGCAAGGGCGTCATCTGGGTGGTCGTCCTGGTGCTGCTCGCGCTCCTGGCGTCCGGCGCCGGATGGTTCTTCGGCATGGGTCCGGGCGCGCAGGTCACGCTGCCGGACCTCAAGAGCCAGCCCGCGGAACAGGCCGCGTCGATTCTCGCCGGCTACGGCATCAAAGCCGAACAGCAGGAGGTGTTCGACGAGAAAGTCGGGAGCGGTCTGGTGGTGGCCACCGAGCCCCCGGCCGGAACCGTGATCCGCAAGTTCGAGGGTGTGCAGCTGCTGGTCTCCAAGGGACCGCAGCTGTTTCCTGTTCCGGGCCTGGTCAAAAAGACACTGGACGACGCCCGCAGCGCGCTGACCGCGGCGAACCTGGCGGCCGGAAGCGTCACGGAGAAGTACAGCGAGACCGTGCCCACGGGCCAGGTGATCGCCCAGTCCCCCGGCGGTGGCGCTCAGGTGCGCCGCGGCACGCCCGTGAACCTCACGGTCTCCAAGGGACCTGAACCCGTCCCGGTGCCGAGCGTCCTGGGCTTGAGCGAGGACGATGCGACGCAGAAGCTCACCGCCGCAGGCTTCGAGGTGAAGGCCGCCCAGGAGCAGGTGTTCAGCAAGGACATCCCGGCCGGCAAGGTCGCCGCCCAGGTCCCCGCCAACGGCACACTGTTCAAGGGCGACACCGTGACCCTGACACTGTCCAAGGGGCCTCGGCCCGTGGAGGTCCCCGACTTCGTGGGCAAGCAGGCCACCGTGGCCAAGGCCGAACTGGAGAAGCTGGGCTTCACCGTGGTCATCAATGAGGTCCTCGGTGGCTTCTTCGGCACCGTACGTACTCAGGACCCCCGGGACGGCACGGCGCCCGAAGGCTCCACGATCACGCTGACCGTGGTGTAGCCCCGCCCCTCGGCAGTCGCCACCCTTCCTCGGGCCGAGGATGGGCCTCGAGCAGCAGCCCAAGGAGCCGTGTCAGCTCCGCCCGGTCCTCCGCGCCCAGAGTGGCGAAGTACTCGTCGCCGCGCTGGGAGCGGACCGCGTGGACCTTCCGCTCCAGTTCCAGCCCCTCCGTGGTGGCGGACAGCAGCACGGCCCGCTTGTCGGTGGGATCCTGCGTGCGCGCGATCAACCCCTCCGCTTCGAGCTGGCTCAGCACCTCCGCCGCCGAACGCGGCGCGATCCGCAGGGCCGCCGCCACGTCGCGCTGACGCTGCGGCTCGCCGTCGTGCGACGCGATGACGTGCAACGCGCGCCATTGGTGAGGCGACAGGCCGAAGGGGGACAGATCGGCCATCCAGCTGCGCCGCAGTCCGTGCGAGACGGAATGGACCAGGTCAGGGAGCTCCATGCGGTCGGGGGTCATGGTCACACTGTAGGCATTCGCAGCCCCGAAGGAAAGATGAGGAGGTTACCTCTTTACATTCCCCGATTACGGAGGTAACCTCCTTATCGAGGCGCGCGGAATGCGCCGGCTCCCCCAAGACCCCTCAGGAGGCCCCGGATGACCTTTGGCGCCGTCCCCCACACCCCAGGCCCGGGCGCAGGACGCCCCGCCGGCCCCGGCCGCATCAACAAGGCCGACCTCACTCAGCTCGACCAGCACCCGGTCAGCAAACGCCGCATCGCCGCCCTCTTCTCCGCCTACAAGGGCCCGCTGCTCCTGGTGGTCGTCCTGATCACCGGCAGCTCGATCGTCTCCCTCTTCCAGCCGTTCCTGGTGCGCAGCGTGATCGACGACGCCCTGCCGCACGGACGCACCGGACTGCTCGGTCTCCTGGTGCTCGCGATGATCGGCGTCGCTGCAGTGACCGCGGTGATCGGCGTCTGGCAGACGTGGATCTCCACCCGCATCGGGCAGGGGGTCATGCATGATCTCCGGACCCGCCTTTTCGGCCACCTGCAGGCCCAGTCTCTCGGCTTCTTCACCCGCACCCACGGCGGTGAGGTCCAGTCCCGCATGACTAATGACATCAACGGCATGCAGAACCTCGTCACCAACACGGCCACAGCCGTGGCCTCCAACGTCACGACCGCCATCGGCACCGTGATCGCCATGGTGGCCCTCTCCCCCTGGCTCAGCCTCGTCTCCCTCCTCGTCCTGCCGCCCTCCATCTGGGTGGCCCGCCGCGTGGCGCTGCAGCGCCGGGACATCACCGTGAAACAGCAGGCCAAGATGGCGGAGCTGCAGACGTATGTGGATGAGGGGCTCTCCGTCTCCGGGATCCGGCTGGCCAAGACCATCGGCTCCACGTCCCGGGACGCCGCACGCTTCGACGCGGCGAGCCGCGAGCTGGCCGATCTCGAGATGCGGTCCCAGCTGGCGGGGCGGTGGCGGATGGCCGCCATGCAGATCGTCTTCGCCGCCATCCCGGCCGTCATCTACCTCGCGGCCGGCCTGCCGGTGGGCGGCATGGATCTCTCGATCGGCACCATCGTGGCGTTCACCGCCCTGCAGTCCGGCCTGTTCCGGCCGGTCATGGGCCTCATGAGCGTCGGGGTTTCAGTGGGTGACGGCCATGGCGTTCTTCTCCCGCATCTTCGAATGGCTCGACCTGGTCCCGGAGATCCGCGAGCCCGAGCACCCCGTGCGCCTCGACCCGGCCGCCGTCCGCGGTGAGGTGCGCTTCGAGCACGTGGACTTCGCCTACCCCGGGAGTGGGACGAACGTGCTCAGCGACGTCGACCTGACCATCCCCGCCGGCACGACGGCCGCCGTCGTCGGGCCCACGGGTTCCGGGAAGTCGACGCTGGCCTCGCTGCTCCCCCGCCTCAACGACGTCGGCGCAGGCCGCGTGACGATCGACGGGGTCGATGTGCGGGACCTCAGCTTCCAGGACCTGTCCGCGATCGTGGGCGTGGTCTCCCAGGAGACCTATCTGGCGCACGCGAGCGTCCGGGACAATCTGAGGATCGCCGCACCGGACGCGGGTGACGACGTGCTGTGGGAGGCGCTCGAGGCGGCCCACGTGGCCGACCTCATCCGCAGCCTCCCCGCAGGTCTGGACACGATGGTCGGCGCACGCGGTCACCGATTCTCCGGCGGCGAGCAGCAGCGCCTGGCGATCGCCCGCACCCTGCTGCGCAATCCCCGCGTCCTGGTGCTGGACGAGGCCACGAGCGCCCTGGACAACACCACGGAAGCCCAGGTCCAGGCGGCCCTGGACCACCTCGCCGCCACCCGCACGACCCTGACGATCGCCCACCGTCTCTCCACGGTGGAGGACGCGGAACAGATCGTGGTGCTCGACGGCGGCCGCGTCATCGAGCACGGCACGGCCCCGGAGCTGCGGGCGGCCGGCGGCGCGTTCGCGGAGCTGTCGGCGCGCCAGTTGAGCGACACCGAGCTCGAGGACGACCTTCAGGACGAACCGGTCGGCTGACGCCATCCCGACTCATGCAGACTCGGCTGACGCCAGCCCGGAAACGCCGGAGGCCGGTCCGTGGGAAACGGACCGGCCTCTTCTGTGCGCCGGGGTCGCCCCGGCCAGTGCTTCAGACTCAGCGCTTCGAGAGCGCCCCGGCCACCAGGAACGCGAGTTCCAGGGACTGCATGTGGTTCAGCCGCGGATCGCAGACCGACTCGTAACGGTCCTCGAAGGCGGCCTCGTCGATCGGGTCCGCGCCACCCAGGCACTCCGCGACGTCGTCGCCCGTCATTTCCACGTGCAGACCGCCCGGGAAGGTGCCGAGGGCCTCGTGCACCTCGAAGAAGCCGCGGACCTCGTCCATGACGTCGTCGAAGCGGCGCGTCTTGTAGCCGTTCTTGCTGGTCACGGTGTTGCCGTGCATGGGGTCGGTCACCCAGAGCACCTGGGCGCCGGACGCGGTGACCTTCTCCACGATCGGCGGGAGGTTCTCGCGGATCTTGCCCGCGCCCATGCGCGTGATGAAGGTCAGGCGGCCGGGCTCGCGGTTCGGGTCCAGCTTGTCGATGAGGCGCAGCGCGTCATCGCCCGAGGTGTTCGGGCCAAGCTTGACCCCGATCGGGTTGCGGACGCGGGACAGGAAGTCCACGTGCGCGTGGTCCAGCTCGCGGGTGCGCTCACCGATCCACAGGAAGTGCGAGGACGTGTCGTACGGGAACCCGGTCCGGGAGTCGATACGGGTGAGGGCCCGCTCGTAGTCCAGGAGGAGCGCCTCGTGGCTGGCGAAGAACTCCACCCGCTTGAGGGCTTCGAAGTCCGCGCCGCAGGACTGCATGAAGGTGATGGCACGGTCGATGTCCTTGGCCAGGGACTCGTAGCGGGCGTGGGCCGGGTTGGCCGTGAAGCCCTTGTTCCACTGGTGCACCAGGCGGAGATCGGCGAAGCCACCGGTGGTGAACGCCCGGATGAGGTTCAGTGTGGAGGCCGAGGTGTGGTACGCCCGCAGCATGCGGCTGGCGTCGTGCGCGCGGGACTCGGGGGTGAACTCGTAACCGTTGACGATGTCACCACGGTAGGCCGGCAGGGTGACGCCGTCCCGGGTCTCGTCATTGGAGGAACGCGGCTTGGCGAACTGCCCCGCCATGCGGCCCATCTTGATGACGGGGAGCGAGGCGCCGTAGGTCAGGACGACGGCCATCTGGAGGATCGTCTTCACCCGGGAGGAGATCCGGTCGGCCGTGGCCGCCTCGAAGGTCTCCGCGCAGTCACCGCCCTGCAGGAGGAAGGCGCGTCCCTGGGCTGCGGCCGCGAGGCGTTCGCGCAGCACATCGACCTCACCCGCGAAGACAAGAGGGGGAAGGATGGACAGTTCCTTGACCGAGGCGTCGAAGACCTCAGGATCGGACCAGGTGGGCTGCTGGTTGATCGGCAGCGAACGCCACTGGTCGAGGCCGGGATAGTCGGCCGCCCCGCTCTGGGATGCGGCCGCGAAGGCGGCGGAAGAGTCGGGGGCCGCGGTGGTGGAAAGCTCAGTCACACGGTCGATTCTAGACGCCCTGGACGGGATCACCGCTTCGGGTCCATAGGACGGACGTCATCGACGGCGGGCGCCCGAGAGGATTCCGGGAGGTGACGTCAGGACGACGCCGGGTCCCCGCCGTCGTCGGGCCGGATCCCTGCCGCGGCAGCGGCCGCCTCCGCCTTGACCGTGGCGGCGTACTTGTCCACGTACTCCTGCCCGGAGAGCCTCATGAGCCGTTCCATCACGGCGTCCACCACCTGGCGCTGCACCTCGTACTCCTCGGCGCGGTCGGCCAGATGACTGAAGTCCAGCGGCTCTCCGAAGATGACGCCGATCCGGCGGATGCTGGGGACCTTGCGGCCGATGGGCTGCACCTTGTCCGTGCCGATCATGGCCACGGGGATGATCGGCACCCGGCATTCGAGGGCGAGCCGGGCCACGCCCACCTTGCCGCGGTACAGACGTCCGTCCGGGCTACGGGTGCCCTCCGGGTAGATGCCGAGCAGCTCGCCGTTGCGGAGCACCTCCGCGCCCGCGCCGAGCGACAGGCTGGAGGCGGCGCCGCCCGAGCGGTCCATCGGCAGCTGGTTCGTCAGGCGGAAGAAGGCCGCCGTCAGCCGGCCTTTCAGTCCACGCCCCGTGAAGTAGTCGCTCTTGGCCAGGAAGACCACCGGACGCGGCACCTCGAGCGGCATGAAGACCGAATCGGAGAAGGAGAGGTGGTTGGAGGCCAGGATGGCGCCGCCCTCCTGGGGGATGTTGTCCAGGCCTTTGACCCAGGGACGGAAGATCAGCTTGACCAGTGGCCCGATGATCACGTTCTTCATCAGCCAGTAGAACATGGCCGTCCTCCTTGGAAGTGGCGGTGTCAGGTGGGCCCTGACAGAGCCCGGAACCTGCGCCCAGACTACATGGACGGGCCCGCTGGGTCCCATGTCACGCCACTTTGGGGAATGATGGAGTCATGAGCAATGAGGCACTGCATCCGGAGCAATCGGCCATCTCTCACGACGCGTTCAGCAGCGACGGGCACGGTCCGCGCGCCCGCGTGGGCGTGGTCATGTCCCACGGCTTCACGGGAAGCCCGCACGGCCTCCGGGACTGGGCCACTCATCTGGCGGACGCCGGCTTCACGGTGCGGATGCCGCTGCTGCCGGGCCATGGCACCACCTGGCAGGACATGTCCACCCGCAGCTGGCAGGAGTGGTATCAGGCCTACGAGGCCAGCTACCAGGAACTCGTCCCGCTGTGCGACACGATCGTCACGGCAGGGCTCTCGATGGGCGGCTGCCTCGCCCTGCGGCTCGCCGCGCTCAAGCCCGTGGCCGGCACCGTGGTGGTCAACCCCGGCCTCGTGATCGACGACTGGCGCGCCCCGCTCTCCGGCCTGCTCAAGCACCTGGTGAAGTCGACCCCGTCGATCGCAAACGACATCCTCAAGCCCGGCGTCGACGAGGGCGCCTACACCCGCACGCCCACGGCGTCCGTCCATGAGCTGCACAAGCTCTTCGCGAACACCCGGGAGCTGCTCCCCCGCATCAGCACGCCCGTGCACCTGTTCCGCTCCCGCACGGACCACATCGTGGGCGATTCGAGCGTCCGTGCCCTGCAGAACGGTCTGCGCGACGGCTTGCTGGACATTGAATGGCTGGAGAACAGCCTGCACGTCGCCACCGTGGACAACGACGCCCCGCTCATCTTCGACGGGAGCGTCCGCTTCATCGATTCCTTGGGGGCCAGGCGATGACCCCCGGCGAGGACAACACTCCCGGCAGCCGCTCTTCCGAGGAGCCCCCGCCGGAGGAGCCCCGTGATTCCGGGGACTCCGGCCAGGACGATGACGCCGTCTGGGAGGACCTCGTCGCGCGGCTGAAGGCGACCGACAGCGGCGACACGCCTGCAGCCCCACCCCAGAGCGCCGGGTCTGGTTTCTCCGCTTTCGACCCTCTCGGCCTCAGCAGCCCCGCCGCACCGCCGTCCACAGGAAGCGGACCCCGGGACTACGTCACCGATCCCGACGTGGAAGAGGAACTGGACAGCTTCGTCCCGGAGGATCCCGGCCCCCTGAGCGAAGCGGATCCCCGCCTGGCTCTCGCCTGGGCCGGCGCCGCGGGGTCCCCGCTGCTGATCGTGCTGCTCCTGATCTTCTGGCGCTCCGCACCCCAGCCGGTGTGGTGGGTCCTCATCGCAGGATTCATCGCCGGCATCGGCTACCTGCTCTGGCAGCTGCCGCACCGCAGTGATGACGACTACGACGACGGCGCCCGCCTCTGACGACCCGGCTTAACCGCCAGCGCGGCGCGGCCTCGGCCCGGAACCACGGGCGCTCCACGGCGCCTTGAGCGCCGGCGCACCGCGCAAGGGAGCCCGGCGTGCTGCGTTCCGCGCGAGGTCCGCTGCCCCCACGAGCCCGGCATCAGGACCGAGTTTCGCCAGGGCGACCCGCGCCACCGGCCGGAAACCGCGGCCCGTGAGATTCCGGTGGAACGTCCGCTCCGCGGCGTCGAGCAGCAGATCCCCCGCCGTGGACAGGCCGCCGCCGATCACGAAGGTGCCGGGGTCCAGAGCTGCGGCGAGGTTGGCCAGGCCGAGCCCGAGCCACTCGCCGACGTCGGCCACGAGTTCGCGGCTCTGCGGATCGCCTTCGAGCGCCAGGCGGGTGATGAGCGCCCCTGTGATCCGGTGCACGTCGCCGTGCGCGGCGGCCAGGATCTCCTGGGCCATCGGGGAGTTGGCCGCGGCCAGTTCACGAGCATCTCGGCCCAGGGCGTTGCCCGAGGCGTACTGCTCCCAGCAGCCGCGGTTGCCGCATTCGCAGCGGTGTCCGCCGGGAACCATGATCGCGTGCCCGAACTCCCCCGCGACGCCGAACCTCCCCCGCTCCAGGCGCCCGTCGTTGACCATGGCCCCGCCGATCCCGGTGCCGAGGGTGATGCAGACGAGCCGGGGCTCACCCTGCCCCGCCCCAAAACGCCACTCGGCCCAGGCGGCGGCGTCCGCGTCGTTGACCACGTGGACGCGCCGACGCAGCTTCTCCTCCAGCCGGGCGCGCAAGGGCTCATTGCGCCAGGCGAGATGCGGGCTGAAGAGGACCGTGCCGCCGTCGAGGTCCATCCAGCCTGCCGCGCCGATGCCCACCGGGGCGCCGCGGCGGCCGCCGCTCAGCTCCTCGACGAGCTCCGCGATGACCTCCTCCACCCGCGCGGCGTCCTGCCCCGGGGTGTCACGGCGTTCCGAGCGGAGGATCCGGCCGTGCTGGTCCACCAGCCCCGCCGCCACCTTGGTGCCGCCGATGTCGATGCCGATGGCCAGCGACGGTCTGCGCGCGGCGCGCGGAATGGTGTGCTGCATGAGCCCATCTTAGGGAGGCGGACGCTAAGTTACTGGCGAGTAGATATAATGTGGATCACATCCCCCGAGCGCGGCAGCCCGCGTCGGGCCCGGACCTCCCGGCCTCTGACCCGCGGAATCTCCCGGGTACTAGGCTGGGTGCAAGCCCTGTCGGGGGACGGGATATCGAAGGAGCTATCGTGCGAGAATTCAGCATGCCGGCCAAGGTTCATCTGGACCCGGCCAGCAACATCACCGACTTCCTGCTGCGGCACGCCCGTGGTGACAGGAACCCGGCCCTCTTCGCCACCCGGGACGGCTCCGGGACCTGGCAGGACATCTCGGCCACCGAGTTCCTCGAAGACGTCTCGGCACTCGCCAAAGGCCTGATCGCCCACGGGGTTCAGCAGGGTGACCGGGTGGGCATCATGTCCCGCACACGCTATGAGTGGACCCTGGTGGACTTCGCCATCTGGTTCGCCGGCGCGATCTCCGTCCCGATCTACGAGACCTCCTCCCCCAGCCAGGTGGCCTGGAACCTGGGCGACTCCGGCGCCGTCGCCGCCTTCGCCGAGCAGGCCCACCACGAGCACGCCATCCGCGCGGCCGTCCGCGCCGAGAACCTGGACGGCATGCGCCACGTCTGGCAGATCGAGAGCGGCGGGCTCGACGAACTCCGCACCGCCGGAGCGAACATCAGCGACGCCGAGCTCGAGGAACGCCGCAGCAGCTCTTCCCTCGACAGCATCGCCACCATCATCTACACCTCCGGCACCACGGGACGTCCCAAGGGCTGCGAGCTCACACACGGCAACTTCGCGGAGCTCTCCGACAACGCGCTCGCCCAGCTGGGGGTGATCGTCAACCAGGGCGCCTCGACCATCATGTTCCTGCCGCTGGCACATGTGTTCGCCCGGTTCATCTCGGTCCTGGCCGTGGCCGCGGGCTCGCGCGTGGGCCACACCCCGGATGTGAAGAACCTCCTTCCGGATCTCCAGAGCTTCCAGCCGACCTTCATCCTGGCCGTGCCCCGCGTCTTCGAGAAGGTCTACAACTCGGCGCTCTCCAAGGCCGAGGACGGCGGCAAGGGCGGCATCTTCCACAAGGCCGCCGAGACCGCGATCGCCTACTCGCGCGCACGGCAGAACGGCAAGGTGGGCCTGGGGCTGAAGCTCAAGCACACCCTGTTCGACGCGCTGGTCTATAAGAAGCTCCGCGAGGCCATGGGCGGCCACGTCACCCATGCGGTCTCCGGCGGCGGACCCCTTGGTGAGCGCCTGGGCCACTTCTTCAACGGCATCGGCCTGCTGGTGCTCGAAGGGTACGGCCTCACCGAGACCACGGCGCCCATCACGGTCAACACGCTGGACCTCAACCGCATCGGCACGGTCGGCCCCCCACTGCCCGGCAATGCCGTGCGGATCGCGGACGACGGCGAGATCCTCGCCAAGGGCGTCTGCGTCATGCGCGGTTACTACAACCGCCCCGAGCTGCAGGAGGAGGCGTTCACGGACGGCTGGTTCCGCACGGGCGACATCGGCGAACTGGACGAGCAGGGCTTCCTCCGCATCACCGGCCGCAAGAAGGAGATCATCGTCACCGCAGGCGGCAAGAATGTGGTGCCCGCCCTGCTGGAGGACCAGATCCGCGCGGACGCCCTGGTGTCCCAGGTCCTGGTCGTGGGCGACAACCGGCCGTTCATCGGGGCCCTCGTCACGCTCGACGAGGAGGCCCTGCCGGGCTGGCTCGAACGCCACGGGCTCTCCTCCGGCCTGTCCCTGGCCGACGCGGCCCGTGAGGACAAGGTGAAGGAGGCGGTGCAGCAGCTGATCTCCAAGGCCAACGAATCCGTGTCCCACGCCGAGGCCATCAAGTCGTTCCGGATCGTCACCGAGGACTTCACGGAGGCGTCCGGCCACCTGACCCCCTCGCTGAAGGTCAAGCGCGCGCAGGTGGTCAAGGACTACTCGGACGTCATCGAGGAGATGTACTCCGCGCCCAAGCCCGCCTGAGCGGCGGACGCCACGCACGACGGCGGCCCGGCACCTTCTGGTGCCGGGCCGCCGTCGTGCGTGGGTGCCCGGTCACCCCGGGCGCCCACCGGCGTCAGCCGACGACGAGCAGCAAGTCGCCGCCCTGAACCTGCTCGATGGCGGAGATCGCCAGGCGCTGCACCGTTCCCGCGACGGGCGAGGTGATGGAGGCCTCCATCTTCATGGCCTCGATGGTGGCGACGGCGTCGCCCGCCTCGATGGTGTCCCCCACCGCCACCTTGAGCGAGACCGCGCCCGCGAACGGAGCCGCCACCTGGCCGACGACGGCCGGGTCGGCCTTCTCGGCGGCCTTGACGTTGCTGGTGACGGAGTGATCCCGCACCACGACCGGACGCGACTGGCCGTTGAGCTTGCACAGCACGGTCCGCATGCCCTTCTCATCGGGCTCGGAGATGGCCTCCAGGCTCGCGATGAGGCGGACGCCGCGCTCCAGTTCGATGACGTGCTCCTCGCCGCGCTGCAACCCGTACAGGTAGTCACGGGTGGCCAGGACCGAGAGGTTGCCGTAGCTCTCCTGGCTCCGGAGGAAGTCCTTGGTCGGGCCCGCGAAGAGCAGCCGGTTCAAGGTGGCGCGGCGGGTCTCGGAATCGCCCTGCAGCGCCTCCGAGTCCTCCGCCTTCAGCTCCACGTCCCGGGGCTTCACGGCACGGCCCTGCAGCGCCTTGCTGCGGAACGGCTCGGGCCAGCCTCCGGGCGGGTTGCCGAGCTCGCCGTTGAGGAAGCCGATCACCGAGTCCGGGATGTCGAAGTTCTGCGGGTTCTCCCGGAACTCCTCCGGGTCCGCGCCGAGACCCACGAGGTGCAGGGCAAGGTCGCCCACCACCTTGGAGGACGGCGTGACCTTGACCAGGCGGCCGAGGATCCGGTCCGCGGCGGTGTACATGTCCTCGATGGCCTCGAACCGCTCTCCGAGACCGAGCGCCATGGCCTGCTGACGGAGGTTGGAGAGCTGGCCGCCCGGGATCTCGTGCTGGTAGACACGGCCGGTGGGTGCTGCGAGTCCCGACTCGAAGGGTGCGTAGACCCTGCGGACGGCCTCCCAGTACGGCTCCAGGGCGTCCACGGAGGACAGTTCGAGAGCCGTCTCCCGCGGCGTGTGCGCCAGGGCGGCGACCAGCGCGGACATGGCCGGCTGGCTCGTGGTGCCGGCCAGGGCGGCCGAGGCGACATCCACGGCGTCCACGCCGGCGTCGACCGCGGAGAGGAGCGTGGCGAGCTGACCGCCCGCCGTGTCGTGCGTGTGCAGGTGCACGGGAAGGTCGAACCGCTCGCGGAGCGCCTTGACCAGGACCGCGGCGGCGGCCGGACGCAGCAGACCGGCCATGTCCTTGATGGCCAGGATGTGCGCACCGGCGTCCACGATGCGCTGGGCGAGCTCCAGGTAGTAGTCGAGGGTGTAGAGGTCCTCGTCCGGGTTCAGGAGGTCGCCGGTGTAGCAGAGGGCCACCTCCGCCACGGCGGTGCCGGTCTCGCGGACCGCGCGGATGGCGGGTTCCATCTGGTCGACGTCGTTGAGGGCGTCGAAAATGCGGAAGATGTCGATGCCGGTGGCCGCGGCCTCCTGGACGAAGGCGCGCGTCACCTCCTCCGGGTACGGCGTGTAGCCCACGGTGTTGCGACCGCGCAGGAGCATCTGCAGGCAGACGTTCGGGATGGCCTCCCGGAGCGCGGCGAGGCGCTGCCAGGGGTCCTCGCCCAGGAAGCGGAGCGCGACGTCGTACGTCGCACCGCCCCAGGCCTCCACCGAGAAGAGGCCGGGCAGCAGACGGGACACGGCCGGACCGGCCGCCACCAGGTCCCTGGTCCGCACGCGCGTGGCGAGCAGGGACTGGTGGGCGTCACGGAACGTCGTGTCCGTGACCGCGACGGCGGACTGCTCGCGCAGCGCCTTCGCGAAGCCTTCCGGGCCCAGTTCCAGCAGCCGCTGCCGCGAACCTGCCGGCGCCTCACCCTCGGGGACCTCCGGGAGCTTGACCTCGGGGCCCGTGCTGACGCGCGGCTCGCCATGCGGCTTGTTGACCGTGGTCTCGGCCAGCCAGGTCAGCAGCTTGGTGCCGCGGTCGGCCGAGGTGCGGGCCTTCAGCAGCTCGGGCCGCTCCTCGATGAAGGACGTGGCGACCTTGCCGGCCACGAAGTCCGGATCGTCCAGCACGGCCTGCAGGAACGGGATGTTGGTGGAGACGCCGCGGATGCGGAACTCGGCGAGGGCACGCCGGGCGCGGGCCACCGCGGCCGGGTAGTCGCGGCCGCGGCACGTGAGCTTGACCAGCATCGAGTCGAAGTGCGGGCTGATCTCGGCGCCGGAGTAGACGGTGCCGCCGTCGAGACGGACGCCGGCGCCACCGGCGGAGCGGTAGCCGGTGATCTTCCCGACGTCGGGCCGGAAGCCGTTGGCGGGATCCTCGGTGGTGATGCGGCACTGGAGCGCCGCGCCCTTGAGGCTCACGGTCTCCTGCGACAGTCCGAGGTCCGCGAGGGTGGCGCCCGCGGCGATGCGCATCTGGGCCTGCACGAGGTCCACGTCCGTGACCTCCTCGGTCACCGTGTGCTCCACCTGGATACGGGGGTTCATCTCGATGAAGACGTGCTGTCCGGCCCGCTCACCGGCGGTGTCGACCAGGAACTCCACGGTGCCCGCGTTGACGTATCCGAGTGCCTTGGCGAACGCCACGGCATCGCGGTAGAGCGCCTGGCGGATGCCCTCGTCCAGGTCCGGCGCCGGGGCGATCTCGATGACCTTCTGGTGACGGCGCTGGAGCGAACAGTCACGCTCGAAGAGGTGCATGACGTTGCCCTCGGCGTCGGCCAGGATCTGAACCTCGATGTGCCGGGGCCGCAGCACGGCCTGCTCCAGGAACATGGTCGGATCACCGAACGCGGCGTCCGCCTCACGCATGGCGGCTTCGAGCGCCTCCCGCAGATCCTCCGGCTTCTCGACGCGGCGCATGCCGCGGCCACCGCCGCCGGCGACGGCCTTGGCGAAGATCGGGAACCCGATCTCCTGCGCGGCGGCCAGCAGCTCCTCGATGTCCCGGGACGGCTCGGACGACTTCAGGACGGGCACCCCCGCCTTGCGGGCCGCGGCGAGAGCGGCGACCTTGTTGCCCCCCAGTTCCAGGACGTCCGCCGGTGGACCGACGAAGGTGATCCCGGCGTCGGCTGCCGCACGGGCCAGCCCGGGGTTCTCGGAGAGGAAGCCGTATCCGGGATAGATCGCATCCGCACCGGCCTCCTTCGCGACCCGGACGATCTCCTCCACATCGAGGTAGGCCCGGACCGGATGTCCCTCTTCGCCGATCAGGTACGCCTCGTCCGCCTTCTGGCGATGGATGGAGTTCCTGTCCTCATGAGGGAAGACCGCCACTGTCTTGGCGCCCAGCTCATAGCCGGCGCGGAAGGCCCTGATCGCGATTTCGCCGCGGTTGGCCACCAGTATCTTGGAAAACATGCTTCTCCGTACGTCACAAGCCGGGTTGTTCCCGTGCCCCAAGTCTGACCATGTGTCACTCACCACACAAGGAGTGGTGACTGCTATCACAGTAGCGGCCTGAGGTGGCCGTTCGCTCGCCCGCGAAGCGACTGTGACACGGGAAGTCCGGGCCGCGGCGCCCCGCGGCCCGGGTGTGTCGCGGCGGAGTTCCGGGACGGCTCGACAGCTGACGGCGCACCCCGGAGGAAGTCTGCACGGATGCCGCCTCGCGTGCCGTCCGCGACACACGGGTCCGGCTCCCGCGACGCAATCCGACGGACGGAGCTCCGCCCGCCCCTATGATGGAAGGTGATGCCACCTTGCGGAGACGGTCCATGGACCGCGGGGCCGGCAGAGAACACCAAGTGTCGAGTTACAGGGGTGTGGGTTCAGAAGTGCGAGTCGTAAGCGTCAGCAGTCTCAAAGGTGGAGTGGGCAAGACCTCTGTCACCACGGGATTGGCATCCGCTGCACTGGCCGCTGGTGTCCCCACCCTCGTGGTGGACCTCGATCCCCACGCCGACGCCTCCACCGCTCTCGGAACCAGCGCCGGCCGGGTCACGGACATCGGCAGGCTCCTGAAGACCGCACGGCGGGCCCGGCTGGCGGATCACCTCACGCCGAGCTCCTGGGCTGACGGACAGGGCACCCTGGACGTGGCCATCGGCTCCGCGTACTCGGGCATCTATGACCGCCCGGATCTGGGCCGTCGCGACCTCCGCCGTCTCCGGCAGCTGCTGGAGCCTGTCACCGGCTACGATCTGGTGCTCATCGACTGCCCGCCGTCCCTGAACGGTCTGACCCGTATGGCGTGGAACGCCAGCGACGACGTCGTCCTGGTCGCCGAACCCGGGCTGTTCTCCGTCGCCGGCACCGAGCGGACGCTACGCGCCATCGACATGTTCCGCCGCGAGTTCTCCCCCCGCCTCAACCCCGCCGGAATCGTGGCCAACCGTGTCCGTCTCGGCTCGAGCGAGCACATGTACCGCCTGGACGAGATGCGTTCCATGTTCGGTCCCCTGCTCCTGGAGCCGGTGGTGCCGGAACTGGCGAACTGGCAGCAGATCCAGGGTGCAGCGCACGCCGTGCACCAGTGGCCGGGCGACTCGGCCAAGGGCGTCGCGGCCGTCTACGATCAGCTCCTCGCGGCCATCCGCAAGGCCTGACGCCGGCCGCGGTCAAGATACCCACGGCATCGAGCGCAGCACCGCGCCGAGTGCGGCGCAGCACCTCACAGCACAAAGCGAAGGCCGGCCCGTCTGAGACGGGCCGGCCTTCAGCGTTTCCGGGAAGAGATCAGCTGATCTTCTTCTGCGCCCGACGGCGGCTGAGTTCGTCCTCGGGGAAGTCCTGGGACAGCGCGTGCTCGCTCGGCAGCTCCGCCAGGGTGCCTTCGACCTCACGCCAGACGCGGCCCACGGCGATGCCGAACACGCCCTGGCCGCCCTGGACCAGGTCGATGACCTCGTCGGCGGAGGTGCACTCGTAGACGCTGGCGCCGTCGCTCATGAGCGTGATCTGGGCGAGGTCCTCGACGCCGCGTTCCCGCAGGTGCTCCACGGCGGAACGGATCTGCTGGAGGGAGACGCCCGTGTCGAGAAGGCGCTTGACCACCTTGAGCACCAGGATGTCCCGGAAGCTGTAGAGGCGCTGGGAGCCGGAACCGGCCGCGCCGCGCACCGTCGGCTCCACGAGACCCGTCCGGGCCCAGTAATCCAGCTGACGGTAGGTGATCCCGGCCGCCTTACAAGCGGTGGGACCGCGGTAGCCGGCGTCCTCGTCCAGGAGCGGCAGGTCCTCGCTGAACAGCAGCCCCTGGGCGCCCGCAGCGGGGGCAATGGGTGCGCCTGCGTGCTGGCGCTTGCCCGCGTCGCCTTTCGGACTCACGTCTTCCTCCTCTTCAAGGGTTCCCGGGGTGCGAAGCGCCGGACCGGCGGCTCTGCTCACACGGGAAGTCACACCGCCCTGGGGCGGCCCCTGCTTCCAGTGTGAACGGCTCGATGCCGGGTGGCAATGGGAACCTGATACTTCGACGTTAGGGCCGCGAGGCCCCCAGGTCAAAGACGTTCGGCGCTTTTTCGTGCCGTGTCGAAACTTTAACGCTGAACTTGAAGCTTAAGGCGGGCTCGGGACGGCCCGGAACCCGGCTCAGGGCTCGAAATCCTCGGGTTCCACGCCATTGAGGAATTCGCGGAACTGACGGAGTTCCTGCTCCTGCTCGGCGGTGGCGGGGGCAGCACTCGCCGTGGCTTCGTCCTGGTCCTCGTCCTCGTGCACACCGGCGGGACGCGCGACCTCGGCGTCCTCGTCCTGGATCTCGATGAGGACTCCCGCGTCGTCCAGGACCTGCTCGGCGCACCAGATCCGGCAGTGGCTGCGGAGAGCCAGCGCGAGAGCGTCGGAAGCACGCGAGCTGACGCTCGTGCCGTCGTCGAACTGCAGCTGGGCGTAGAAGACCGAGTCCTCTACGCTCACGATCGTCACGGACACCAGGGAACGGCCGAGGGCCTGGATGACGTCCAGCATGAGGTCATGGGTGAGCGGACGCGGCGGGACGACGCCCTGCTGAGCCAGCGCGATGGCACTGGCCTCCGGAGGACCGATCCAGATGGGGACATGCCGCTCCCCCTTGGTCTCCTTCAGAAGCACCAGAGGCTGGTTGCCCGGAAGCTCGATCCGGACTCCGACCACCTCGACCTCGATCATCACTTCTCCAATCGGGAGATCTGGCCCTGGATGACGGCCTGGTGAAGGTCCTGCAGGAGACCGCTCAGCTCACGGGCGGCGTCGGCGGTGCGGGCGCGGGAGCCCGAGTCTTTCCGCGAGGCCAGCGGCGCCACGGCCCGCTCGATCAGCGCGAACTCCCGTTCGGCGGCGGCCAGCACGGGCCGCAGGTGGCGGGGTTCCAGACCCTGGGCCTCCAGGCGGGCGCAGCTCACGGTCACCTGGAGGGCGTACTCGTCGAACTGCCCGCCCTCGTGGGTGATGATCCCGTAGTCCAGGAGCTCTTTGACCAGGCGCACACTGGCACCGGACTCGGCGCGCAGCTGGGACTCGCTCAGCAGTCGCGAGCGGCCGCGCAGGGCTTCGGCGGGATCCTCGGACACCAGCTTGGGCGAGAGCTTCATGCCGCCCGGCAGATTGTCCGGACGCTCCCCGCGGTCGATGGCGTCGAGGTAGTCGCGGATCACCTTGAGCGGCAGGTACTGATCCCGCTGCAGGGCCAGGACGAAGCGCAGCCGCTCGACGTCGGCCTCGCTGTACTGGCGGTACCCGGCAGGGGTCCGCTGGGGCGTGATGAGCCCCTTCTCCTCCAGGAAACGGATCTTGGAGGCGGAAATACCGGGAAAGTCCTCGTTCAGCTGAGCGAGGACTTCTCCGATGTTCAGGACGACGGCGGCACCTTGGCGCCGGCCGGACTGTGCAAGTGCCACGTTACGCGGCGCCTCAGTCCTGGCCGGCCGGGCGTGCCGGGCTCGGGTAGTAGTTCAGCCGGAACTTGCCGATCTGCACTTCCACTCCGCTCTTGAGCAGCACGCGGTCCACACGGTCGTGGTTGACGTAGCTGCCGTTCAGGCTGCCGGTGTCCACCAGCTCGTAGCCCGCAGGGGTGCGCACGAACTCGGCGTGCTTGCGGGAGACGGTGACGTCATCCAGGAAGATCTCGGCATCGGGGTGGCGCCCGACGGTCACGCGGTCCGTGTCCAGCAGGAAGCGCGCCCCGGCGTTCGGGCCGTGGTGTGCGATCAGCAGAGCGGACCCATGCGGCAGGGCCGCGATGGACGCGATGTCCTCCGGACCCAGTTTCGGGTCGGCCGGCACCACGTCGGAAAGGACCGGAAGGTACACCGAGGTGGTGTCCGTGGACTCGCCCTCAAATGCGGCTTCGTCTGCGGGTTCGACGGGGACCGATGGTTGTTCAGACATCGGGCGGCTCCTCACTCTTCTCGCCTCGGCGGGGGGTTCTTTCCCGGATCCTCCGGTGATGGATCCGGGAACGGTGCGTGCTGTCCGGGACCAGTCGTCCCGGACAGCACGGACAACTGCTTTCTAGCCTACCTGCTGACCGTACGCTTCGGCGCTGAGCAGGCCCGACAGTTCGTCCGCACCGGCGATGCGGACCTCGAAAAGCCAGCCGGCGCCGTACGGATCGGAGTTGATGAGCGCCGGATCAGCGTCCAGCGACTCATTGCGGGCGACGATCTCACCCGACACCGGGGCGTAGATGTCGCTGACGCTCTTGGTGGACTCCACCTCGCCGACGACGTCGTTGGCGGTCACGGCGGTCCCTGCCTCGGGCACCTGTGCGTACACGACATCGCCGAGCGCGTCCTGGGCGAAATCGGTGATGCCGACTCGCACCACACCGTCCTGCTCCGTGCTCGCAACCCATTCGTGTTCGGCGGTGTAGGACAGCTCTGCGGGGATGTTGCTCATCGCCTGGCCTTTCGTCTGATTCTGGTGGTCACCTGGATCACGGCAACCGACGCTGAAAGTATAGGCACATTACAAGCCTCAGTGGCCGGGCACGTGCCATGATGATCCCATGAGTGAACAGAGCGGCTCCATCACGCCTCCGCCCACGTCAGGGCAGGGACAGGCACCCCGATCCTCATCCGCCGGGAAATCCAGGACCCTCACCTGGATCATCCTGGGCGCCATCCTCCTGGCTGTGGCGGTGATCGCCTACTTCATCGCGGCGGCCGTCGTCCCGGTGGAATGGGCCAAGAACATCAACGGGCAGGCGGGACCCGGCTCCGGCGGTGTCTTCCTCGGTCTGGGGTACGGCCTGATCCTGACCTTCCTCTCCCTGTGGATCGCCTGGCAGGCCACGCACAAGAAGATCACCTGGCCGTGGAAGGCCGTGATCCTGGTGATCGCCGTGGCCGTGTCCACCCCGAACCTCCTGACGGCGGGCATCGCCTGGGGCAGCTCCAACGCCGCGCACAACGCCCAGCGGATCATCGGCACCGGACCCACGTGGTTCCCGCTGTGGAGCGGGATCGGCGCCATCATCGGCGCGGTCCTCTTCATCGTGGCCCTCGTGCTGTGGAAGCTGTGGCGGCGCCGCGGCCAGCAGGCGAAGCTGTACAAGGCCGTGGAGAAGCAACGGCTGCTCGAGGAGAAGGAGGCGGCGCGTGCCGCCGCCAAGGCCCAGCAGGCCCAGGAGCGCCGGCAGGAGCCGTAAAACACGCCGACCACGACGACGGCCCCCGCACCTCAGGTGCGGGGGCCGTTCCCGTGTTCCCGTCGTCGGGCCGTCAGTAGCCGGTGCCGCCCTCGACCCGGCACTGATCGGCGACCACGCGGCCGCGGTGCAGCACGGTGCGGTCACTGCCGCGGTCCATCACGGCGCTGGTCACGGTCTCGCCGTCCACCAGCACGACGTCGGCGCGGTCACCGACGTCGAGGCCGGGACGGTCGTCGACGCCCGTCAGGCGGGCCAGGGAGTGGTCCATGATGCTCGCACCGCCCCGGGTGGCGACGGCGACAGCGTGTTCCACCAGACGGTCGGCCCGGAAGCCGCGGGTGAAGGCGAGCTGCCAGGTGCGGTCCAGGAGATCGCAGTTGCCATAAGGACTCCAGTAATCCCTCTGGCCGTCCTCCCCCAGCCCGACGCGCACCCCGGCGGCCGTGAGGTCCTGCAGGGGAAGCTGGCCGGCCGCGGCGGGCGCCACGGTGGTGAGGGAGATGTCCAGTTCCGCCATGCGTTCGATCAGGGAACGCGTCGTGGCTTCGGAGGACCCGCCCAGCGTGTACGCGTGGGACAGATTGACCTTGCCCTGCATCCCGAGCGCCCGGGTCCGTTCCATGATCAGCTCGGTGCTGAAGATCGCGAGATCCGTGGGTTCGTGGAGGTGGACGTCCACTTCGACCTGGTACTTCTCGGCCAGCCCGAAGACGATGTCCAGGTGGCGGACCGGGTCCCGGTCCAGCTGGCACGGATCGATCCCGCCCATGACGTCGGCGCCCTGCCGCAAGGCCTCCTCGAGCAGTTCCGACGTGCCCTCTTCCAGGAGGATGCCCGCCTGCGGGAAGACCATGATCTGGACCTCCGCCTGCCCGGCGAACTTCTCCTTCGCGGCCACCACGGCCTCGTACTTCTCCAGGCCCGTGTCGACGTCCACCTGGGCGAAGGACCGGACCCGCGTGGTGCCCCGCCCGATCATGCGCTCCAGCGTCCCGGCCACGCGCTCCCCGAGCGGGATCTCGGCCGAGCGCCAGTTCTCCCGGTCGTTGCTCATCATGCCCCACACGCCAGGACGGCCCGTGTGCTCGCGGAACGGCAGCCCGATCCGGGTCGAGTCCAAGTGCACGTGGACGTCGCTGAAGGCGGGCAGCAGCAGGCGGCCCCGGCCGTCGACGATGTCCTGCCCGGCTTCAGCCGCCACATCCGGCTCGTGCGGCCGGACCGCGGCGATCAGCTCGCCGTCGAGCAGGACATCAGAGGCGGGGCCGCCCCAGGGACGGACGTTGCGGATCAGCATGGTCACCTTTCGACGCGGTGATCAGGAGTGCGGTGGTCGGGAGAGCCGGGTCAGGCGTGGGTGTCCGCGGAGGAGGCCTGCTTCGCGATGGCCTGACTGCGGCTGCTCACCATGTGCTGGCCGATCAGGACCTGGGTGCGGGCGACGTCGCGGTCGGCGATCGCCTCGTAGAGCGCCGCATGCTCCTCCGCCACCCGGATGAGGTCGTCATGCTGGCCCATGAGCCAGCGGATCCGGCTGCTCAGGATGCCCTGGAGCTCGTTGAGCAGCTCATTGCCGGCCAGCGACGTGACGATCTCGTGGAAATCAGCGCCGGAACGGCGGGCACGTACGGCGTCGCCCGCCTCGGCCGCCTGGAACTCGCGGTCCAGCGCGTCCTTGAGCCGCCGCAGCCCCTCACGGTTGTGCCGCTGGGCGGCCAGGGTGAACGTCAGGGACTCGAACGCGGCCTGCACCTCGTTGAGGTCGACGACGTCGGACGCGGAGAACTCCCGGACCACGGCCCAGGTGCGGGGCCGCGGCGTGACGAGCCCCTCGGACACGAGCGTCCGCAGCGCCTCGCGGACCGGGAGACGGCTGACCCCCAGTTCCTGGGCCAGATCCCGCTCCACGAGCTTGCTGCCGGGCAGGCGCACGCCGTCGAGGATCTCGTCGCGGATCTGACGGGTCACGCGGAGGGACTCCGGCTCGAAAATCTCCGTGTTGGACATTCCCCCATTATCACACCACGAACATCCGTTTTTGGAATACCAAAGAGGGGATGTCGTGGTCAGGACGCCAGGTGGGCGCTGATCGCGTCGAACATCGCGGCAGTGACGGGCCCCTTGACCGGGTCCACCGGACGGGCGGAGCTGGAGAACTTCACCCCGACCACGCCCGTGGTGCGGTTGATGTAGACCATCTGGCCGTGGATCCCGAGGCAGAACGCCACATCCGGACGCCCATCCAGGAACCAGAACTGGCTCCTGTACCGACCGCCCGGCGTGTGCTCGGCTTCAGGGCCCGCGGCGAACGCCTCCGTGGAATCCGGACCGCCCGCGAAGATGTCGTCGACCCACTCCGCCGGGAGCACCCGGCGGCCGTTCAGCGCCAGCCCACCGTCACGGATCATGGCGCCGAAGCAGGCGAGATCCCGCAGGGTCGCGCAGATGCCGCCGTCGAACATTCCGGTGCCCTCGGAGTCCACCGTGATGAACGCGGGGTCGGCGGCGCCCAGGCGGCTCCACAGCAGCTCCGTGGCGAGCTCAGCGAACGGCTTCCCGCCGGCCGCCTCGCACACCCAGCCCAGGACGTCGGTCTCACAGCTGCGGTACTCGAAGTACCCGCCGTGCTCCCGGTCCTGCTTGAGCGTCGCGAGGAATTCCTTGAGCGAGGCGGGGCCGCCCGGACGCCGTGGCGCCCAGCCCACCGATTCGTCCAGCCCCCGCACCTCGGAGGCCGGGTCCAGGTATTCCTCGGAGAAGCGGATCCCGCTGCGCATGTCCAGAAGGTCCCGGATCCGGGCCCCGCCATAGCCTGCGCCCCTGAGTTCCGGAAGGTACTCCCCCACCGTCCGCTCGATGTCCAGGTTCCCCCGGGCCGCCAGAGCGCCGACCACCGAGGACACGAGCGACTTGCTCACGGACATGAGCAGATGCCGGGTTCGCGGCGTCATGGCGCCCCCATACTGCTCGGCGATGACCGTCCGCCCGTGCAGCACGAGCCAGGCGTCCGTGTCCGTGGAATCCAGCACGTCTCCCACCGTCGCCCCGGAGCCGTCCGGCACAGTGACGGGCAGACCGGACAGATCCTGCGGACGTTCCTCCAGCGTCCCGGGGATGCCAGGCTGAATTGTGTGCGTCGGAAACAGGGTGTCCATGTGCTGGAAGGACCAGCGCAGGTTCGCCGGGTCCTGCCAGTCGGCGACGGTGACGGCGCCGGCCGGCGTCCTCGTCCCACTCTCCGCGCTCATGGGATCACTCCCCCGCCGTGTAGACGCTGCGCCCGGCGACGACGGTCTCCACCACGCTGGTCTTTAGGAGGGACTCGTCACCCTCGGCGAAGGGATTGACGTCCACCACGACGAAGTCCGCGGCGTAGCCCTCGGCCAGGCGGCCGTGGGTCGCGCCGTCGCCCACCGAAGCGGCGGCGTCGCGCGTCGCGTGGCCCAGCGCCCGCGCCAGCGGCAGGGCGAGCTCCGGCTGGACCGCGTCGTAGGAGGCGTCCAGCGCGGACTTCCGGGTGGTCGCCACGTACAGGTTCGGGAACGCGCCGTACGGAGCGGTGGGAGCGTCCGTCGAGAACGCGAGCAGCGCGCCCGCCTCCTCGTACTCGGGCCAGGCGAAGCCGCGGTTCACCCGCTCGTCGCCGAGCATGGCGTCCCAGTTCGCCCGGACGGCCGCGTCCGTGTGGACCGGCTGCATCGAGGCGATCACCCCAAGTTCGGCCATGCGCCGGGCGGTCCCGGGCGCCGCATACTCCAGGTGCTCGATCCGGTGCCGTCGCGGACGGTCCCCGTTGACCTCGATGGCGTGCTCGATCGCGTCCAGGGCGATGTCACTGGCAGCGTCGCCGATCGCGTGAAGGGCAGCCTGGAGTCCTGCCGCGTCGGCCGCCGCGAGCGCCGGCTTGAGCCGATCGAGCGGCCAGATGGGCTCGGCGTTGGAATGATCGGCGTAGGGCTTGTTCATGGCCGCGGTGCAGGCGTCAATCACGCCATCGATGATGAACTTGACCCCGACCACCCGCAGCGACGGGTTGGTCAGCCGTACGGCAAGTTCGGCGGCACGCTCCACCTGGGCGATGTTCTGCGCGTCGTCCCCCGTGTTGTCGATGAACCAGTGGGCTGCGACACGGAGCGGCAGGCTTCCGCCGTGGCGTTCGACGGCGCGCTCGAGGGTCGCGAGCGACACCTCGTCGAGAGCCATGTCGATGGCCCCCGTCACCCCGGTGCCAAGGTACGCCTCAAAGGTGCGGTCGATGGCGGCGTCGCGTTCCGCGTCGCTCGTGACGGAGGCGAGGTGGGTCCAGACGAAGTGCTGAGCCGCCGTCTCGTAGAGCATGCCCGTCGCGTTCCCTTCGGCGTCCCGCTCGATGCGGCCGCCGATGGGGTCCGGCGTCTCGCGCGTGATCCCCAGTTCCGCCAGCGCGGCAGAGTTGACCCAGCAGGAGTGGTAGTCGTTCGCGTCGAGGAAGACCGGCACGTCCGCGACCGCGGCGTCGATCATCGCGGCGGTCGGCTCGCCACCGGGCACCGAGTCGAACAGCCAGCCGCGGCCCAGCACACGGTCCGCGCCCGGCTCGGCTTCCCGGGCGGAACGCAGCCGGTGCTGGATCTCGTGCAGGCTGCGGACGTCGGTGAGCTCGACCTTGCCGAGGGCCTCGCCCGTCATGAGGAGGTGCGTGTGGGCGTCCACGAAGCCGGGCACCACCAGGCGGCCGCCGAGGTCCACGGTGTGCGCGCCCTCTGCGGCGGCGCGTGCGTCGGCCTCGGAGCCGGCGAAGGTGATCCGCGCGTCGTCGACGAGGAGGGCCTGGGCCCATTCCTCACCGCCCTCACCGTTCGCGGTGAAGATCAGGGCGTTGTGGTAGAGCGTGCGTGCCATTTTCAGGCCTCCTGGGGTTCGGCGTGTGCAAGGGGGAAACGGTTCGCGGCGGGCGCGGGGTGGTCGGGGGCCGGGGCGGCCTGGCGCGTGGAAAGGCGTGCCACCGCGACGGCGGGTACGGCCAGGAGCAGACTGACCACTCCGAGCAGCAAGGTGAAGCCCTGGTGACCGAGAGCGTCGACGAGTCCGGCCCCGATGACGGGGGTCAGGCTGGAGCCCACGAGATACACGGCCAGCAGGGGGCCGGACCAGCGGCCGTCCGCGTCCAGAGCGGCGGCGGTGGCGACGAAGAACATGAACGCCACGGCGTACACGGTGTTCCAGGCGATGAAGATGATGATGAAGGCCGTCGGATCGCTGACGAGCGAGGAGCAGATCTTGAGGGCGCTGCCCAGCACGAGCAGGACGGCCAGCGGGACGGCCCGCCCCAGGCGGTCCCCCACGATCATGAGCAGGAGGGAGCCGATCAGCCCGCCCGCGGTCGCGCCGCTCAGAGCGACGCCCAGCCCTTCCGGGGTCACTCCGGCCACGGCGCCACCGACCACTCCACCCATGGCCCAGAGCGAGTCCTCGCTGACAGCCCAGAGAGCGAAGGTGACCAGCAGCGCCCAGCCGGCAACTGTGACGGCCCGCGGCGCGGCCGGGACGGCGGGGCGGATGACCGGGAGGGATTCGGTCGCGGGGACCTCGAGCGGGACGGCTTCGGCGACCGCCGCGCCGACCGCGCCGCCGGCCACGGGCGCTCCGGGCAACCAGACGCTCAGCACGAGTCCGATGAGGGAGAACAGGGCCAGCGCGCCGAACACGTTCACGGGTGCCAGGCCGAGAACCGGGACGACTGCGAGCACCACCGTGATCACGCCGCGGTTGACCAGCCCGTTCAGGCCTGCCACCCTGTCGGGGTTGGTGAACGCCGCGAACGCGGCGCCCGAGGCTGCCACCGCGCCTCCGGCGCCCACACCCCCGAGCAGAAGGCCGGGGATGATCACGGCGGGCGCGGGAACCAGAGCCGCGACGCCGAAGGCGAGCACCGCGAGCGCCAGCCCGGCGCGGGCGACCAGGCGCCGCCGGGGTCCGGCGCACAGCGGGGCCACGAGGAGGCCGGCGACGGCGGTGGCGAGCAGCACTCCGGTGACGATCCAGCCTGCGGTGATGAAGTCCACGCCCACCGACGTCTCGAGGGCGCTGATCATGTAGGGCGAGAGATTGACGCCGAGGTAACCGGCGACGGCGATGGCGAAGGTGGCCGAGGCGTTGCCGGGGCGCAGAGGGATGCGCGTGGCGGGTCGAGGGTGGGTCATGGTGCTCCAGGCGGGAAACCGGCGGCGTTGCCGGCTTCGGGACGGGCGGGGATGGATGGTCCTCCGCAATAAACGAATAGCATTCGTTTATGAGTATGACCCACGTCACGCGGAATGGGAAGTCCCGCCCGCTTCTCGGGGAAAGCCTTCTCCACAGGGGGCGGCGGGCCGGGCCGGACTCACCCGGCCCGCGCTAGGCTGGACGATGCACGACGGCGGCGGAGTCCGGCGTCGCGCGCCGTCACCCCGCCCGCCTTCCGAAAGCAGCCCATGGCACGTCCCCGGACCCCCGTCCTCACGGCGGCTCGCATCGCCGACGCCGCCATGGAACTCATCGATTCGGGAAAGCCGTTCGGCGTGAACGCCCTGGCCCGGGCCCTCAGCGTCCAGCCGTCCTCGCTCTACAACCACCTGGACGGCCGGCGGGCGATCATCGAGCTCGTCCGCGGCCGGCTCGTGGAGCGGTACATGAGCGACATCCCGGACGGGCTGCCGTGGGACGAAGCCGTCGAGCTGCTGGTCCGCTCCGAGCGCCGCATGTACACGGAACATCCGCACATCGTGCCGCTCATCGTCACGGAGACGGTGACCGACGCCGCCGCCATCGCGTCCTATGACCACATGGCGGGCATCCTCCTCCGGGGAGGCTTCCCGGAGGAGGAGGTGCTGGTGCTGATCCAGCTCCTCGACGCCTTCGCGCTCGGTTCAGGCCTCGACTTCGCCGCGCCGGAGGACGTCTGGGAGCCGACCACGCCCACGCTGCACCTGGCGCGCCTTCTCGCGCTGCAGCCGAGCGGCAAGGGCAGGAGCGATCAGGCGTTCGAAATCGGGCTGGAGATGCTCCTCACCGCACTGCGCGCCCGGCTGGCGGCGCACCGGGCCACTCAGACCGACGCTTCCTGACGCCCCTCTGCGCCGTTCAACAGATCAGCAGCACTCTCCACGACCACGCCGTAGACGTCCCCGATCGTGGCCAGGGCCGAACGGTGCAGTTCCTCCGACGTGACCGGACCGGCTACGGACGGGAGGGAGCGGGTGGCGCAGGCGCTTGCCACCACGGTGGGGGCATTGCCCCTCAGTAGGGCGCCTTCCGCGGTGAACGTCACGCACATGTGGGTCATGAAGCCCGCGATCACCACGTCATTCCATCCCGCGGCGTCGACGAGCTCCCCCAGCGTGGTCCCCACGAAGGAGTTGGGCGCCGCCTTGACCACCACCTCTTCACCGTCCCGCGGCGCCACGGCCGGGTGGATGCGCCCCACTTCCTGGTTCAGGTCGTACGGGCTGCCGGGGCCGCCGTCGTGCACCACGTGGATGACCGTGGATCCAGCCTCGCGGGCACGCTCCAGCAAGGTGGAAGCCTCCCGCAGGGCGGCCTCCCAGCCGTCGAGTTCCATCACGCCTCGCGTGTACGTGTTCTGGTAGTCCACCAGGATGACCGTGGCTCGGCCGAGGTCCGCAGGGGTGGTGGTCTCCTGGCCGAGTTCGCGCAGGGTGGGGCTGGTCATGGTGGTCTCTCCTTCGTGATGACTGCTGATGGATACCATGGTCTCTGAGCCGATCCCGGTCGAACAGGTCGAATCGGGTCACGATTCGTCGATTCGGGGTCACCCTCATGGCCCGGACCAGGAAGGCGCCATGAACCACACCGCTGCAGCTCCGCGCGTCGCCGTCCTCGCATTCGACGGGATCAATCCGTTCCACCTCTCGGTGCCGTCCCTCGTCTGGGGGTCCGAATCGCCCCGTGGCGCCATGGAGCCGTGGCACATCACGGTGGTGGGCCGACGGTCTGGACCGCTGCGGACGGGCGCGGGCTACTCGCTCCTCGTGGAGCACAGCCTCGAAGCACTCGACGACGCCGATCTGGTCGTGGTGCCCTGGTGGTCCGACCCCACCAAACCGGCGCCCACGGACGTCACCGAAGCCCTGCGCCGCGCGCATGAGCGAGGGGCGGTCGTGGTGGGCTTGTGCCTCGGAGTCTTCGTGGTGGCGGACAGCGGCCTGCTGGACGGCCGGGAGGCCACCACTCACTGGAGCTGGACCGGGACCTTCCGGGAGCGATTCCCGTCCGTCCGGCTGAGCCCGGAGCGCCTGTACGTGGACGAAGGCAGCCTCGTGACCGGTGCAGGGGCGACCGCCGGGATCGACACGTGCCTGCACCTCCTGGCCCGCCACCGTGGCCAGGAGACGGCCAACCGCGTGGCGCGCAGGATCGTCGCCGCCCCGCACCGTCCCGGCGGCCAGGCGCAGTTCATCGAAGCGCCGGTGCCCCGCCAGGAATCCGATCCGGTCACCGACGCCATGACCTGGGCATTGGACCGGCTGCACGAGCCGCTCGGGATCGACGCGCTGGCAGCACAGGCCCACCAGAGCAGAAGCACCTTCACCCGCTCCTTCCGCGCCAGGACCGGCACCACCGTCCACCAGTGGCTCGTGACCCAGCGCCTCGCCCGCGCCCGGGAGCTCCTGGAAGGCTCCACGCTGGACGTTGAATCCGTCGCCCGGCGCGCGGGGTTCGGGACCGCCGCACGACTGCGGGAACACTTCGCCCGGCACCTGGACACCACCCCGAGCCGTTACCGCGAGGAGTTCGGCCGGCCCGCCGGCGCCTGAGCACGCTCCAGTCCCTGCGCCATCCCCGCCACCCACCGGCCCGGCCCCATTTTGGGCATTGCCGGACGCCTGTGGAAAAGTTCTGCGGGTAAACCACTCCTCCCCGGAACGTGAGTCATGAATCAATCACCACCAGCACAGGGACGCACGACGGCACAGCGCAGTGTCCGCACGTCCTTTCCCGCACCGGACTCGTCCGGTCCGGCCGCGGATCTGCAGCGCCGGCTGTCCACGCGGCACATCCGCTTCATCGCCCTCGGCTCGGCCATCGGCACGGGCCTCTTCTACGGCTCCTCGGAGACCATCAAGGCCGCCGGCCCGGCCGTGCTCCTGGCGTACATCGTCGCCGGTGCGATGGTGTTCATCGTCATGCGCGCGCTCGGCGAGATGGCCGTCCGCCATCCGGTGGCCGGCTCGTTCGCCCAGTACGCGGACCGCTACATCTCCCCGCTCGCCGGCTTCCTGACCGGCTGGGTGTTCGCCTTCGAGATGCTCATGGTGGCCATCGCGGACATGGTGGCGGCCGGCAAATACATGGGGCTGTGGTTCCCCAGCACGCCCGGCTGGGTCTGGATGCTCGCGGCCATGCTCATCATCTGCGGCCTGAACCTGCTCCAGGTGAGCGTGTTCGGCGAGCTCGAATTCTGGTTCTCCCTCATCAAGGTCGTCACCATCATCGCGATGATCGTCGGCGGCATCGGCCTGATCGTCTTCGGCGTCTCGATGGGCGGGGTCCAGCCCGGCCTGCACCACCTCGTGGACGACGGCGGCTTCGCACCGTTCGGTGTGTGGGGCATCGTCATGAGCCTTGCGATCGTCGTGTTCAGCTTCGGCGGCGTGGAGACCCTCGGGATGACCGCAGGCGAGACCGGCGACCCCGGGAAGGCGATCCCGAAGGCCGTGAACTCCGTGCCGTTCCGCATCCTGATCTTCTACATCCTCTCCCTCGGCGTCATGTTCTGCCTGTTCCCGTGGCGGAACATCGGCACGCAGGGCAGCCCCTTCGTCCAGGTGTTCACCGGCCTGAACATCCCCGCGGCGGAGCACATCATCAACGCGGTGGTCCTCACGGCGGCGCTCTCCGCCATGAACGCGATCACCTACACCCTGATCCGCACGCTGTACGGGCTGGCCCAGCAGGGTCAGGCGCCGCGGAGCTTCCTGAAGCTGAGCCGCACCGGCGTTCCCTTCCTGCCCGTCACCATGGTGTTCAGCGGCCTGATCCTGGGCCTGGTCGCGTTCCTGCTGATCCCGGACACCTTGTTCGTCCTGGTGGCGTCCATCGCGTCCTTCGCGACCGTCTTCACCTGGGTGATGATCCTCGTCTCGCACTACCGGATGCGCCGCGAGCTGCGTGGCGCACGCGTGGGCAGCGGCGCGTACCGGATGCCGGCGTGGCCTCTCCTGAGCTGGATCGCTCTGGCGTTCATGGCCTTCGTCCTCGTGGTCCTGCTGTTCTCGGACACCGGCCAGCTGGCGGTGCTGGTGGGCGTGGTGCTGGCCGCAGCACTGTCGGTCGTGTACCTCGTCGCCATCAAGCCGCGGCACACCGGGCGGATCGAACTCGAGGTCGCCGAGGACTCCTGACGGTCACCTCCCAAGGGGCCTGACGCACGGTGTCCCCGCGCACGACGACGGCGCCGCTCACCTCGCTGAGCGGCGCCGTCGTCGTGTGGCGGTCCGGTCAGCCCGGGCCGCGTCGTGCGCCTCACCGCACCGGGAGCCGCACGACGCGGTCGTCTCCCGCGCGAGGCGAGCCCCGCCCGTCCGTGTTGTTCGTCAGGATCCACAGGGAGCCGTCGGGAGCCGGGACGACGGTCCGCAGACGGCCCAGCTCCCCGCGCAGCAGAATCTCTGAGCGGCCCGGGTCCGCGAGCGGCACCCGGCGCAGCGACTGCCCTTTGAGATTGGCCAGGTACAGCGCCCCGTTCAGGAAAGCCAGGCCGCTCGGGCTCGCCTCCGTGGGGGCCCATTGCTGCACCGGGTCACGCAGCCCCGAGCGGTGCGCGGTCCCCTCCACGAGCGGCCAGCCGTAATTTGCGCCTCGCACGATCTCGTTGAGCTCGTCCCACGTATTCTGCCCGAATTCACTGGCGAAGAGTCGTCCGTCCGGAGACCAGGCGAGGCCCTGGACGTTGCGGTGGCCGTAGCTGTAGGTGAGCGAGCCGGGGTACGGATTGTCCGCGGGCACCGCCCCATCCGGTGCGAGGCGCAGGATCTTTCCCTGCACGGATCGGACGTCCTGGGCCTTGTCCGGCTCCTGGGCGTCCCCGATCCCGGCGTAGAGCATCCCGTCGGGACCGAATGCGATGCGGCCGCCGTGATGGAATCGCGCCGCCGGGATGCCGCTCAGAATGGTCTCGGCGCGGCCCAGCCCGAAAGACCCCGGAGCTCCCGTGAGAGGGAAGCGCTGCAGGCGATTGCCGTCCTTCGCCGTGGAGAAGGCGTAGAGCGTGCGTCCGGGGCCGACGGCCAGTCCGAGCAGGCCACCCTCCCCCACGTGCGAGACACCGGGCACCGTGCCCACGACGCGGGTGTTCGCCGGCCCGTCACCCTGCCGTACGATCTCCAGGATCCGTCCGCTGTCCCGTTCGCTCACCAGCGCCGAGCCGTCGAGGAACACGAGATCCCAGGGTGCGCTCAGCCCGGTGACGATGTCCTCGGGGACCAGGCCGGCCGCCGGGGAGCCGGACGGCGCGGGACCCGATGACGCGGTCGAGTCGGTTCCGCCTCCCGGACCGGAGGTGCAGGACGTCAGAAATCCGGCCGCCAGCAGGGCGCCCGCCGCCAGCGCACCGCGCCGGGTCGGTTCCTCTCCCATGGCCTCCCCCTCCTGTGGTTCCGCCTGTCGTGGCCCCAGACTAACGCCGATCTGCCCGGTTCTCACGCTTCACATCCACCCTGTTGTCTCCGCTTCAAACAGCCTTACGCGGCTTTGCAGCGGTCCTGGCTCCCCTGGACAACGACAGTGCCGGCGCCCTCCGAGGAGGACGCCGGCACCGTGGTTTCGGCTATGGATCAGCCGCAGCGCATCCGTCAGGCCGACGGCGCGACGCGCACCTTGACGTTCTTCATCAGCGGCTGGTCGCTCTGCGTGCTGTAGTCGGCCAGACCGATCAGAACGTTCATCTCCGGCATGTACCCGGCGGCGCTGCCACGCGGCAGGTCGTAGCGCAGAGCGCGGTACTGGCGCACCGAGCGCTCGGATCCATCCTTCGACGTGGCGACGATGTCCACCAGGGAACCTTCCTCGATGCCACGCGCCCGCATGTCCTCCTCGTTCAGGAACACGAGTTCCCGGAGGTTCTTGACGCCACGGTAGCGGTCATCGTTCGAGTAGATCGTGGTGTTCCACTGGTCGTGGGACCGCATGGTCTGCAGGACCAGCATGTCCTCCGCCTCCGGGATCACGTCCGGCAGGGGCGCCAGGGAGAACTCGGCCCGGCCCGACGGAGTCAGGAACACGCGCTCCCGGGCCGGCTGCGGAATGCGGAAGCCGAGCGGCTGCTGGATCAGCTCGTTGAAGCCTTCGAAGCCGGGCAGGGCCTTGGCCATGACGTTACGGATCCGGTCGTAGTCCTCCACGTACCATTCCCACGGCGTGACGCTGTCCGGCAGGGCGGCCCGGGCCATCCCGGCGATGATCGCCGGCTCGGACAGAAGATGGGTCGACGCCGGCTGCTTACGGCCGATGGAGAGGTGCACCATGCTCATGGCGTCCTCCACGGTCACGCCTTGAAGGCCGGTGGCCTGCTGGTCGCGCTCGGTGCGTCCCAGGCACGGCAGGATGAGGGCCTTGCGTCCGTGCACCAGGTGGCTGCGGTTGAGCTTGGTGCTGACCTGGACCGTCAGTTCGCACTGGCGCAGACCTTCCGCCGTGCGGGCGGTGTCCGGGGCGGCCAGCACGAAGTTGCCGCCCATGCCCACGAACACCTTGACGGTGCCGTCCAGCATCCCCTGGATGGTGCGCACCGTGTCCAGGCCGTGGTGACGCGGAGGGGTGATGCCACAGGCCTCGGCCAGCCGGTCGAGGAACTCGTCCGAGGGGCGGTGGTCGATGCCGCAGGTCCTGTTGCCCTGCACATTGCTGTGACCGCGGACCGGGGACGGGCCCGTGCCTTCGCGGCCGATGTTGCCCTTGAGCAGCAGCAGGTTCACGATCTCGCGAGCGGTGTCCACGCCGTGCTCGTGCTGGGTCACGCCCAGGCACCAGCTGATGATGGTCCGCTCGGACTTGAGGTAGATGTCCGCGGCCTTGTGCAGATCGGCTTCGCTGAGGCCGGCCTGCAGGGCGAGCTCAGCCCAGCTGGTCCGGGCGAGCAGCTCACGGTATTCGGTGAAGCCTTCGGTGAGGCCGTCGAGGAACTCCGCGTCCAGGACCGAGGGATCCTGCTCCGCGGCTTCGAGGGTGGCCTTCGCCATGGCGCGGATCAGGGCCAGATCACCGCCGGGGCGGACCTGAAGGTTGAGAGTGCTCGTGGGCCGCGTCTTGAACGTGGCCATGTCCACGATGTCGTGGGGCACGATCGTCCGGGTGGCGCCCGCCTCGATGAGGGGGTTGATGTGGACGACCTCGGCGCCGCGCTTAACGGCCTCGGAGAGGGCGGTGAGCATGCGCGGAGCGTTGGAGGCGGCGTTCACGCCGAGGATGAAGAGGGCGTCACACGTCTCCCAGTCCTCCAGGTCCGCCGTCCCCTTGCCGGTTCCGATCGAGGCCTTGAGCGCTCGGCCGGACGCTTCGTGGCACATGTTGGAGCAGTCCGGGAGGTTGTTGGTGCCGAGTTCGCGCGCCATCAGCTGGTACAGGAAGGTGGCCTCATTGCTGAGGCGGCCCGAGGTGTAATAGGTGGCCTCGTCCGGGCTGTCCAGGCCGCGCAGTTCGTCGCCTACCAGGGCGAAGGCTTCCTGCCAGGTGATCGGCACGTAGCGGTCCGTCTCCGGGTCGTAGACCATGGGCTCCGTGAGGCGGCCCTGGTTCTCCAGATCGAAGTCGGTCCAGTCGGAGAGCTCGGACACCGTGTGCGCGGCGAAGAACTCACGGCCCACCCGCTTGTGGGTCATCTCCCACGTGACGTGCTTGATGCCGTTCTCACAGATGTCCAGCTTGAGGCCCTTGTTGTCGTCAGGCCACGCGCACCCGGGGCAGTCGAAGCCCTTGATCGGGTGGTTCATGCTGAACATGGCCTGCGACCCGGCCAGCAGCTCCTTCTCGCGGATGAGGACCTTCATGACCGACGTCGCCGCTCCCCAGGCCGCGGCCGGGTGATGATACGGATGCTGGGAGGGGGCGCCCTTGGCGACGGGGCCGTAACCACCCTGCCGTGGCTCCTCCGGCATCAGGCCATCGGACGAGGCGCGCCCCGCCGTCGATTCATCAAGACTTCCCACTGCAGGCTCCTTCAATCCCGTGATCCGGTCACCTCACCTTCTCACCTGGCACAGCCCGTTTCAACGTCCGGCACGGCGGCGGGCCACCTTCACCGGCAAGGGCCGACACGGAGCCTGTGTCGTGAGGCCGCGCCGTTCAGAAACCGCCCTCCACCAGCGGTTCCAGCGGTTTCTGCACCGGGCTGAGCTCCAGCCTGATCACCACCGACTTCGACGCCGGCGTCCCGGAACCGATGGCCTGGGAGTCGAGCGGCACGAGCACGTTGGTCTCCGGGTAGTACGCCGCGGCGGAACCTTCGACCGTGTCGTATTCGACCACGCGGAAGCGGGGCGCCCGGCGCTCCACACCGTCGTCCCACACCGACACCAGATCCACGAACTGACCGTCCGCCACCCCGAGCTCGCGGCAGTCGGACTCATTGAGGAACACCACGCGGCGTCCACCATGGATGCCCCGGTAGCGGTCGTCCTGGCTGTAGACCGTGGTGTTGTACTGGTCATGCGAGCGAAGGGTCTGCAGGATCAGGCAGCCCTCCGGGACCGGGATCCAGTCGAGCTCCGAGGCCGTGAAGTGGGCCTTGGCATCCGTGGTGGTGAACGTCCGCGAATCCTGCGGCCCGTGCGGCAGCTTGAAACCACCGGGGACGTCGATGCGCTCCTCGAAGCCCTCGAATCCGGGGATGACGGCCTGGATGTGCTCGCGGATGAGCCGGTAGTCGTCCGCCGCGGCACGCCAGTCGATCTGCGGCGTTCCGCGCTTCGGCCGCCCGTCGGCGTCGCACAGCACCGCGAGCGCGAGCCGGGCGATGATCGCCACCTCGGACAGCAGCTCCGGCGACGGCGGCTCGAGGCGGCCCTGCGAGGCATGCACCATGCTCATGGAGTCCTCCACGGTCACCCTCTGCGGGCCGCTCGCCTGCAGATCGCGGTCGGTCCGGCCGAGCGTCGGCAGGATCAGGGCCCGCTTGCCCGTCAGGAAGTGGGAGTGGTTGAGCTTGGTCGACACCTGCACCGTGAGGTCACAGGACGCGAGCGCGGCTTCGGTGACGGCACTGTCCGGCGCCGCCTTGACGAAATTGCCGCCCATGCCGATGAAGACCCGGATGCCGCCGTCCCGCATGCCACGGATGGAGTCGACCACGTCGTGGCCGTGACGGCGGGGACTCTGGAACGCGAAACGTTCGTCCAGGGAGTCGTGGAACCACTCCGGCATGCGTTCGAAGATGCCCATGGTGCGGTCACCCTGGACGTTGGAATGGCCGCGGACCGGGAGCAGGCCGGCGCCCGGCCGCCCGATGTTCCCTTGGGCCAGGATGACGTTGACCACCTCCTGGATGGTCTGCACCGAGTGACGGTGCTGGGTGAGGCCCATGGCCCAGGAGACGACGGTGCGGTCCGAGGACAGCAGGAGCCTGCCGATCTCCCGGATCCGTTCCTCGGGGATTCCGGTGGCCTCCTCGATGTCGGCCCACGGCGTGCCTTCGACGAGGGCGAGCCAGTCCTCGAATCCCGTGGTGTGGGAGGCGATGAAATCGTGGTCGAAGACGGTGCTCAGGCCCGGAGAGCGTTCCCCGGCGCGTTCCGCCTCGAGGAGGACCTTGCCGAAGCCGCGGAACAGGGCCTGGTCCCCGCCGAGCCGGATCTGGAGGTGATGATCCGCGAGCGCCGTGCCCGAGCCGAGCACGCCCCGCACCTTCTGAGGATTGCGGTACCGGATGAGGCCCGCTTCCGGCAGCGGGTTGACGGCCACGATGGTGCCGCCGGACCGCTTCACCTTTTCGAGGGCGGTGAGCATACGGGGGTGGTTGGTCCCGGGGTTCTGGCCCACCACGAACACCAAGGAGGCCTGCTCCAGGTCTTCCAGCGCCACGGAGCCCTTGCCGATGCCGATCGTCTCGGTGAGCGCCGTGCCGGACGATTCGTGGCACATGTTGGAGCAGTCCGGAAGATTGTTGGTGCCGAAGCCGCGGACGAAGAGCTGATAGAGGAAGGCGGCCTCATTGCTCGTGCGGCCGGACGTGTAGAAGGTCGCCTGATCCGGGCTGTCCAGTGCCGCGAGCTGCTCGGCGATGATTGAGAAGGCCTCATCCCAGCCGATCGGCGCATAGTGCTCGGAGTCGAGGTCTTTGAAGAGCGGCTGCGTCAGCCGTCCCTGGCCGCTGAGCCAGTGGTCGTCGTGCCGGGCCAGTTCTGCGACGGTGTGCTGCTGGAAGATCTCCGGGCGCACCCGCTTGCGCGTGGCTTCGGCAGCAACGGCCTTGGCGCCGTTCTCGCAGAACTCGAAGTGGCTGCGCTCCCCCGGCGCCGGGTCCGCCCACGCACAGCTCATGCAGTCGAAGCCCTCGGGCTGGTTGATCCCCAGGAGTGTCTGCACCGTGCGCACGGGACCCATCTGCTGGAGGCTGTGCTCCATGGCGTGCGTGATGGCGGGAACGCCGACGGCGGACTGCTCTCGCGGCTCGACGACGAGCGACGCTTCGTCGATGTCCTTCGCCTCATGTCGTGCGGCGGCGCCCGGGAGAAGGGCACTCGCCAGGGACTTCACATCGTTGAATCTGTCCGGCATGCTCCGAGGCTACCCCTCCGGGCGGACCGGTTCCATGAGGGACGCGTCATGTTCGCGATGACGGCCGTCGCGGGGAGCCGCTCAGGAGAACAGCGCGAGCGCTTTAAGGGTCACCTGCGTCAGACCGTAACCGAGCGCGAGGATCACGACGGCGCTCAGCACCGTGGCGACGACCGTGTGCACGACGGTGGACGGCGCGTCGGTCAGGGCGCCCGCCGCCGTCGTCGCGCCGTGCGCCGCAGGTTCGTTCGCGGACGCCGCCGAGGCCTTCACCGCGTATCGGGCGGCGACCGGCTTGATGAGGAGGTTCGCGACGAAACCGATGGCCAGGACGCCGACCATGATGAGCAATGACGTCGTGTAGACCTCCGGGCCCCGGGCGCCTTCCGCCGTGCGGTGCTCCACGACCGCGTTGACGATCACCGGACCGGCGACGCCCGCCGCGGACCATGCCGTCAGCAGGCGGCCGTGGATGGCGCCCACCTGATAGACGCCGAACAGGTCCCGCAGATAGGCCGGCGCGGTCGCGAAGCCACCGCCGTAGAAGGACAGGATGACCAGGGTCGCCAGGACGAAGACGACGAGGCTGCCACCGCCGAAGGCCGCGATCACCGCGTACATGAGGAGGCCGATCCCGAGGTACGCCATGTACATCCGCTTGCGCCCGAGGTAATCCGAGACGCTGGACCAGACGAACCGGCCCGCCATGTTCGCCAGGGACAGCAGGCCCACGAAGCCGGCGGCCGAGGCGACGTCGATCTGGGAGAAGTAGTCCCGGATCATGGGCGAGGCGTTCTCCAGGATGCCGATCCCGGCGGTCACATTGCAGAACAGCACGGTCCACAGGAGCCAGAACTGCGGGGTCTTCACGGCGTTCGCGGCGGAGACACCCGCGGGCGCCGCGGCCACGGTGCGGCCCGGACCACCGGCGCCGCCACCGGGCTTCCAGCCGGGGTGCGGCAACCGGATGACGAAGGCGCCCATCGCGATGACCACGGCGTAGACCGCGGCCAGCGTCAGGAACGTCGGAGCGAGACCCTGGACGAGGTTCGCAGGGGCCGACCCGCCGCCGTAGGCACTGAGCAGTGCGGCCGAGACCGGGCTGGCGATCAGCGCTCCGCCGCCGAAGCCCATGATGGCCAGGCCGGTCGCCAGGCCGGGGCGGTCCGGGAACCACTTCATGAGGGTGGACACGGGCGAGATGTACCCGAGCCCCAGTCCGATGCCGCCGATGACGCCGTACCCGAGGTACAGGAGCCAGAGCTGGCCGGTCGCGATGCCGAGGCTGGCCACACAGAATCCGCAGACCCAGAACGTCCCCGCCACCACCATCGCCTTGCGCGGGCCCGCCTTCTCCACCCACGTGCCGCCCACCGCGGCCGAGAGGCCCAGCACCACGATCGCGAGGGAGAACACCCACCCGACCGCGAGGTCTCCCGCGCCGAAGCGCTGCATGAACGGGGTCTTGAAGACGCTCAGCGCATAGACCTGGCCGATGCACAGGTGGATCGCCAGGGCGGCGGCCGGCATCAGCCAGCGGTTGAAAGTGGGGGGTGCGATCGTGGCTTCACGGTCGAGCACGCTCATCTGAACTCCTGCCACCCGGAACGTCCGGCCCGGGGATACGTTCCATCAGCGGTCAGTTTCTCTGACGAAAATAACAATTCAGATGTCAGCGATTGTCAATGCCAGTGTTCGGCGGGACCGTTCAGGATCCGGCGTGCACAGCGGCAGGTTCCACCGACTCGGTGCGGATGCGCTGAGCTGCGGCGTACACGTTCATCGAGTTCCCCCGCAGGAAGCCCACCAGCGTGAGTCCTTGGTCGTCTGCGAGTTCGGCGGCCAGTGACGATGGCGCGGACACGGCGGCCAGCACCGGAATGCCGGCCATGACCGCTTTCTGGACCAGTTCGAAGCTGGCGCGCCCGGAGACCTGGAGGACCGTGCCCGTCAGCGGCAGGCGGCCGTTCTGGGCGGCCCAGCCCACGACCTTGTCCACGGCGTTGTGGCGGCCCACGTCCTCCCGCACCACGAGCAGCTCGCCCGTGGCGGCGTCGAACAGGGCGGCGGCGTGGAGCCCGCCGGTCTTCTCGAACGCCGCCTGGCGTTCGCGGAGCCGGTCCGGGAAGGTGGCCAGCAGCGCGGCGTCCACCGTGACCGGGTCCACTGAGACGTCGTGCCGGGAGACGGTCTCCACCGCCTCGATGCTGGCCTTGCCGCAGACGCCGCAGGAGCTGGTGGTGTAGAAGTTCCGTGCCGCGTCCGGGCGGGGCGGGGCCACATGAGGTGCCAGCGCGATGTCCAGGACGTTGTACGTGTTCTCCTCGCCGCCGGTCCCGGGACCACCGCAGTGGATGGCGGTGCGGATGTCCCCGCCGTCGGCGATGATGCCCTCGGAGACGAGGAAGCCGGTGGCGAGTTCGACGTCGTGGCCGGGAGTGCGCATGGTGACCGCCAGGGGCGACGAGGCGACCCTGATCTCCAGCGGTTCCTCCACCGCGAGGGTGTCGATCCTGCGGCGGGGCTCCTCGCCCAGGACGATTTTCAATAGCGGACGGCGTCTCGTGATCTGACCCACGGTGCCAAGGCTACACTCCCTGGCCACTCCCTCGCCGGGGCGGCGGAGCACCTTCCGGCGCGCGCTAGCATGGTCGCATGCCACGCCCCCACCCCTCCGGATCCCGGCCTGCCCGGCGCCTTCGCACCCACGCTTCGCGGACCTGCTCCGCGCCCTCGGCGGCCCGCCTGTGATCACCGTGGAACAGCAGCGCAGCAGGGTTTTCGCCAGTGCGCAGGCGCTGCCTCCGGTGCGTGTGCCGCTGGCCGCGGCACGGGGTCTGGTGCTCGCCGAGGACGTGCTCAATCGCTGGCCGATCCCCCTGTTCGACAACTCCGCGATGGACGGTTATGCCGTACGGCTGTTCGATGCCACCGAAGGATCACGGCTCCGCGTGGTCGCGGACCTCCCGGCCGGGGCCGAGCTGGATCCGCCCCTCGGCCCAGGGGAAGCCGCGCGCATCATGACCGGCGCTCCCGTGCCGAGTGCCGCGGATGCCGTCGTGCCCCTGGAACGCACCGATCTCGGCACCGAGGCGGGACCCACGCCGCCCGCGTGGATCACAGTGCTCCAGCAGCCGGCCCCCGGCGCCCACATCCGGAGGGCCGGAGAGGAGTCCGAGGCCGGCAGCGTCGCGGTGCAGGCCGGCACGGTCCTGGGGCCGTGGCAGCTCGCGGCCCTCGCCTCGGCAGGTGCCGCGACCGTGCTGGCGCATCCGCGGCCGCGGGTCTCGATCATCGCCACGGGCTCGGAACTCATCGCCCCCGGCGGCACTCCGCGCCGGGGTCAGATCCCCGAATCCAACTCCGTCCACCTCTCTGCGGCTGTCCAGGACGCCGGCGCGGACCTGGCCTCCGTCCTCACCGTGCACGACGACGAGGACGCCCTCCGCGAAGCGCTCGACTCCGTGGACAGTGACGTGATCATCCTGTCCGGCGGGGCGAGCGTCGGCGCGTTCGACGTCGTCAAGGCCCTCCTGAACGGCCACGGCTCCATCACCTTCGGCCCGGTGGCGATGCAGCCCGGCAAACCGCAGGGCTTCGGAACGCTCGACGACGGCACCCTCGTCTTCTGCCTGCCCGGCACCCCGGTGGGCGTCGCCGTCTCCTTCGAACTGTTCGTGCGGCCGGCCCTTCGCGCGCTGGCCGGGCAGCAGGAACTCGACAGGCCCCGCGTGGTCCGGGCGGCCGCCACGAGCTGGCACAGCCCCCGGCACAGGACCCAGATCCTCCCCGCCGTCCTCGAGGGTGAGCGGGTCCGGCCCTCGCTGCGGCACGGCGGACCCGACGACCCGAAGATCTCCCCCGCCGCCGTGAACGCGTTCGTGGTCATCCCCGAGGGCGTGGAAGAGGTCCACGAGGGCGACCCTGTGTCGGTCCTGCCGTTCGGGCCGGAGTGGGCATGACGGCGCGGGCGGCGATCGTCCTGGCCGGCGGACGGGCCTCCCGACTGGGCGGCGCCGACAAGGCCTCGGTCGAGGTTGCCGGGCGACGCCTGGTCGATCACGTCTATGCCGCGGTGGCGGACTGCGCTCCGGTCATCGCCGTGGGTCCGGACTCGCTCGCGCGCCCCGGCGTGACCGTGGTGCGCGAGGAACCGCCCTTCGGTGGTCCAGTGGCAGCACTCGCCGCCGCGCTGAAGGCCGTGGCCGCCCTCCCGGACGACTCCCCTGCACGCGCAGCCGGCGCCGAGACCTGGGTGCTGGCCTGTGACCTGCCGAGGGCGGAACGGATCATCGCGGCACTGGAGGACGTCCCCATCCCGGACGGCGCGGAGGCGGTCGTCCTCGCGGACGTGGACGGACGTGCCCAGTGGCTGGCCGGACGGTACCGCCTCGAGGCTCTTCACCGCGCGGTCGCCGCGCTCGGGCACGTGGACGGCGCAGCCCTGCGGCAGCTCCTGGCGCCCCTGACCCTCCACATCGTCCCGGACACCGCGGACGCGTCCCTGGATCTGGACACCTGGGCCGCGGTGGAGCAGTATCGCGAACAGCAGTGCAACACCCTTCGAGAGGAATCCTGACATGAGCTCCACCCCCGCCGAACTGGACGCCTGGGTCACCGATCTGAGCGCAGCCCTGAATCTCGGGGACCTCGACGTCCCCACCGGGCTCCTGCTCGACCTGACCCGCGACGCCGCTCACGGCGTGACCCGCCCCGCCGGCCCTCTCACGACGTACCTGGTGGGGATCGCCGTCGCACGCGGGGCATCGGCGGAAGAGGCCGCCGAGACCGCACGCGAACTCATCCGGCGGCATCAGGCCTGACGCCCGCGACGCATTTCCCCTTCGGGTCTGCGGAGGTCTGGTCCCGTCGCCCCGGCGGCGGGACAATGGATCATGAATGCCAAGGACAAGGAATTCGTGGGTTCGATCCCCACCGTCTACGACGAGATCCTGGTGCCGCTGATGTTCCAGGACTTCGCCTGCGACCTGGCCGCAGCAGTCGCCACCGCGGCGCCTGCCCGCGTGCTGGAGACCGCGGCCGGAACCGGCGTCGTCACGCGTGAACTGGCGTCCGCTCTCCCCCAGGCCCAGCTGACCGCCACCGACCTCAACCCGGCGATGCTCGCCCGCGCCGGGTCCGTCCAGCCGGCCTCCGCGACGCTCGAATGGCGCCAGGCCGATGCCCTCAACCTCCCCTTCGAAGACCGGTCGTTCGACGCGCTGGCCTGCGCTTTCGGCGTCATGTTCTTCCCCGACCGGCACCGGGCCTTCCGGGAGGCGGCGAGGGTCCTCGAACCCGACGGGCTGTTCGCATTTACGGTCTGGGACAGCCTGGAGCACAATCCGGTGCCGCGGTCGATCGTCGAGTCGCTCCACGAGCTGGGGCAGGAGGAGGCGGCGTCGTTCCTGGAACGCGTGCCTTTCTCCCTGGCGGACCCTCCACTGCTGACCGGCGAGCTGGAAGCCGCAGGCTTCTCGCTCGTCCAGGTGCGGACCATCGAGCATCTGAGCGGTCCGACGACGCCGAACGGCATCGCACGGTCGCATCTGTTCGGGACGCCGACGAACAACTACCTCGTGCTCGACGCCCCGGAGGACGGGGACCAGCTCCTCGCATCCGTCACCACGCTCCTGACGGAGCGGTTCGGTGACGGCGAGTTCAGGCTGCCGGTGAGCGCCCTCCTGGTGACCGCGGTCAGCCCGTCCATGGAACAGGAGTCCTGACGGTCCGGCCGCGGGTGGAATGCACGGCCCAGTCCGCGACGGCGGCAGGCAGCTTCCGCGCGTCCTGAACGAACCCGTCGGGCCGCACCAGCGACGGCTTGTCCTCCCATGAGCCGCGGGTTCCGCACGGTCTCGAAGTGGTGGACCGGCAGGCCGCTCTCCTCACCCATGCGGGCGAGCGACGCCTGGTCCGCGGCGCCGTAGACGTGAATCTGCCAGCCCAGACTCCGGAGCGCCGCGAAATTGTCCTCGTTCCAGGCCAGCCGCCGACCGATGAGCCGGCCCCGGCGTCCCCGGGCGCGACGCCGGGCATCGGCACTCATCCAGTAGTGGATCCGGATCTGCGAGACGTACTCATACAGCTTCGCGCGACGCGCCAGGCGCGGCAGCACCCGTCCGAGCAGCGGCGCCAGGCGGGGCAGGAATCCGGCGCGGATCACGCGGGCGAGGGACGAATCCGCCGTGATGGTGCTGAACAGCCGGTCCGTGGTCCTCACGAGGCGCAGCGCGACGGGCCGCCGCTCCACCTCGTACCGGTCCAGCTGCTCGTCGCCGGAGCCTCGGAGGAGCACGTCCGCAAGCGCGCAGGCCAGACCGTGCGCGTCCTGCAGCCCCGTGTTCATCCCCTGGGCGCCGACCGGTGAGTGCACGTGGGCGGCATCTCCGGCGAGGAACACCCGCCCTGCACGGAACCGGGCCGCCACGCGGTGGTGGACCCGGTAGGTGGAGAACCAGCTCGAGTCCCGGTACCCGACACCGAACTCACACCCCACCGTCCGCCGGGTCTCCTCCTCGGTGACCTGTTCTCCGTCCGGCGTGCGGACGACGCCGATCAGCCGGTGGTGTCCCACCGCCCCCTGGGGGAAGGTGAGGAGGAAGTCGTCGGCGCTGAAGCGGAGATTCACCGCGTCCTCGACCAGTCCGGTCACGCCGCGGGCGTCGGCGACGTAGAAGGTGTCCGGGTTCGTCACCCCCTCAAAGGGTATTCCGCTGAGCTCCCTCACCGTGGAGGAGGCGCCGTCCGCACCCACCAGATAGCGGGCCTCGACCCGGCGGACCTCTCCGTCGTCGGTGCCGAGCCGCGCGGTGACGCCGCCCTCTCCCTGCGCCAGCCCGAGCAACTCGTGACCCCAGAGAACGGATCCTCCGCGCTCCTCCAGCGCGGCGACGAGGAGCCGTTCATTGCGGCTCTGCTCCAGGATGTGGATGCCCGGAAACGGGGTCACGCCTTTGCCCAGCTCGCCGAAGTTCACGGTCGCGAAGGGGTGATCCCGGTAGCCGGGGGCGATCGCCGGGGCCACCGCCGCCTGTTCCAGGACCCGCTGCACGAGCCCGAGCTGGTCGTAGATCTCGAGGCTGCGAGCCTGCAGTGCGAGGGCGCGGGATTCGCGGGTGGGCCCGTGTTTCCGGTCGGCGATGAGGAACCGCACACCGAGCCGCTGCAGGCAGGCCGCCAGCATGAGCCCGGTGGGGCCTGCGCCGATGATCAGGAAGTCGGTGGAGAGCACGCCGGGCCGTTGTGTCCCATCCTGCGGCGTCGACTGTGGTGCCATCACTCCTCCTCGCGGTTGCCGGTCACTCGCCCGAGCGGACGTCCGTGATGCCTGCGGGGCGGAACGTGACGTGGCGGAAGGTCGCCGTCGTGCCGTCGCCTCGCGGTGACTGGACGGCGATCCCCACTTTGAGCCCGCCTTCGGACCCCGTAAGGGGGAATCCGAAGTACCGGGCCAGTTCCCAGCGGCCTTCCGAGAGGTGGTGCAGGCTGATCATAGTGCCGGCTCGTGACATCCGCAGCCGCACGGGTCCGGCGGGGAGGTGGATTCCGGTGGCGTCGTCGGAACGATCGCGGGTGACGACCGACATGATCCGGGGCCGGCCGACCTCATCGAGTTCGGCGCAGAGCTTGAACCATTGGAGACCGTCGAGGTGCCCGACGAGGACGGCCGAGTCGAAACAGTCCCGGAAGTCGACCTCGACCTCGGCTTCCAGGGTGAAATCGCCCTCCACGGGGAAGGCGAAGACCCTGGCGCTCTGGACCACGGAGTCCGTGCCGGGCCGGTTGAAGAGATCGTCTCCGGCGGCCGCGCGAAGGATGACGGTCCCGCCGTCGACGGCCGCTTCCCCTTCCCCGGGACGCAGGGAACGGAACTCATCGGGCACACCCGGGAGGCGGAAAGACGTCATGAACAGCATTCTGCCCGGGTCGGCCTCCCACCGCACCCCTCGCCCGCGAGGGTCACGGCCTGCGGGCCTCGATCAGGTGCCGAGTGGAGTGGGCGATGAACGGCCCTTCCGCCTGGATCAGCTCGTGCAGGTCCCGCAGGCGGTCGCGGTGCTTCTCCACGGTGAACCCGGGCACCCACCAGATGACCTTGCGGAGGAGGTAGACGACGGCGGCCACATCGTGGATCTCGATGCGCAGCCGGGCGGTGCTCAGCCCCGTCACCTCGAGTCCGGCGGCCCGGGCGGCGGCCGCCTCGTCGTCGTGATGGCGTCCACGACGCGCCTCCGGCTGTGGCCCGAGGAAGAACTCGATCAGCTCGAAGACACTGGCGGGTCCGACGTGCTGGGCGAAGTAGACGCCGCCGGGCCGCAGCACCCGGGCGATCTCATCCCAGTGGATGGTGGCGGGGTGACGGCTCGTGACGAGGTCGAAGGCGCCGTCAGCGAAGGGCAGGGGTGGTTCATCCGGGGCCGCCACGACCGCGACGCCTCGCGGATGCAGCAGAGCCGTCGCCTTCGCGACATTCGGGGGCCAGGACTCCGTCGCCACGGCGACGGGCGGGAAGGTGTGCGCTTCGGCGAGCACTTCTCCTCCGCCGGTCTGGATGTCGAGGGAGGCCGTGGCCGTCGCCAGCCGCTCGGCCAGGCGGGCGGCGTAGCCCCAGTCGGGCCGTTCCTCGGTGGCCCGGCCCTCCAGCCAGCCGAAATCCCAGCCCGTGATGTCCGCGTTCTCCCCCAGGGCGATCAGCTCATTGAAAGTCTCAGCCATGCCACCATCCTGCCAGCCTTGTCCGGACTGTGTGGCACCGAGCGGACAGCCAGGCTCCACCCCGGATCTCCACCCGTCGTTCCACCCCGGGGTGGTCCCGGCCCGGACACGGAAACGGGAGGCTGGAATCACCGGCAAAACATGCCGGCACGGATCCTGAAAGGCACGGCCATGTCCCTGCAGATGCTCGGCAACGTACTTCTCTCACTCGCGCTGATCGGCTGGATCGGCTACCGCCAGATGACCTGGCGGCCCGTCGACATCAGCCGCATGTGGCGCACTCCGCTGGTGATGGGCGTCATCGGGGCGGCCCTCCTGCTCAAGACCGCCCCGCCGTCCTCGCTGAGTCCCCTGGATCTGGCCGTGCTGGTCGTCGAGCTGGTCATCTCCCTCGGGATCGGCGCCGCCATGGGGCGCATCGCCTCCTTCCGGCGCTTGGCGACTCCCGTCCGCAGCGGACGCAACGGCGATTCGCCGGCCACGTACGAATCGCGCACCGGTGGCCTGGGGCTGGCTCTGTGGTTCCTGGTGATCATGGTGCGGGTGGGCGTCGACATCCTGGCCGGGATGGCCGGCTCCCATCTGGCCGAATCGACCGGGGTGATCCTGCTGATGCTGGCCGCCAACCGTGCCGCCCGGACCTTCGTCTTCGCGGGACGCGTGGCACGGCAGTCCGCGGAGGCGCCGGCTCTGCCGGACCGCACTCCTGCCGCATGATGGTCCTATGAACACCGACGAACCGCGAGGCTGGTCCGCCCCGCTGCTGAACGTGATCGGCAGCGCCGTGGTGGGCTACGCCGTCTTCCGGACGGACGACGGCGGCCGGCCGCTCTGGGTGACGATCCTCGCTGGGCTGTCCCTGACCGCGTGGGCCGTCCGCGGCGTGTCCGGTCTCGTCCGGCGGGACCGGCGTGCGGATGTCCCGCTGGGACTCGTGGCAGCGCTCACCGGAGCCGCGTCGGCCGGGCCCACCGACGGCCTGACGGTCGTCCCGGCCGCGATCGGCATCCTCATCGTGATCTCGGCCCCGGCCGTCCCGCTGGTCCGGGGCGTCGCGGCCGCTCTCGTGAGCTGCGCGCTCGTGGCCGTGAGCGGGGTGCCCGCGCACGCCTCCGTTCCCGCCGTCGTCACCATGATGGGCGGTCTGGTCCTCGCGGCGGTCGGAGGGTTCAGCCGGCGGCAGTTCCGGGAGGCGGAGGCGCAGACGGCCCTCCTGAGGGAGCGGGAACTCACCATGCGGCAGGAGGCGGAACGCGTCGCGATCGCCCGGGATCTGCACGATGTGCTGGCCCACAGCCTCGGCGGTCTGGTGCTGCAGCTCGACGCCGCGGAGGCCCTGCTCGAAGCCGGTGACCAGTCCGCGGCGGCCGAGCGTGTCGCGGCCGCAAGGCGCCTGGCGTCCGACGGCCTGAGCGAAGCCCGTCGCGCCGTCGCGACGCTGCGGGACCCGGACGGCGCCGGCGGTGGCGTCCGGTTCGCGGGGCGGGAATCCCTCACCTCCGGCGTCGAGCGGCTCCTTCAGGCCCACCGCTCGCTCGGCGGGGTCGTGGACTTCACGTGGACCGGCACGGCACAGCGCTTGACGTCGCAGGCGGCCGACGCCGTGCTCCGGGCACTGCAGGAGGCCCTGAGCAACGCGCGCAAACACGCCCCCGGGGAACCCGTCCGGGCCGGACTCGTCTGGACTGAAGGAACCCTGACTCTGACCGTGTCCAACCCCCTCCCGGACACGGAGCGGCTCGCCGGGGAATCCCCGGGCCGCGGCTACGGACTGACCGGCATGCGGGAACGCTTCGCAGCGCTGGGGCCCGGATCCTCCGTGCGGGCCGGGGTGCAGGGCGACCGCTTCGTCGTGACCGCGGAGGCGGAACTGTGAGAGAAATGGATGCCGCAATGGAAGACCCGGTGATCCGCATCGTGGTCGTGGACGACCAGGCGATCGTCCGGGACGGCCTGGTCACGGTGCTGCGCCTCGTGCCGGGGTTCGAAGTGGTCGCCGAGGCGGCGGACGGCGACGCGGCCGTCGCCCGGACCGCGGAATTGCGTCCGGACGTGGTCCTCATGGATCTGCGGATGCCCGGCCTCGACGGCGTGGGCGCCACGGCCAGGATCACGGCGGATTTCCCGGACACGGCTGTCCTGGTCCTCACCACGTTCGCCGACGACGCATCGATCCTCCGGGCGCTGACCGCGGGCGCCCGCGGCTATCTGACGAAGGACGCCGGACGGGCCGAACTCACCGCGGCCGTGCGCGCCGTCGCCCGCGGCCAGTCCACCTTCGCGCCGGAGGTGAGCGCCGTCCTGGTCACGGCCCTCGCCCAGGGCGGCCCCGCCGCGCCGTCGGGCCCTCCCCGCGCGGCCGACGACGCCGGCGCCCTCCAGGCGCGGTTCCCGCAGCTCACGCGCCGGGAAGCCGAGGTCCTGGTGCTCGTGGCGGAAGGGTTCAGCAACGGCGAGATCGCCGCGACGCTGTTCCTGGGGATCTCGACGGTCAAGACCCACATCAATTCGCTCTTCGCCAAGCTTGCCGTGCGGGATCGTGCCCAGGCGATCACCCTGGTGAGATCGTGATCGCCGGGATTCCAGGGCGCGACGCGGGCCCGCCTGGGCCTAGCATGGAGCTGTGCTGAGCCCCGATTATCCCGTCCACACCGACCGGCTCCTGCTGCGGCCCATGACCGCCGAGGACATCGACCCCATGCTGCGGTACAAGTCCCGGCCCGAGGTGGTCCGCTTCGTCCCCTACGGGCCCTTGACCAGGGCGGACATCGCCGAGCGGATCTCCGGACGCTGGGGCCGGACCGAGCTAACGGAACCCGGCCAGTCCGTCACCCTCGCTCTCGAGGAACGGGAGACGGGCCGCCTGGTGGGTGACGCCGTCCTCTTCTGGCACAGCGCCGAGCACCGCTCCGGCGAGGTCGGCTACATCCTCTCCCCCGACGCGACCGGGCACGGCTATGCGACGGAAGCGGCGACGGCGATCCTGCGCCTGGGGTTCGACGAACTGGGACTGCACCGCATGGTCGCCCGCCTCGATGAACGCAACACCGCGTCCGCGCGCGTGGCCGAGCGCCTTGGAATGCGGCTTGAGGCGCGCCTGGTCCAGAACGAATGGTTCAAGGGTGAGTGGTCCACGGAGCTCGTGTTCGCCATGCTGGAGGACGAATGGCGGGCCTCTCCGCTGCGCTGAGCATCGCCGTGGACGTGACGTCCCGGCCGGAAACCGTTCCCCGCGGGACCGCCGTCGCCTAGGCTGAAAAGGCCCCACTCGAGAGAGGACCCAGCATGGCAGAGAAGGACAGCGGCCCCGCCTTCAGCGACGAGGAGCGCGCCGCGATGAAGGAGCGTTCCCGCGAGGTCAAGGCCTCACGTGGCAAGAACAAGGCGACGCCGGAGGAGCTGGCCGCCGAGGTCCTGGAGAAGATCGCGTCCATGGATGAGGCCGATCGGGTCCTGGCGGAGAAGGTCCACCAGATCGTCCTGGAACACGCGCCCCAGCTGAGCCCCAAGCTCTGGTACGGCATGCAGAGCTATGCGAATACTGCCGGCAAGTCGGTGGTGTTCTTCCAGGACGCGAAGAAGTTCAAGGCCCGCTATGCCACGCTGGGCTTCCAGGAGAGCGCGACGCTCGACGACGGCGAAATGTGGCCCACCTCGTATGCCCTCACGAAGCTCACGCCGGCGGTCGAGGCGAAGATCGTGGAACTCGTCCGGCGGGCGACGGCACAGGAGTAGAACGGCGGTCGAAGAGAACCGCGGTCGAGGCGGAGGGCGGAGGGCCGTTCCCGGCGGTGGTGTCGGAGATCTTCACGACGGCACCACTCAGGCCAGCACACCACTCACGGCAGCACTGGCCTGGAAAGCGCACCACTTAAAACACCACGCTTAAAACACCGCAGGGCCGGTGAAAACCGGCCCTGCGATGGAAACTGAGAGAGTCTCAGAGAGGCTGGATGTCTGCAGCCTGCGGGCCCTTCGGGCCCTGCTGAACGTCGAAGGAAACCTTCTGGTTCTCTTCGAGGGAGCGGTAGCCCGAGGAGTTGATCGCGGAGAAGTGCGCGAACACGTCCTGGCTGCCGTCATCGGGGGAAATGAAGCCGAAGCCCTTTTCCGCGTTAAACCACTTCACTGTACCTGTAGCCATAATTCAGTTCCTCACTGAAGGGGAGGTTGGTCCCGACGATCGGGCCTCCGGTGTGGGGTGCTCTCCACCGTTACTTCAGAAAGGTGCGATCCGGGGACCGCAAATACTGAACTACGAAATGCCAAACACAACAACACGTTCAGTCTACAGGATTTCACAGCGGAAACACCACCCCGGGTTCATCACCCCGTCCGCTTCACCCTGAGACTGATCCAGAGCAGGAGCACGTCGTCCGCGTGACTCAGATCCACGTCGAAGAGCTCCCGGATCCGCTTCAACCGGTACCTGAGCGTGTTCTGGTGGAGCGAGAGCGCCGCCGCCGCGAGAGCGGAATCCCGGCCCGACTCGAGATAGGCGAGGAGCGTTGTGGCGTATTCGCTGCCGTTCCTGGTGTCATAAGACGCCATCTCCTGAGCCGCCGGAGAGACAAGCTGCTCCTTCGTCTGGAGAAACGCGCCGAGTTCCAGGAGACTCAGCCGGCTGTGCAGATCCGCCGCGCGGACGAATCCGTCCCCCTCCGGTCCCTTCCCCTCCGGATCCAGAAGCAGCAGCGCCTGGTCGGCGGAATGCCGCGACGCGACGATGGCCGGGGCCGAATCCACGGACGTGCCCAGGGCCGCACGGAGCCTCACGCCGAGCGCCGTCGACGCCCGGTCGATCACGCGGCGCGCGAGGGTCCGGAGCAGCGGTCCCTCCTTCGCGCTCACCTCGCTGAGCACGGCGTACACGGCACCGTCCTCCCCCACGCACCAGGTCCCGCGGCGCTGAGACTCGGTCATGGTGCTCACCAGGTCGGTCAGGCGGGTGAGCGTCACCGCCTCGGCACCCGCGGGGAGATCGGCTTCGAAGGCGAGCACGGCGAACGGGGGCCGCAGCCCGAGGTTCAGGTGGCGCGCCACGAGCGCGGCGTCGTCGTCGCCGTGGATCAGCCGGCGCAGGCCCTCCGCGCGCCGCAGCCGAGCCAGGTCGCGCCCGCTGCGGGCACGGAGCAGGTGGAGCGCTGCGAGGTCCGCGCCACGTTCGAGCGCTGTCGCAGCTTCGTCGGGAAGGTCCTCGCCCGGGTCGACCACCCACACCGAGCCGAGCGGCTCATTCCCGGCGCGGACCGCGACCGCCAGCCGGCCCAGCGCCTCACCCTCGCCGGGGATCCGCACGGCGCCGCGAGCCCGGAACACCGAAGCGTACTGGGCGGCGTTCTCCGGGAGGTGCGGGACCTGCCGGCCCAGGATCCCCTGCTGACGGTCCAGGTCGATGGGCTGACCCGGCAAGGTGGAATAGGCGAGGACTTCCTCCTGGAGATTCTCGATCGTGGTGGCCCCGCCCACCATCGCCGCGATGGCGTTGGCGAGTGCGAACAGATCTCCGGCGCCTAGAGCCGTCGGAGCCTCCCCCGCCTCGGCGACCGCACCCAGCGCGGACTCCAGTAGCGTGTCGAGCTGCCGCCAGGAGAGCTCTCCTTCCACGACGAGCACCGCGATGCCGGCCGCATCCGCCTCAGCGCTCAGGCGTGCGGTCGTCCCGGATCGGTCCTGCGGACTCACGGATCCTTTGAGCACGACGGCGGCATAGCCCGCGCGCGCCGCCTCCCGCAGTGCCGGGCCGGCGCTGTCCGCCGCGACCCCGACGCCCAGCAGCAGTCCGCCGGGCACGGACCGTGACGGTTCCAAGGGGTCCAGGATGACCGGGCTGGCCAGGACGAGCGGCCGGTCCGGACCCAGAGGCGTGACGGCCAGGCCGGACGAGTCGAGCACCGAGGCCAGTTCCCGGACGGAGCGTTCGGGCGTCGGGCGTTCACGGGTGGGGCGTTCACGGACTGAACGTTCCCGGGTGGGGCGCGAAGCGGTGCGGCGATCGATCGGCTCCATGAGCTGCCCTCCGTGGTCTGGTTGATGCCGTTCTGACGGTCGGCCGCGAGTCCATGCGATTCATGGTGGCTCAGCACTAAGAACAGCTCTGATCTTAGTGCTGTACGCCGAAGCATCAGGCGAAGTCGTCGGCCAGAGTGGAAGCATGTCTCCACTTCGCCATCCCCATCCCTTGACGGAACAGGCCCAGCGGGCGGCTCAGAACGCCGCCGACGCCGCCGGAGTGACGCTCCGTGATGAGCACGACCTCGAACGCCATCGCGAGATCGAGGCGCTCCTGGTGTCCGTCTGGGGCATGTCCCCGCAAGGCGCTCCCATCCCCTTCGACGTGCTGCGCGGCATCTCACACGCGGGCTGCAACATCTCCACCGCCTATCTGCCGGACGGGCGCGTCTGCGGCGCAGCCGCCGCCCTCGTCACTCCGGACCACGGGAGCTACTCGCTGATCGCCGGAGTTGCGCCGGGCATCGGCGACAAGGGGGTGGGCTTCGCCCTCAAACAGCACCAGCGGGCCTGGTGCCTGGAACGGGGCATCGAGACGATGAGCTGGACCTTCGACCCGCTCGTGAGCCGGAACGCCCGGTTCAACCTGGCCAAACTCGGGGCGCACGTCACGGAGTACGCGCGGAACTTCTACGGGATCATGGACGACGAGATCAACGCCCAGGACGAAAGCGACCGCCTGGTGGCCGTCTGGCCGCTCGCGAGTGAGGATTCCGTCGCGTGCAGCGAAGGCCGTTCCCGCGACGTCGAGCTCCCGCCGGCTGAGGACTCGACGGTCCTCGGCACGGGCCCGGACGGCGAGGCACACCTCCTGCGGTCCGGGGACACCCTGTGGGCGCGGGCGCCCAGGGACATCGTGGCCCTGCGCGCGCAGAACCCCGGCCTGGCCGCGGCCTGGCGACGGGAGCTGCGGGATGTCTTCGAATCCGCGTTCGCGGCGGACCGGACCGCCGACGGTGTGACGCGCGACGGCTGGTACCGGCTCTCCCCTGCCCTGGCCTCCGAAGCCTCAATGCTCAAGAATCCGGAGAACGCACGATGAAGATCACCTCAGCATCCATCTCCCTGCTCGACGTTCCGCTGAAGGAGCCGTTCGTGGTCTCGTACGACACGTACGCGACCATGCCCAGCATCGTGCTGACCCTGGTGACCGACGACGGCCTGGTCGGCTTCGGCGAGAGCGTGCCGGACGCGCATGTCACGGGCGAGACCCCCGGGGGCGCGGTGGAGGCCCTGCGCACCCTGCTGCTGCCGGCCGTCCTCGGTCTTGACCCGCGGGACATCACGGCCGTCCATCAGCGGATGGACGCGGCGCTGAAGGGCAATGGCTCCGCCAAAGCCGCCGTCGACATCGCCTGCTGGGACCTCGCGGGCAAGGCCGCGGACCGTCCGATCTACGCGCTGCTCGGTGGACGGAAGCCGGAGAACCCGACGATCGCGCGCGTCATGAGCATCCTCTCCCCCGACACCCTGGCCGCCCAGGCTGTGGAGGCCCGGGACGAGGGATTCCGTCACCTGAAGATGAAGCTCGGCGGCCGCGACGGACTCGACGTCGAACGGGTCCGGGCCGTGCGCGCCGCGATCGGGCATGACCTCGCGATCCGTGTGGACGCCAACCAGGGCTGGGGTGACCCCGCCACGGCGATCGCGATGATCCGCGAACTCGAACAGTTCGGCGTCGATTGGGTGGAACAGCCGATCCGGGCGGACGATGTGGAGGGATTCGAGCTGATCCGCGCCCGGGTGGGGGTCCGTCTCATGGCAGACGAGGCGGTCGTGTCGCAGGCCGACCTGGCCCGTTTCGTCAAGGCCCGCAGCGTGGACATGGTGAATCTGAAGCTGCAGAAGAGCGGCGGCATCACCCCGTGCCATCGGCTGGCCACGCAGGCCGAACTCGCGGGCTTCTCGGTCCAGGTGGGTTCGATGCTGGAGACCAGCATCGCCTCGGCGGCCGGGTACCACCTGGCGCTGGCTCACCCGGCGATCGTGTCCACGGAGCTCTCCGGCCCGGTGAAGTTCACCCGCGAGCCGGGCAACCTGGAGTTCCGTATCCCGGAGGTCCTGGTGTCCGACCGGCCCGGGCTCGGCGTGGACGTCGATCCGGACGTGCTGGAGGAACTGACCGTGGACCGCTGGGAGGTCTCGGCCTGAGCCGCCGGGCAGGGCGCCTTCAGGCGCCCTGACTCTCCGGTCGCTCTGACTTCGGGGCCGGCGTCCCAGGGCACTTCGCCTCGGGATGCCGGCCTCGGGATGCGGGTCTGGGATGCCGTCCTGTGTCGTCGGCCCCGGTCAGCTGTGACCGTCAGCGTTCCTCACGGTAGGCGTGATGCAGGTCGTTCGCGAGACCGGGCCGCGCATGAGCCGCGACCCCCGCTTCATGCTTCCGCTCCTTCCAGAGCTGGATCTCGTTGGTCACGACCGCGACCAGCGGGAACAGCACCGTGAAACACCTGCCCCAGAAGGACAGGTCGTCCCGGACCACCGCGAACACCACGGCCGCCGCCAGGATCACGAAGTACAGGATGCGGAAGAACCGGTTCATGCCGCCCGCCCCGCCTCGGCGCGTCCCACGGCGCTCCGCCCCGCGGCAGTCCTGTCCCCGCCCCTCGTCCGACGTCCCACGGTTCCCCTCTCATCGTCTCGTGCTCAATCGAGCCTTTCCGCCTTCGACAGTATCCCGTGGTGCCCTGGGAGCGGGATTTCGCCCTGGAGTTGTGGAAATCCTCCAGGGCTGTCGATCCACAACTCTCCCGATCGTCTTGTAGCTGAGCCCGCCAAGGACCACCATCAAGTGAAGGAGGAGAGAACCATGCGATACACCCTGTTGCTGCATTACCCGGAGATGAGCCCCGATGAGCTCGGCCCGGAGGTCCTGGCCAAAGGCCAGGAAGCGATGCGTTCCTACGCCGCGACTCTTCAGCAGGCCGGTGTGCTGCTCGCGGCGGAGGTTCTGCAACCTTCCCATGCGAGCACCACCGTGACCGTCCGGGACGGAAAACTGCACATCCAGGACGGGCCCTTCGCGGACACGAAGGAACAGCTCGGCGGGTACTTCGTCCTGGACGTGCCGGATCTGGATGCCGCCCTCGACTGGGCCCGCCAGGCGCCGGGCGCCCAGTGGGGCAGCGTCGAGATCCGTCCGGGAGCGACGCACACCGTGGACGGCGTGTGGGTGCCGAACAGCTGACGCCGGGTCCCCTTCGGGAGCACGACGGCGACGCGCGGGCGGCCGCGGAACTGGCCGCCCGCGCGTCGTACGGCCGCTTGCTCGCCACCCTGGCCGCCGGCACCGGAGACGTGCTCCTCGCAGAGGACGCCTTGGCCGACGCGTTCGAACAGGCGCTGCGGCGCTGGCCCGAGGACGGAGTGCCGGCCAGTCCGGAGGGCTGGCTGCTCACCGTGGCGCGTAACCGGCAGAGGGACGAATGGAAGTCCGCACGGCGCCGTCTGAACGCCGCGCTGGAAGGAATCGAGGTGCCGGTGATGGATTCGGGCGATGCGGGCTTTCCGGACCGACGGTTGTCATTGCTGCTGACCTGCGCTCATCCGGCGATCGCGGAGGACATCCGCACTCCGCTCATGCTCCAGACCGTGCTGGGCTTCGAGGCGGCACAGATCGGCGAGGCGTTCGCGGTCCCCGCCGCCACCATGGCACAACGGCTGGTGCGCGCCAAACGCCGGATCCGTGACGCGAGGATCCCGTTCGAGCTCCCCGGCCCCGAACATCTGGCCTCCCGGCTGCCCTCGGTCCTGGAGGCGGTATACGGGTGTCTGTCGATCCCGGCGCCCGCCGGTGCCGAGAACTCCGACGAGGCCCTTCCCGCCACTCGGCCGATGCTCGCCGAGGGCCTGTATCTCGCCGAAGTGGTCGCTGCCAGTCTCCAGGACGACGCCGAGGCCTGGTCACTCGCGGCGCTGGCGGCGTTCCTGGCGTCGCGCCCCACCGGATCCGCCTACGTGCCGCTCGAGGACCAGGACACCGGATCCTGGAACGCCACCCTGATACGCCGAGCGGAGGATCACCTGCGGAAGGCCTCGGCGCTGACCGCAGGAGCGGGAGGTCCTGGAACACCGGGCCGATTCCAGCTCGAAGCCGCGATTCAGGCGGTGCACGCCGACCGCGCCCGGACCGGACGGACCGAGTGGACCGTGCTGGCCACCCTGTACGCGGCACTCACGTTGCTGGCGCCGACGCTGGGCGCCCAGGTGGCGGAAGCAGCGGTGATCAGACGAACGGACGGCCCACTTGCGGCGCTGCGCCGCCTCGATCTGCTCTCGGAGCGGCATCCGCGGGAATGCGAGAGATTCCAGCCCTATGCCGTCGTCCGCGCGGATGCGCTCCGCAGTGCCGGACGCCCCGACGCCGCCGCTGAGTGCCTGAAGCACGCGCTGCGGCTGACGCGGGATGAAGCGGTCCGTGACCACCTCCAGGCTCAGCTGGATGCGGTGAGCCGGTGAGCCTGCGCAGTTTCAGAGCGTCTCAGCCCACCAGGTCGAGAACGTGCTCCGTCCCGCGGAAGGTGAAGCTGTCGCCCTGGTGAAGCCCCTGGATCGCGTCGAACACGGGAGACCCGGGGGCGATGCCTTCGTAGCTGACACCGTCGCTGTCGAAGGAGCTGGACGCCACGCCCACCACATAGTGGTCTCCGCCGTACGCGACGATGGCGCCCGGGCGCACCGTGTCCGTCACGCTTACATCAAGGGCGTCGATGGCCGCCAGGAGCTCCTTCTGGTGCGCCTCGACACCTTCGAACAGCTCGACGAACTCGCCCTCCTCGTCCGAATGCGACAGGTCATCCGGCTCGATGGGCGAACTGGTGTCGATCTCGGCCGCGGAGCGTTCCGCCTCGGCGTCGCTTCCGACGGCCCGGTTCTCCGAGAGGGCCTGCGCCTTCAGTGCTTCCTTGACGCGTTCCTTGGCGGCTGTGTTCATCGATGAACCTGCTTTCCTGGACGTTTTTTCCGTGCGATGTCGTCGCTTGTCAGTGACACTACTCTCCGTCGATGGTGTGGCTCTGGCAAGAGACGGCTCCGCCGACATGATGTGCGGCTGGACCGCACGAGACCGGCGCAGATCGCCGATAGGCTGACGGAATGTTCCCTGGCCTGCTTGTTTCGTCCCCGGTGGACGAGTCCTGTCACGACGGAACGGCGGCGGGAACATGAGGATCTGGTCCGTGCACCCCAGCCAACTGGACCGGGCCGGCCTGGTCGCGTGCTGGAGAGAGACGCTGCTCGCCCAGGCCGTGCTGTCCGGCCGGACCCAGGGCTATCAGAACCATCCGCAGCTGGAACGGTTCCGCGCGACGGCGGAGCCCCTGGCCGCCGTCGGCGCCTATCTGAGCGAGGTCCACGCCGAGGCGACCGCTCGCGGGTACCGTTTCGACGCCGACCGCATCCTTCGCCCGGGACGGCCGGAGGGCGCCATCCCCGTCACGAGCGGCCAGCTCGCCTATGAATGGGCCCACCTGGGAGCCAAACTGGCACGTCGCAGCCCGGCCGACGCCGAACGGTGGGCGGCGTCGGAACCCGTGCCGCACCCCCTTTTCACGGTGATCGACGGACCGGTGGAGTCGTGGGAGCGGGGTTCGTAGAGCCACCCGTCAGGCACCGCGGGCCGTGATAGCCTCGTCGGCATGGAGATCGAGGTCGACAGAAGCTAGCCGCCGGAGTTCCGGTGGCCAGCGCCCCAGTTGAGTACATGCTCCCGGGATCCTTCCTGGTCTGAGCGGTTCTCGTCGTGGCCTGCGCCCCTTCCCTGACACCCAGGCACCGTAGCGATGCCGCGTGTCCGGCTGACGGAGCTTCGACTGTCCGGCCAGCGCACTTCCGATCACGCGCCCGGCCTGTCCCACTCTCCCAGATGCACTCTCGACCGGCACACAACGTGTGCCGTGTCATGCTCGTGCCCGGACGAAAAGAGTCCTCATGAAATCAGCCATCACCCTCCATGACCTGTCCTTCTCCTGGCCGGACGGCGCCGTCGTGCTCGACAGTGTCAGCGGCTCATTCCCCACCGGCCGGACCGGCCTGGTGGGACGCAACGGCGCCGGAAAGTCCACCCTTCTGAAGTTGATGGCCGGGATCCTGTCCCCCACCGGAGGCCGGATCGATCGCGGAGCCGAGGTGGGGTATCTGCCGCAGAATCTCACCTTGCGCCGCACCACGACCGTGGCCCAGCTGCTCGGCATCGAGCACGTCCTGAATGCCCTGCGAGCCATTGAAGCCGGGGACATCGCTCAGGAACACTTTGATACCGTCGGCGACGATTGGGACATCGAATCACGTGCCACCGAGGCTCTCAACAGCATCGGGTTTTCCGGCGGGGTGCTGCACCGGCAGATTCCGCAGCTGTCGGGAGGAGAAGCGATGCTCATCGCCGTCACCGGGCTGCGGTTGCGCCGCTTCGGTGTCACGCTGCTGGATGAACCGACCAACAATCTGGATCGGCCCACCCGTGCACGGCTCAGGGACATGGTTCAGGAGTGGCCCGGTTCTCTGGTGGTCGTGAGCCACGACCTGGAGCTCCTGGAGGTCATGGACCAGACCACGGAGCTGCACGCCGGCGCGCTGGACACCTTCGGTGGACCCTACAGCGCGTGGCGAGAACACCGGGAGCGGACGCAGGCTGCTGCCGTGCAGGCCGCCCAATCGGCGCAGCAGCTCTTGAAAACGGAGAAACGGCAGCGTCAGGAAGCGGAATCGAAGCTCGCGCGACGGGAGCGCACCGCGAAAAAGACGCAGCGGGACGGCGGAATCCCGAAGATCCTGGCCGGCAACCGCGCCAGCAAGGCGCAGGTTTCGGCCGGCAATCTGCGGGGCACTCTGGATCAGAAGGTCGTCGCCGCACAAGCCGCCGTCGACGCCGCGGATGCCCGGGTCCGCGAGGAACAGCACGTGAGCCTCGTGCTGCCGGACCCGGACGTTCCACGAGGGCGCCGCATCGCCGAATTGTCCGACGGCGAGCGGCACCATGGCATTCAAGGTCCCGAGCGGATCGCACTGGTCGGGCCGAATGGGGCGGGGAAAACCAGCCTCCTCGAGCGCCTCCTCGCCGGCGCGCCCGTGGAACCCGGACGGCCGGGCGGGCGGCTGCTGACTGATCGGGTCGGGTACTTGCCGCAGCGGCTGGATGGACTCGACGACGCAGCGAGTCCCCTCGAGAACATCCAGCGCGTGGCCACGGCGACTCCGCAGGGAACGATCCGCAATCAGCTCGCCCGGCTCTTGCTGAGAGGCTCAGCCGCCGACCGGCCCGTCAGCACGCTGTCGGGCGGCGAGCGCTTCCGAGCCAGCCTGGCCATGCTCCTGCTCGCCGACCCACCCGCTCAACTGCTCATCCTGGATGAACCGAGCAACAATCTGGACGTCTCCACTGTCGGGCACCTCGCCGAGGCCCTGGAGGCGTACCGTGGCGCAGTTCTCATTGTCAGCCACGACCATGCCTTCCTCGACCGGCTCGGGCTGGATGCCGTCCTCGCGGTGGAGCATGGCGGCACCCTGACGCGCCGCCGAAGCCTCGACGGTTAGGCGCAACCCGCGCCTCTCCCACCCACGCGTCAGGCGAGCAGGTCCTCATACGAGGACACCGGAATGATCCCGTCCGCGGCGGCGATCAAACGCTCCTCGGAGGTCACGAGGGCGTCGGCCTGCAGGGAGGCCACGGCGAGATACTCCGCCGGTCCGACGTCGTCCCAGCCGAGCCGCCGGGCGATCCTCCATGCCGTGGCGCGGCTGACGCGGTCCCCCAGCAGGCGGATCCTGAGGGTCGCCAGACCGGTGAGCCGCGCTCGGGCCTCTTTCTCGTCCAGGAGTCCTGCGTGGGCTTCACGGTAGAGCATGGACAGCACCTCGCTGCGGAGCACGGCCGGGCCGACCAGGGCCCGCCGTGCTCCGAGCGTGGGGTCCTCGGCGATGATGCGGCTGGCGGTCGCGGCGTCGATGGCGAATCGGGTGGGCCGGTGTTCCATGCGTTCAGTACACGGCATCCCGCCCGCCGGGTCCAGGCCCGAGCAGTCCAAGTCCCAGCAGCCCAGGCCAGGTCAGCCCGAGCCCTGTCAGGCCATATCTGCGTACCATCGACCCATGACCACGGCGATCCTGCTGAAAACGCTGATCCTCCTCGCGGCAGCCCTGCTGATCGCGGCGATCGTGTGGTGGGCGCGGCGGCACCCGAACCGTGCGAAGGACTTCCCCGAGCGCGTCCGGATGCCGAAACTCGTCGCCGTGGTGGGCTGGCTCTTCGCGGCGGTGGGCCTCCTGATGGGCCTGGTGGCCTTCACGTCGGACGACGCCGAAAACCCCCTCGGGTTCCAGATCGCCTCGCTCGCGGTCTTCATGGGCGGAGTGCTGTTCCTGGCGCTGTATCGCAACTGGTACGTCGCGGCCGGCGCGGACGACGTGGCGTTCAGGACGTTTCTCGGCACGGAGCACGTGGTGCCGTACAGCGACCTGGCCTCGTACCGCATGGTGGAACGGAAGGGGCAACCGATCCTGACCGTCACCTCGATCGACGGCGCTCGGCTCAGCCTCAACATCCGGACCTTCGACGTCGCCCCGTTGCTCCTGGCGATCCGGTACCGCGAGGTGAACGGCCGGTGGCCCGGGCGGGGTGAGCTGGCCAGGTAGGTTACGCCCGGCCCGCCGCCCTCCGCAGCCCCACCACGTTGAGGACCACGACGAGGAGCAGCGCGCCGGCGATGCCGCAGCTCATCCCGAGCCAGCCCGCGCCGTCGAACGCCAGGCCCAGCAGCCAGCCGAGCACAGACGATCCCAGATAGAAGGCGATGTTGTACAGCGCGCTGGCCTGGCCGCGGAACGCTTCCCCCGCCCTGGCCCCGACCGTGGCGACCGCCGCGGCATGGGACATGAAATTCCCCGCGGTGAAGAGCAGCAATCCCACGATGATCGCGGGCAGACGGTCGACCAGCAGGATCGCCAGTCCGGCGATCATCGCGAGCACGCCGCACAGGCTGGTCCACGCGAAGCCACGGCGGCTGAGCCACCGTCCGGCGAGCCGCGAAGAGGCCGTCCCCGCGAAATAGGCCAGGAACACCAGGGACACGAGCGCCGCCGGCAGGAAGAACGGCGCCGCTTCGAGCCGGAACGTCAGAAAGTTGAACACCGCCACGAAACTGCCGGTGACCAGAAAAGCCTGCACGTACAGCACGTTCAGCCGGGCCGGCTTCAGCGCCTGGCGGATACGGCCGGGCGTGCCGGGTGAACGCGCACCTCGCGCGGAAGATCCCGTCGCCCTGCCGTGCGGCCCCCGCTCCCGAGGCGCGAGCCAGAGGAAGATCACTGCGGCCGCCAAGCTCATGAGTCCCACGCCGAGCAGCGCACTGCGCCATCCGGCCCACGCCCCGAGCGGCCCGGCCACGAGCCGCCCCAGCGCTCCCCCGACCGTGGTCCCCGAGATGTACACCGTCGCGGCGACCGCGGCCCGCGACCCCGCCAGCTGCTCATACACATAAGCGACGGCGAGCACCGGGACACCACCGACCACGAGCCCCGTGAGGAACCGCAGCCCGAGGAGGAGTTCCAGGCCCGGCGCCACGGCCGTCGCCAGTCCGAGCACCACGGTCCCCGCCACCGCGATCCGCATGCACCGCAGCCGCCCGATCCGGTCGGCGACGGCGGCCCAGAGCAGCACGCCCACCGCGAGGCCGGTGGTGGCGGCCGAGACGCTCAGCGCCGCCGTGGACGCACTCAGCGACAGCTCGCGGGCGATCCCCGGCAGCACCCCCTGAATCGCATACAGCTGGGCGAACGTCGCGACGCCGGCGGCCAGGAGCGCCGCCATCATCCGACGGTATCTGCGTTGCTCCCCGAGCCCGTCCCGGGGATCCGCACGACCGTCACCGTGGGCGGTGGAGTCGGGCGAGGACGCCCTCACGACGGGTGTTTTGGACGGTGAACGACTCACTCTTCCGACGGTACTCACGCAATGGGGTTATGACTAATGTCATTTCCTCCTAGACTCATCCACCATGGACATGAATCCACATCTCGTGCGCCAGTTGCTGCCCCATCTGCCGGTCCTCGTGGAGCTCGCCCGGACCGGTTCCGTGACGGCTGCAGCCGAGGAACTCGGGGTGCCCCAGCCGTCCGCGAGCCGATCGCTGGCCCGGCTCGGCGACCTCCTGGGAGTGCCGCTGCTCCAGCGCGTCGGACGAGGGGTCCGGTTGACCGAGGCCGGCGGAATCCTGGCCGATGCGGCCGCGACTGCCCTCGCGCGGGTGGAGGACGGCGTCGCGGCCGCGCGGGCGCACGGCCTCCAGGAGGAGGCCGTGGTCTCCGTGGCGTATCAGAACGTCCTCGGCGAGACCTACGTGCCCCGGGCCATCGCGCGGCTGACCACACGCCACCCCAAGGTGCGCTTCGAACTCAGCCACGGCTCGCGCGCCGCGTGCATCCGTCAGGTACGGGACGGCGAGGTGGATCTCGCCGTCGTCGCGGATCCGCCGCATGCGGAGGATCTGCGCACCGTGGAGTTCTTCACCGAGCCGCTCGTGGCCGCCATGAGCCCGCAGCATCCGCTCGCCCACCGCGGCAGGCCCGTGACGGTGGACGATCTGAAGACCCAGGACCTCATCATCCTGCGCCGCGGCTACGGCCTGTATGACTCGGTGCATCGGATCCTCGGCACTCGCGGTGAACTGCCGAACGTGACCTTCGAAGTGGACGACACACGTGACGCCCGGGGACTCGCTGCGGCCGGGCTCGGCGTCTCCGTCCTCCCGCCGGGTCTCGGGTCCGGTCTCGAGGTCGCGGAAGTCCCCATCGACCATCCCGCCGCGCACCGGGTGATCGGCGTCGTGACCCCTCCGGTGAGCTCCGCCCTGGTGAACGAGTTCGTCAGCGTCTTCCGCGGTTGAGCGCGTGCCCGTGGCCAGCGATGCCACCGCCGACCTTCACCGAGTTCTGGCGCCGCGCACGATCAACGCCACGACTCCGAAGCCGCACGCCGTGATGCCGAAGGCAGCAAGTATCCCGGTGAGCATGTGCCAATCGAAGGTCTGCTGGTCGAATTCGTGTGAGGAACCGCCGCCTCCCACCAAGTACAAGCCCAGCCGGGCGATATCCAGCACCACGCTCAGTGCCATTGCCAGGACCCCCGACACCGTTCCCGCGATGCCCCACGAAAGGAGCGCGGTGGATCTAAGCCGCAGTCCACTGTCGGGGCCATCCGAATCGTGGGATGTCGGGTAGTACGGGAAGCCTCCCTCTTCCGGCGGGCGGGCCGGATTTTCTGATTGGTTCATGGATGAGGTTCCCCCGGACTGGTCGATTTCATGATCCGACGTTAGAAGGGTGCATCCGCACGGTACAGAGACGAGTTGGCCTCTGTGGACAACTTCCGCACCACGACGGTACGGCACCCCGCTGACCTCGTCACACAACGCCACGGCCTCCGTTTCCCGGGCCCACTCCCCCTACCCTGGTGACGTGACTCCCACTACATTCCGCACCGCCGCCGCGAGCGCTGTCGCCGCCGCGGCCCTCGTCCTCACGCTGGGCGCCTGTTCCAGCCCGGCGCCGTCCTCGTCGGGTTCGGCTTCCACGACGTCCACCGCTTCGGGCGTTCCGTCGGCCTCCGCTGCCGCGGACGGCCCCTGCGACGGCGTGAAGGTGATCGTGTCCTCCGGCGCGCTGAAGCAGTCCGCCGCCGACGTCGGGCCCGTCTGTGTGCCGGTCAGCGGCCCCACTGCCGCCTCGAAGGTCCTCGCGGACGCTAAGGTGACGACGGTCGGCACCACCGCCTACCCGAAGGAACTGGTCTGCCGCGTCAACGGCGTCCCCGCCGCCGACTTCGACATCACCCACAAGGGCGGCACCTACCGTGAGCCGTGCCAGAAGATGCCCGCCGCCTTCGCCTACTGGTCCCTCTGGGTCAAGCCGGCCACGGGAGCCTGGGCTTACGCGCAGGAGGGCCTCGCCACGCTGAAGGTCAGTCCGGGCCAGAGCCTGGAACTGCTCTTCACCGTCGACGGCGCACCGGCCGCACCCGCGGCGTGACCTTCAGGCCCGCGCCGCTACGCGCCGGGGCGGCCCTCGCCGCCTTCTTCGTGGTGGCGCGGGTCCTCTACCGCGTCCTCTTCAACGGGGCCGACGACGGCGGGATCGTCCTCCTCGACCTCCCGGCCTACCCGCTGCCGGCGCCGTACTCCTCGGTCACCTTCCTGGGGCCCGTCACCGGGTCCGGCCTCGGGGAAGCGGTCCTGTCAGCGCTCCCGATCGCGGCGGGCATCCTGGCGTTCGCGCTGCTCAACTCGCTGGTCGACGTGGGCCGGGGGTTCACGATGCTCGCGCGCCGCGGCCCGTTGCGTGGGGCCGCCCGGATGCTCGTGGTGGCGTGGGCCGCGCTGCCCGCGCTGGCGGACGCGGTCCGGTCGGTGCGGCTGGCCTGCCTCCTGCGCGGTGAACGGTTCGGGGCGCGGGCCCTGGTCCCGGTCCTGGAACGCACCCTCGAGCACGCGAGCCGCGTGGCCGCCGCGCTGGAACTGCGCGGCTTCGCCGGGGCCGGCGTGCAGCCGGCGTACGGCCCTACGGCGGGCGCCCGCCCGGCCGAGCCCGTCCTCGTTGAGCACGCCACATTCGGCATCGGCGGGACGGCGATCACCGTTCCCGCTTTCGCGCCGGCGCCCGGGACCCTGACCGTGCTCACGGGCCCCACCGGCTCCGGCAAATCCACGGTGCTGCGCGGCCTGGCCGGGCTGCTGTCCCACGTAGACGGCGGCACCGTCGACGGCACAGTGCGCGTCGCCGGCATCGACCGTGCGAGCGTCCCGCCGCGCGACACCGCAGGCTTCGTGGGCGTGGTGCTCCAGAATCCCCGCGCCGCGTTCGCCACCACGCGGGTCCGGGACGAGATCGCCCTCGCCCTGGAACTGCGCGGCGTCCACGGCCCGGCGGCGCGTACCCGGGTGCTGGACGTTGCGGCGGCCGTCGGCGTCGAAGCGCTCCTGGACCGCGATCTGCCGACCTTGTCCGCAGGTGAGGCGACCCTCGTGGCCATCGCGGCCGCCGTCGTGCAGGAACCGATGCTGCTGCTCGTGGACGAACCGCTCGCCGACCTGGACACGTCCGCGCGGCGCCGCGTCGTCGCCGTGCTCGGCGAGCTCGCCCACCTCCACGGGGTGTGCGTCCTGGTCGCGGAGCACCGCGCCGGGGCGCTGGTCTCCGTGGCCGACGCCTGGTGGACGCTCGACGGCGGCGTGCTGGCGCCGGGTGCCGCATCCGTCGCGGCTCGGTCAGCGGAGGCCGCTCCGTTCGAGAACGTGACCGGTCCGGGCGCCGGGCTCGACGGCGACCCTCTTCTCACCGCCACCGGCCTGTCCCTCACACGCCACGGGAAGACCCTCCTCCGCGACGCCTCACTGGACCTGCACCGGGGCCGCATCACGGCGCTCGTCGGACCTAACGGCGCCGGGAAATCGTCCTTCCTCGTCGCGCTGGCGCTCTCCGGGAGACACCGGGACAAGGAACTCCGCGGCACAGTGGCCGGCGCCGGCGTCCGGATCGCCCTCGTGCCCGACGCCTCCGACGACCTCTTCACCCGCGACACCGTCGGCGCCGAACTCCGGGCCGCGGCGCGGCGTGCACCGGGCGAGGTCGTGGAAAGCGACGCGTGGGACCGGCTCCGGCTGCTGCGCGCGGCCGGCCGGATCCCCGACGCCCGCGAGCACCCCCGCGATCTCTCCGCGGGCGAGCGCCGGATCCTCGCCCTCACCCTGCAGAGCCTCGGCGAGCCCGGGGTGCTCCTGATCGACGAACCGACCCGCGGCCTGGACCCTGCGGCCCGGGAAGCGGTCGGCACAGCGCTGGAGGCCGCTGCCGGTGCGGGCGCCGCGGTGCTCCTCGCGACCCACGACCACGACTTCGCCCGCGGGCTCGGCGCGCGGATCCTGGCGATGCGCGACGGCGTCACGCCGGTGCCGTCTGAGGCCGGAAGCGAAGACGAGGGCCAGTCCTTTGGACACGAGGAGCCGGCGTCGACGAATCAGCTCTGGGCCCAGCCACTCCCGTCCGCCTCACGGCCTGTCGGACCCCGCCGGAGCACCCGGCGCACCTGGCGCCCCCTCCTTCCCCGCGGCACCGAAGCCATCACCCTGCTCCTGGCGAACCTTCTGGCGTTCGCCGCCTTCTGCTGGCCCTTGGTGGCGACGGCGCTGCCCGAGGACGCCGCTGCGGCGACCCCGTATGCGGCCCTGGCGATCACGCCGTTGGCGGCGATCGCCGTCGTGATCTGTCTGGACGGCTCGGTCAGATCGGCGCACACCGTGGCCCTGCTGGGAGTGCTGGCCGCGGTCGGTTCAACGGTCCGCGTGGCGAGCACCGGCGTCGGCGGGGTCGAGGCCGTGTTCATCCTGCTGATCCTGGCCGGCCGGGCCTACGGTGCGCGGTTCGGGCTGCTGCTCGGCGCCGCGACGATCGCCCTATCGAGCGCGGTGTGGGGCGGGATCGGCCCGTGGACGCCGTTCCAGATCTTCGCGTGCGCGTGGGTCGGGGCGGGCGCGGGTCTGCTCCCCCGGCGGGTCCGAGGCGTCGCGGAGCTGTGGATGCTCGGGGTGTACGGCGTGGTCGCGTCGTACCTCTTCGGCCTGCTGACGAATCTGTGGTTCTGGCCGTTCGCAGTGGGCGCCGGGACGGGCATCTCGTACCTGCCGGGCGCCCCGCTGCTCGACAACCTCCGCAGCTTCCTGCTCTACTCCCTGCTGACGTCGACGGCGGGCTGGGACACCCTGCGGGCCGTCACCACGGTGGTGGGGATCGCCGTCGTGGGCCGGGCGGTGCTCGCCGCGCTCCGGCGCGCGAAACCCGTCACGGCACACCGGCACCGACATGGCTCCCGCCCCGGCACGGCGTCCGAGGACCGTACCGGGCGGTTGAGCCTCACACCTTGAAGTACTTCGCCTCCGGGTGGTGGAACACGAACGCGTCCGTGGACTGCTCGGGGTGAAGCATGAGCTCATCGCTCAGAATCACGCCCATGCGTTCGGCGTGCAGGAGTTCCATCACCTTGCGACGGTCCTCCATGTCCGGGCAGGCCGGGTAACCGAGCGAGAAGCGGGCGCCGCGGTAGTCCAGCTTGAACAGGCCCTCCTTGTCGGCAGGCTCTTCGGAGGCGAAGCCCAGCTCTTCACGGATCCGGGAGTGCCAGAACTCGGCCAGCGCCTCGGTGAGCTGCATGACCAGGCCGTGGACCTCGTAGTAGTCGCGGTACTGGTTCGCGGCGAACATCTTGGCCGTGAACTCGTCGATCTTCGCGCCGGCCGTGACGAGCTGCACGGGCAGCACGTCCACCTGGCCGGATCCCCGGGACCGCACGAAGTCCGCGAGACACAGGTGGCGGTCCCGGCGCTGCCGCGGGAAGTCGAAGCGCAGGCGTTCGGTGCCGATCGGCCCGCCCGAGCCGCCGTCGGGGGCCAGCAAGCCGGGGACGCCCAGCACGCCGTCGGGGTCCTCACCGTGGTGCAGCACGACCACCTGGTCACCCTCGGCGACCACCGGGAAGTACCCGTAGGCGATCGACGGGTCGATCATCCCCTCCGCCAGGATCCGGTCCAGCCAGTAGCGCAGCCGCGGACGGCCCTCGCGCTCCACGAGTTCCTCGTAGCTCGCGCCTCCCTCGCCGCGGCCGGGCTTGAGGCCCCACTGCCCCATGAAGGTAGCGCGCTCGTCGAGGAACGCCGCGAAGTCCGCGAGCGCGACGCCGCGCACGATCCGGGTGCCCCAGAACGGCGGGGCGGGCACCGCGTTGTCCGTCGCGACGTCGGAGCGGCCCGGCATGGCGTCCGGCTCGGTGAGCGTGAGCCCGCCGCCCGCGCGGTGGATGCGCTTCTTCAGCGCCGGAAGGCCGACCGCTTTCGGATCCTCACCGCGGGCGACCCGCACGAGCGGCTCCATGAGGGCCAGCCCCTCGAACGCGTCCTTGGCGTACCGGACCTGACCTTCGAACATCCCGGCCAGATCGTCCTCGACATAGGTGCGGGTCAGCGCCGCACCACCCAGGATGATGGGCCACTTCTTGGCCAGGCCCCGCGACTGGAGCTCCTCGAGGTTCTCCTTCATGACCACGGTCGACTTCACGAGCAGGCCGGACATGCCGATCACGTCCGCGTCGTGTTCCTCGGCGGCGGCGATGATGTCCGCGATGGGCTGCTTGATGCCGAGGTTGATGACCTTGTAGCCGTTGTTGGTGAGGATGATGTCCACGAGGTTCTTGCCGATGTCGTGCACATCACCGCGCACCGTCGCGATCACCATGGTGCCCTTGCCGGACGCGTCGGATTTCTCCATGTGCGGTTCCAGGAGGGCCACCGCGTTCTTCATGACCTCGGCGGACTGGAGCACGAACGGCAGCTGCATCTCGCCCGCGCCGAACCGCTCACCCACCACCTTCATGCCTTCCAGGAGGTGGTCGTTGATGATGCCGAGCGGGGTCATACCCTCGGCCCGAGCGAGGTCGAGGTCCGCCTCGAGGCCCTTGCCCTCGCCGTCGATGATGCGGCGCTGGAGCCGCTCACCCGTGGGCAGCGCGGCGAGTTCCGCGGCGCGCTGGTCACGCAGCGCCGCGGTGTCGACGCCGGCGAACAGGTCCAGCATCGTCGCGAGGGGGTCGTAGGTGACGTTGCCGTCAGCGTCGTATTCACGGCGGTCCCACACGAGGTCCAGCGCGACCTTACGCTGCTCCTCGGGGAGGGACGCGAGCGGGACGATCTTGGCGGCGTCGATGATGCCGCTGGAGAGGCCTGCCTGGACGGCCTCGTGGAGAAACACCGAGTTCAGGGCCATGCGCGCCGCCGGGTTGAGGCCGAAGGAGACGTTGGAGACGCCGAGGGTCGTGTGGATGCCGGGGTACTTCGCGGTGATCTGGCGGATCGCCTCGATGGTCTCGATGCCGTCGCGACGCGTCTCCTCCTGGCCCGTGGCGATCGGGAAAGTGAGCGCGTCGACGATGATGTCCTCGACCTTCATCCCCCATTCACCCACGAGCGAGTCCACGAGACGCGACGCGATCGCGACCTTGCCCTCGGTGGTGCGGGCCTGCCCCTCCTCGTCGATGGTCAGCGCGATGACGGCCGTGCCGTGCTCCTTCACGAGCGGCATGATGCGGGCGAAACGGCTGTCCGGCCCGTCGCCGTCCTCGTAGTTGACGGAGTTGATGACGGGGCGGCCGCCGATCAGTTCCAGCCCCGCCCTCAGCACGGGCGGTTCCGTCGAGTCGATGACGAGCGGGAGGGTGGAGGCCGAGGCGAAACGGGACACGACCTGCTGGATGTCCGCCACGCCGTCGCGCCCCACATAGTCCACGCAGACATCCAGGAGGTGCGCGCCCACGCGGATCTGCTCCCGCGCGATGTCCACGCAGTCATCCCAGCGCTCGTCCAGCATGGCCTGGCGGAACGCCTTGGAGCCGTTGGCGTTGGTGCGCTCCCCGATCGCCAGGTAGGAGGAGTCCTGGTCGAAGGAGACGTGCTGGTACAGCGAGGCGATGCCAGCGTCCTGCTCGCTCGGCGTGCGCCCGCCCGCGCCAGGCTGACGGAAGGGCGCCAAGCGCTCGACGACGGCGGCCAGGTGCTCCGGCGTCGTGCCGCAACAGCCGCCCACCAGGCCCAGGCCGAACTCACGCACGAACTGCTCGTGGGCGGTGGCCAGCTCAGCGGGAGTCAGCGGATAGTGTGCCCCGTTGGCGCCGAGGACCGGCAGACCGGCGTTGGGCATGCAGGCGATCGCCACGGTGGACTGCTTGGAGAGGTGCCGGAGGTGCTCGCTCATCTCCTCCGGCCCGGTGGCGCAGTTCAGGCCGATCGCGTCGACGCCGAGTGGTTCCAGCGCGGTGAGGGCGGCGCCGATCTCCGAGCCCATGAGCATGGTGCCCGTGGTCTCGACCGTCACCTCCACGAAGATCGGGAGGCGGACGCCGCGGTTGACGATCGCCTGCTTGCAGCCGTTGACCGCGGACTTGGTCTGGAGCAGGTCCTGGCTGGTCTCGATCAGGAACGCGTCCGCGCCGCCGTCGATGAGTCCCTCCGCCTGCAGCGCGAAGGTCTGCTTGAGGTGGTCGTAGCTGGTGTGGCCGAGGCTCGGGAGCTTCGTGCCGGGACCCATGGACCCGAGCACCCAGCGCATCCGGCCGTCCTGGGCCTCCGCCCCCTCCGCACGTTCGCGGGCGATCGCCGCACCCTTGCGGGCCAGTTCCTCGATCCGGTCATCGATGCCGTAGTCCGAGAGGTTCGACCAGTTCGCGCCGAAGGTGTTGGTCTCCACGGCGTCGATGCCGACCGCGAAGTAGGCGTCGTGGATGTCCGCGATGACGTCGGGGCGGGTGTCGTTGAGGATCTCGTTACAGCCCTCCAGGCCCTGGAAATCGGTGTCCAGGGACAGCTCGCGGCCCTGCAGCATGGTGCCCATGGCTCCGTCCGCGATGACCACCCGCTGGTTCACGGCGTCCAGGAGCGCCTGGGCTCGGACGGGGCGGGGCACGGAGTCGATGTCGAGCGCGAAACGAGGCATGGCACCAGACTACGGGCGTGCGGAGTCACGCCCGCTTGTGTTTCCGACTGCTACGGCGGCGCGAAGACCTGGCAGTCCAACCCGTCCAGTCCACCCAATCCAACCAACCAGTAACGTGCCGGTTTCCTCGGAGGAACCCGTGACGGCCGGCGATTCAGGCATTAGTCTGACCCCACGGAGCGGGCACGTCCGCTCGGATCAGGGAGGATCATGATGAGGATCAAAAAGGGTCTCGCTGCGGGCGCTGCCGCATTCGCGCTCGCCGGACTGATGTCCGCCAGTCCGGTCGGAGCGGCCAATGCTTACAGCGGCACCACCGGCAAGGGGTGCACCGCCTACCAGTACTCTCGCGGCGGGTATGCCACCTGCGTCGGCCACATCCAGCGGATGCTGAACGGCATCAGGGCCGCGTACGGCTCCCAGTACGGCGGATACAGCCTCACGGTGGACAACAGCTTCGGCGCCAACACGGAGACCAACGTCCGCCGCTTCCAGCAATGGACGTACCTCACCTCGGACGGCATCGTCGGCGCCAAGACGTGGAACCAGCTCTGCAGCTACGCCGGTCAGGTCAATTTCTCCTACTCCGACGTCGGAGCGGCGAAGAATGCCGCCTGGCAGGCCGCCTACGACGCCGGTTGCTACGTGGAGAAGAAGTCGTCGACTCCGCCGTACTACACCACGATCTCCAAATACTGAGGGGCGCTGTACTGAGAGTCGCAGTACAGAGCTCCTTCCGTTGCGTGCTCAGTTATTGCGGGTATTCGCCGTCTAGACCCGCAACAACTGAGCACGCAACGCGAGGCAGGACCCCTTAGCGGTGCCCTTACAGGTCCGCCAGGACCGTGCCCGGGCTCTCGATCGCGTCCGCGACGTACCGCAGGAAGCCGCCGGCCGTGCCGCCGTCGCACACCCGGTGGTCGAACACGAGCGAGAGCTCCACGACCTTCCGCACCGCGAGCGCCCCGTCGACCACCCACGGTCGGTCGATGATCCGCCCGACGCCCAGGATCGCCGCTTCGGGGTGGTTGATGATCGCCGCGCTGCCGTCCACGCCGAACACCCCGTAGTTGTTGAGGGTGAACGTGCTGCCGGAGAGGTCGGCGGGACTCGCCTTCCCTTCACGCGCGACGCCGGTCAGCCGCTTCAGCTCGCCGTCCAGGGCGCGGGCGCTCAGGCGATGGGCGGCCCGGATGCTGGGCACCACGAGTCCGCGGTCGGTCTGGGCCGCGAACCCGAGGTTCACGCCGTGGAAGGAGACGATCTCCTGGCCGCCGTCCTCCGCCGTCTCGATCCGGGTGTTCAGCTCGGGATACTTCGCCAGCCCGGCCAGCACGAACCGCGCGATGAACGCCAGCAGACTCGGCGCGTTCTCCGGGTCGCGCCGCTTGAGACCGGCACGGAGCTCGACAAGTTCCGTCGCGTCGACATCCACCCAGACCGTCGCCTCGGGGATCTCGGTGCGGCTGCGGACCATCGCCTGGGCGATCGTGCGCCGCATCCCCCGCAGCGGCGTGCGAGCGGCGATCGGCAGGCCGGTCGAGGGGTCGGTCGGCGCGGCGGTGCTGGCGGTGCCCTCGCCCACGGCGTTGACCGTCGTGGCGGAGGCTGCCGTGGCGGTGGCCGCTGCACTGGCCGCCGCCGACGAACCAGCCGACGCCTGCTCGACGTCCCGACGCAGGATCAGCCCGTCGGGGCCGGAACCGTCGAGGGCGTGCAATGCGACGCCGAGGTCCCGGGCCAGCTTGCGGACCAGCGGGGAGACGACGCGGACGGCGTCCACGGACTCGCGCTCCACCGGAGGCGGCGAGATCCGCGGTGTCTCCCGGGCTGAGGCGAGCCGCGCGGGAGCCGCGGTTTTCCGCCTGCGGGACCGGCCGCCGTCGGTCGATCCCGAGGTGCCGTAGCCGATGAGGACGTTGCCGGAGCCGGCACGCTCCTCGGTGCGATAGTCAGAGGCCGTCTCCACGACCGGCGCGGCCGACGCCCCGCCCTCGTCGATGCTGATGAGCGGCTTGCCGACGTCGAGCGTCTCGCCTTCCGCGCCGTGCAGCACGGCGACCGTCCCCGCGAACGGTGACGGCACCTCGACCACGGCCTTCGCGGTCTCGACCTCGGCCACGGGCTGGTCGATCGTGACGCTGTCCCCGACGGCGACCAGCCAGCGGACCAGCTCCGCCTCGGTCAGGCCCTCCCCCAGATCGGGCAGCAGAAACTCGCGGCTCATCAGTCCTCCCACTGCAGTTCGTCGAGGGCGTCGAGGATGCGGTCGACGCCGGGCAGGTACCAGTGCTCGAATTTCGGCGCCGGGTACGGGATGTCGAAGCCGGTGACGCGGCGGATCGGCGCGGCGAGCGAGTGAAAGCAGCGTTCCTGGACGCGCGCGGTGATCTCCGAGGCGACGGACGCGAAGCCCTGCGCCTCCGCGACCACCACGACCCGCCCGGTCTTGCGGACCGAGGCGCTGATGGTCTCGTCGTCGAACGGGACGATGGTCCGCACGTCGACGACCTCCACGCTCCGTCCCTCGGCAGCCGCCGCTTCGGCCGCGGCGAGCGCGGGCGGGACGGCGGGGCCGTAGGCGATGATCGTCGCGTCGGTTCCCGGACGCACGACGGCGGCCCGGCCCTCTTCGCGGACGCCGGCCGACGCACCGGTGCCCTCTGACGCAGCGCCTTCGAACGCCTCCCGCAGCGCGTCCAGGTCCACCGATTCTTTGGACCAGTACAGCTTCTTGGGCTCCATGAACACCACAGGGTCCTCGCTTGCGATGGCCTCGCGCAGGAGGAGGTACGCGTCCGCGACGCTCGACGGCGTGAAGACCTTGAGCCCCGGTGTGTGGGCGTAGTACGCCTCGGAGGAGTCGCAATGGTGCTCGACGCCGCCGATGCCGCCCGCGTACGGCACCCGGATGACGAGCGGCAGCGTGATGCGTCCGCGAGTGCGGTTGTGCATCTTGGCGACGTGGCTCGCGATCTGCTCGAACGCCGGGTACGCGAAGGCGTCGAACTGCATCTCGATCACCGGGCGGAGGCCGTTCATGGCCATGCCGAGTGCCATGCCGACGATCCCGGATTCCGCCAGCGGCGTGTCGAAGCAGCGCTGCTCGCCGAACTCCTTCTGGAGTCCGTCGGTGATGCGGAAGACGCCGCCCAGCGTGGCCACATCCTCCCCGAACACGACGACGCCGGGGTCGGCGCGCATCGCGTCCGCCATGGCGGTGGTGAGGGCCTTGGCGAAGGTCACGGGGCTGTGTCCTTCAACAGACGGCCCGGCGGTGGCGGCCGCCCGGGCCGCTGCCGCTTCTGCGACGGTGCTCATCTCAGCGCTCCTCTCGGGTGTCGGCGGTGTCTGTGCCGGCGGCGGCGCCCTCGGCGTCGCGCGCGAGCTCGTCAGCCAGGAAGGCGGCCTGTTCGCGCAGCTGCGGGGTGGGCTCGGTGAAGACGTAGCGGAAGAGGTCCTGCGGGTCGATGTCGGGCTCCGCACTCAGCCCCTCGCGGAGCCGCTGCGCCACCTGCTCGGCGTCGTGCGCGAAGGCGGCCTCGACGTCGTCGGTGAGCTGCCCGGCTGCGCGGAGGTAGTGGCGCATGCGGTTGAGCGGGTCCTTGGCCGCCCATGCCTCGACCTCGGCCTGGTTGCGGTAGCGGGTGGCGTCGTCCGCGTTGGTGTGGGCCTGCATGCGGTAGGTGTTCGCCTCGACCAGGAGCGGGCCGGAACCGGAGCGCGCCAGGGTGACGGCGCGGTCGAGGACGGCCAGGAGCGCGACCAGGTCATTGCCGTCGACCCGCTCCCCCGCCATGCCGTAGCCGACGGCCTTGTGCGCGAGCGACGGCGCCGCGGTCTGGTGCGCGAGCGGCACCGAGATGGCGTACTGGTTGTTCTGCACGAAGAACACGACCGGCAGGCGGAAGACGGCGGCGAAGTTGAGGGCCTCGTGGAAGTCCCCCTCGCTCGTGGCGCCGTCGCCGCACATCGCGAGAACGACCGTGTCCTCGCCGCGGAGCTTCGCGGCGTGCGCGACGCCGACCGCGTGCAGCAACTGCGTGGTGAGCGGGGTGCTCTGGATGCCGACATGGTGGGCGTGCGGGTCGTAGCCGCCGTGCCAGTCGCCGCGGAAGATGGTCATGACCTCCACCGGGTCGACGCCGCGCGTCATGACCGCGACGGCGTCGCGGTAGGTGGGGAACATCCAGTCTTGGCTGGCCAGGCACAACGCCGCCGCGACCTGGCAGGCCTCCTGGCCGTGGCTCGACGGGTAGACGGCGAGGCGGCCCTGGCGGACGAGCGCCGAGTTCTGGTCGTTCACCCTGCGCCCGACGACGAGCCGGCGGTACGCCTCGAGGAGTTCCTCGTCCGCGGGGACGGGGTACTGGTGGCCGGGGCTGGAACCTCGCCGGTCCTCGGGGAGCATGGTCCCGTCCTCGGCGAGGATCTGGATCTGGCCGTGGACCGGGAGCAGGTAGTCCTCAATGCTGATGCCGAAATTCTGGACAGCTTCTTGGAGGCTCGTGGTTTGCGGTGCGGTGGCTTGTGGTGAGGTGGCCTGTGGCGAGACGGTCTGTGGAACGCCCTGCGGCGAGGCTTGCGGGGTCGCCGCGCCGTCTGCGGCGCCTGTGTCCTCGGCGGACCAGCCGCCTCCGGGCGGGCTGACGGAAATGGTCATGATGCCTCCTTGCAGCATGGTCCTGACAGCGATGTGTTGGGATCAGTATGGCCCGGAGGATCGTTTCGTATCCACGAATCGGCGGAATCCTGGAAATGTGGATTCGAAAGTGAGTATCTTGTAGACGGAACGTCGAATATGAGCTGAATCACAGGAGGTCCCGTGGACGAAGTGGACCGCGCCATTCTCGCGCTGCTCACGGAGGATGCCCGCCAATCGGTGACGACGATCGCGGAGAAGGTGCACGTCTCCCGGGCACACGCCTACAACCGCATCGCGAAACTGCAGGACCAGGGCATCATCACAGGCTTCACCACCAAGATCGACCCGCTCAAGGCCGGCCTCCGCTCGAGCGCCTACGTGACCCTCAAGGTCCGCCAGCACTCGTGGCGGGAGTTACGAGCGAAGCTCAGCGACATCCCCGAGGTCCACCACGTGGCGCTGGTGGGCGGGGACTTCGACGTGATCTTGCTGGTGCGAGCCGTTGATAACGCGGACCTGAGGCGAGTCGTGTTCGACCAACTGCAGAACATGCCCGAGGTGCTGGATACGCAGACGTTCCTGGTGTTTGAGGATGTGGAGGTGCGGTGAAAGTCACTGATCGACGATTATGGGAAATCTCCCGTTACCAAAAGTCGATGATTGTCGAATTCGACCCAAGCTAAACTCGGAAGGCTTCCAACCAAAGCCAGGGACGCCCACCGGAAGCCTGCGCCTCCGCACATCTAATACGTTGAACCATCAGCCGCACAACCGGAGTCTAGGCTCATACAATAGATCCCTAGGATTGCCCGAAGTTGCCCCCCCTCAAAAAGCTACAAAGGACCAGCCAAACTGCATCTCTCAATAGCCCGCTCGAATTCACCAAGCTCCTACACAATCAGGTCAGAAAAACCACGCAGGAGCCAACACGCGGAAAACTCAATCGCGACGCACGAAGCAGACTCCACACAAATGTTGGCCCACGACCGCGCGCACAAACTAAAGCGGGTAAGCTGACAATCCTAGGGACTCTGAGTCAGAGCACACTTGCCCGCCGCCCAGTCCTGACAGCGCGTCGGTAAGACTCTGAACACGTCACTAATCTCGCTCATTCTGCGACCGTGAACGGGGCGACCGACGGCTTCTCTAGCGTCTACGACGCCGATGAGCCCTTTGCCCGGCCAAAGGTGTGAGATGGACCTGTACTCGGAACTACCTCGAAAATCGTGGAGCGCCAGCGCGAGCAAGCCCAGTATCTCGTAGAGCTTAATCACCACCGGATCCATCTGAACAGGGACACTCCAGCCCTCACCTATATAGTTACCCAGCCCCGAGCTGATCAATCCCATTCGAGATACAGGAAGAAGAGCATCACTCTCGACACGGCAATGCACGGAGTCTATCGCATCGATCAAACTCGAATTTAGTGAAATCATCTGACCGTCACCGAAGACCGAAAGGATCGCCCATCCGACAGTCCCGATTGCCTGACCATATGGACCAAAAATTCCAACAAAGTGCAAGGGATCCAAGCTACTTCGGTCCGAAGCCTCTAAGCCCATTAGTGCACGCCAGTTAGACACTACCTCGGCCGGCGAGCCTTCAACTTCGTGTCGGTACTCAACAAGCATCCTGCCCACAACTTCATCCCAAGAGGACATACCAATGGCAGGCGAACCGCTCAGAATGACAGCAGCCCAGCTTGCGAGAAACGTCTCGCGAACACGGTTACCATCATCTGAGAAAAGATAGCGGTCCACGAAGAACTCTCTAGCAATAGGACCGAGTTGGATAAGCGAATCGAAATTATCCTCCGGAAAATAGGGGACGCCATTCCGACGAGACTCGACCTCCCGACAAAACCTATCAAATCCCGCCGTCAAAGCATGGGGCGCAATTGCGATTCCTTGAAGAAGTCGCATCAATAGAGGGACTGGCGCCCGAGCGCAAAGCTCTATGTAGAGGTTTGTCGCGCCCCGGTCCTTATAGAAGTCAAAACTCTGAACTAACAGTTCGGGAACGACGGATGTCTGGTCTCGATTGTATGCCTCGATGAGGAACTTTGCCGCAGCGGCGGAGTCTGCTGCTTGTCTGGCGAATGATTCGGCAGTAAAAAATTCGAAGAAGGTACGGTGGACGAACGAAAATAACCGTTCCCCCCGCTCTGAGACGCCTATCACGCTCAAAAGCCAAGCACGATCAGCACAGAACTTGACGAAGTCTGTCGCCACCGACTCAGCTCGGTTCTCGAGGAATCCAATATTGTCCCTCATATAGGCGGCCACGACCCTCACTATTTGGCGTTCTTCAACGCCGGTTTGGGTTGTCGGGAACTTGTAGAACCAAGTAGCAATTTCTTGCATTATTCTATCGCCGAACTCAGGCATAGATTCGTGCTGTGCGATCTGTCGATGAGCGTCCCAGCGATGGAAAAGCAGATCCGCACATTGTCGGTAGATCCCACGGCGACTTGCAGGGATATTTCCGCTCTCCTTGTAAAGTAGGCACACAAGTGACAACAAAAGTGGATTACGCCTCAGATCCGCAAGCGTTTGAGACTCGCGCATGAACGAATCCACAAGTTCACTTCGCCCATACCCGGAAAACCACTTGGATGCATATTCTTCGATCTGCCCCTCATTGAACTCCTCGAGCTTGACTTCGGGGAAAAGTTGCCTATCCAACGGGGCGTGCGAGTATCCAACCTCTCTCGAGGTGACCAGTACAGAGGCAGTCGGATAGGCATTCCTGAATACAGTAATGCGCCTAACCATCTCACTACGCCGGCTCAAATCCGTAATCTCATCCAAACCATCGAATATCACTGCGACCTTCCCGAAAAGAAGAATATCCTCGAAAGTCCTTTGATCTACGTCAACTGCAGTCGATATACTGATTTGCTTGGAGGCAAACTCGGCCAATTGCGTGGACCATCCGAGCCGATTATACTCCCGGCAAGGGACAATTACGCTTGGTATAGGAGTATCCCTAAGTGAGGGGTCCGCAAGGGCATCAACTAAATACTTCACAAACGTACTTTTACCTGCCCCGGGTGGTCCGATGAGGACTGCCCGGAAAGGCCTACCAGTGGTGACTAGCGTGTCGGAAGGTCTCGTCTGGCCCGATTCTACGATTTTAAGATCTCGATCGACGTACTGGTGCTTAAAGCTCACCTCTCTAGGAGTCGTTGCGTGGTCAATTATCGTTCCAATGCCACGGGCCGATATTGCGATAGCTAGATCATCAGCCGTGCGCAGTGCGACCTGAAGTCTGGAGACGTCGGTTCCTATGCCGATTAGTCGGTCCGTAAATGCTGTATAAATGGACTCTTGTTGCTTTGCACTTATCGGACTATCCATGAAAGTATTGAATGCTTCGACTTCGTCGGCGATGTCGTCGTCGCCATCCGCCATGCTAAATTGCACCTCGATACAGCTTTTCGAGATGAGTCCAGATCAGATCTGGACTTCTAGCCCACTTGGCCTTGGAGTGACTCTCCAGGCCCTAATTTGGTTTCGAATCAGCTCTTTTGCCGTGGCGATCATTTCCGGCTGGTTGATCTGTCGGTCGTACATGATTGAAATTGCCGAGAAGGCGAGCACCGGTTTCATCTCGTCTGATCGAAGAAAACTGCTCAGATCCGAGATCTCCGAACTGGTCAACCCACCACTTAGAGAAGGGTCGAGGACTAACCATTGTGGATCGTAGGTTCCGGCCAGTCTTAGACGCTGCACGGTTTTAGCGACCGCGCTTGTGGTGGTCTTAGTAGGGGTCACTCCAGCATTGATCAGTCCGATGGCAGCTGCGGTGGCCGCGATTGGTTCCATGTGCGGAATCATATCGGACTCGACTGGATCCGGACCTTGGGTAACGATTCGCGCGGGCTTCCGACGAGCGTCTGCGATCTCGGATACAGATTAGGCTGGCGGCGGGGGGAATTGTCCGTACCTCACGTCGCAGGCGTTTGGCACTTTTACCCGAACATGTCCGAACTGGCCAAGGAGCTAGGCTGGCCTAGAGATCATCAAGTATGGATGCCGTCCCAGGACGTGAAAACCCCGGAACATCTTCGATATTCCGGGGTTCTTAGCCACTTCGCGGTCGGGCTGACAGGATTTGAACCTGCGACCCCTTGGAGGATCCGGTCGATTTCCGGTCTCTGCCGATCGTCTCGGGAACTCGCGGATCCCTTGTGTTTACAGGGAACCGGGCGGTTCGCTTGGTACGAGTGCAGCCGGTCGGTTGCGGACCTCGGCGGGTGATTTCGGTGGGTTCTTGATGAGCCAGGTCTCGGGCGCGCGCTAAGAACAACTGACGGGCTCTAGGCGAATCATGGCACGGCAATGCTCATCGCTTCGCGCTCCTCACCGGCTCAACCCATCTCGCCGACACCACGTGGCGGCTCAAGGACCAATGCATGCACCCAGATGGGGCCGATCCGATCGTTTACATCGGAAGCCTGCCCTCCCATCCACTGTCCCGCTGGGACGGACGGTTGCACCAGCGCCCGGAGCGTCAAGGATGACTGAACGGACAAGACGTGAGAGATTCTATAGGTGAGGCTTACCAACGATGTCGACGTCCCAAACGAACTGTTGGCAGCCGCACGTAACGCTCGACTGGTCTTGTTCGTTGGTGCGGGCGTATCCATCAACGCACCGTCTAGCCTCCCGCTCTACGACGGCCTGGCTTGCACAATCGCTCAAACTCTCGGTGAGGAGTACGACGCTACTCTCACGCCGGACCGGTTCCTGGGCCAGCTGATGCAGGCGCATCCGCTCGTCAAGGATCAGGTGCGCGCGATCACCGGGAGTGCGCAGTCGCTTCCCAACGCCAATCACCGAGCACTCGCTCGCCTCGCGAGCGCAGCCGGTGCGCCGATCGTTACGACGAACTACGACCTACATATTGAAGCCGCCGCCTCCGAGACGGCTCTGAGTCTCGGCGAAGCATACTCCGGGCCTGCTCTGCCGGTGGGGAGAGAGGTTCGGGGGCTGGTCCACCTACACGGCTCCGTGTCTCGTCCAGCGTCGGAGCTTGTAGTCACGGACGACGACTTCGGGCGGGCCTATCTCACCGACGGGTGGGCTCGACGGTTCGTGCAGGATCTCTTCGAGCATTGGACAGTGCTCTTCGTCGGCTACAGCCACAGCGATGTCGTCATGACGTACTTAGCTCGCGGGCTTCCGCCGAGTGCGCAGCCGCGGTTCGTGCTTACCGACGAGCCGAACAGCGCCCGGTGGGAGAACCTCCGGATCACTCCGGTGGCGTATCCAAGCGACGACGGGCACGCGGCACTTCCCTTGGCCTTGGACGCCTGGGCGTCCTTGATGAGTATGGGCTTGTTGGATCACCACGCACGCGCGAAGGAACTCGCGGCCGGGGCTCCTCCGGCGGTACCGGAGGAAGCGGACTACCTCGCCGATGTGTTGAACACACCGTCGGGCGCACGTGGCTTCGTAGCCGCGGCGACGGGCTACGAGTGGCTCCGATGGGCTGAGGAGCAACCGGCATTCACGACGCTCTTCAGTACGGGACGAGTCGAGAACGAGGCGTCTCGGGTGCTGGCAAGGTGGTTCGTCGACGAGTACGTTGCGGTTCCCGAGCGTTCGGCGCTCGCGCTTAGTACTGTCGCCCGGCTCGGACCGGTCGTATCGACGGAGCTCCAGTGGGAGATCTCGCGCGCTGCGCGCGCGTTGCGAGCGACGGCGCCCGAAGATGCGCGTCGCTGGATGACTATTCTGATCGCCGCGTTGCGAACAGACCCCGCAGAGTCAGGCCTGACCTGGTTCCTGGGCTACGGCAACCCGCTATCGGGCGTCGATGCGCTCCCGTTGCTTCGCCGTGCGCTTGTACCCCGCCTCGTGCTGAAGGAAGACCGCCCGTGGTTCCCAACCAACGAGGACGAGACACAGCCGCGTCGCGTATCGGCAGAGATTGAGTGGGCGACCTCAGATCAGATCCTGAAGAAGTTGTGGGAGCAGGTCGCGGAGGAAGCGGATGAGAGCGCTGACCGGGTGCTTCAGATCGCGGAACAGGCACTGACCGATGCTTATGAACTGTTGCGTGCGTTCGATCCAGAGCGCACCTTCGATCCTTGGTCCTTTCGCCGCTCCGCAATTGAACCGCATGAACAGGACCGGTTCGGCGATGAGGAGGGCACGGTAATCGACATGCTCCGCGACAGCGCCGCGCTCACCACGTCGAATTGCGCAGACTTATCGGCCAGATGGCTCGCGAGTCCTCATGCTCTCTTCCGAAGGCTCGGACTGCACCTGGTCATTGAGTCTCCACACCTGAACGGCGACGAGAAGTGCGCGACTGTGTTCGGCGATCTACTTTACGACCCTGAAGCGAAGCACGAAGTCTTCCGTCTGCTTCAGGTCGTCGCGCCTGACCTGAGCCCTGGCTCCAGGCAACAGTTGCTCGCAGCAGTTCTCGCTGGCCCTCCACATGATGACCCGGCGGAGGGGGGCGAACCACGATTCCGCCGCAGAGCGATCTTTGACCGGGCAGAATGGCTCAGCAGGTATGTCACCTCATGGCCGGAACTGGATGCCGCCATCTCCGAGATCCAGGACGAAGAGCCAGAGATGGAGATTCGTCCCCACCCGGACTTCGATCATTACTTGATATCGGGCACGTGGGGCGGAAAGATGCCGCACACCGTCGACGACTTTCTCGCGCGTGTACGTGAGAACGGGGCACGCGTCAGCGTCCAGTCGCTCCTCAACCTCGACTATTCGGAACGAAACTTCGACGAACCAACGTGGGACGACACTTGCAAACTCATACGAGAGGCCGCGGCGGCGCAGCCCGCAATCGGCCTTGAGCTGCTGCCGGAAGTCACGCTCGTGCCCGTCGCGCAGCACCATGATCTCCTCGGGGCAATTCTGCATGGATGGAGCCAAAGCGCGCTCCTCGTGGAGCGGATCGACGACCTCGTCGACACGCTAGAAATGCTGAGCGCCAGACCCGAGCTCACTCGAGCGGTGAGTGAGGTGCTGAGGTCAGTTTCGAAACCATCGGAGGGTGCAGTAGGTCCTCCAGTGCTGGAACGGCTCGACACGATTGCATCCGAGCTGTGGGTGAAGAACGCGCCTCGGTTCGATCCCGGGGGATGGAGCGATTCCCTCATGCGGGACTTGAACACGTGGCCTGGCATCTTGGCTCAGTATTGGCTGAATCGCATTGCTTCAAGGTGGCAGGCAGCACCTGAACGATGGGCGGGACTGGCTGCGGCCGAAGCCACCGCGCTGAGATCCATGCTGGACTCGCCGACGCCCGCACAGCCCGCTGCCGCCAGCATGCTGACCGGGAAGCTCCATTTCCTTTTCGCCGCTGACCCGGTGTTCACCGCCGCGCACGTCTTCCCACTCTTCGACTCAGGCACGTCTGAGTTTGCACCTGACGCGTGGTTCAGCTTCCTCCACGAACCGAGAACACCACCCGATCTCCTGGACGCGGGCTTCTGGCAACTCCTTCTTCGCTCCGCGGATGCCGCCTCGATCCGTGACGACCATATGGCCTACCGATACTGGAGGACAATGGCGTCCGTCGCGACGTTTTCCGCCGCAGCCTCCGTGGATCGACCCTCCTTGATCGATCTTCTGGCGGCGCCGGAGCGGGCTGGCCAACTCGCGGAGTTCATCCGAGCGCTTAGCGAAACCGTAGGTGAGCTCGATGACGCTGGCCGTGAGGCGCTTTGGTCATCCTGGCTAAAGGAGGCGATCGAGACGCGCCAAGCCGCTGCTCCAGGTGTCCAGCCCTCGACGGAGAAGACGGCCTGGGGGGACCTCGCCCTTGAACTCGGAACCGCCGAGGCACTTACACTCACGGCATCGTGCCCCGGTGCCATGGGCGACCGCACGAGATTCCATCACCTTGAGGCACCGGTCGTGCAGCCGATCGCGGACTTGTTGGTCAGGATCGCCACCACTCGATTGCGCCTGACGGAAAGTATCGACTGGCACGTGAAGTACGAGTTGGAGGAGCTCGTTGAGCGGGTGAAGCCTGCCGCCGACCCCGCGTCACTTCGTGCGCTTGCCGAGCTCGCCGTTGCACGCGGCGTTCACGAAGCTCTCTCCTGGATCAGTTCTTAAGTCCGGCGGCGATGAGACCTGCACCGACCACAAGGCGCAACCATCGTCACCCGCTCGAAAGTGTGATTGGGTGATGCCCTCCCGCCCGGTATGCCGCTCTCACTGCGCCAGCGTCGACGGGCCGGCCCCGAGTGTAGTGAGCTGGTGGGCCTACGGATACTCGACAGTCTAGTTATCAGATCGGCGCGGATCAGATCAGTTCGTCGATCAGTTCCCCCGACCGTCGAGGCCGGACGGTGTCTATCGCGACTTGCATCTGCCTGCGGATCACATCATCGCGGGCCTCGGCATCCGCGAAGACGATGTCACAATATGGAACGGCAGTGGCGAGCGCATCGATGTCGTACATGTCGTTTTGCTTCCAAGACTTGTTGAGGTCCTGGGGGCAACTGCGTCGACAGCGACTCCGCGCGTCCAGTATCGGCTTCCCGCACGGTCGCCTTAGATTCAGCGAGGAGCTGTTCCTCTACGCTCTGCCGTTCCTGCGAGGTGAGACTGATCTGTTGATCAGTCTCTGGACGGCCTGCTCGGTCAGATGCGCCTGCTGCGCCTTCAACGTGCAGGCGGTACGGCCGCTGCGCCGGCCAAGGCACACGAAGTAGAAGCCCATACGCTGATGGTGCCAACAGTCGCTGCAGAACGCCGCAACACACGCTGCGTTCACGGTTGCGGCGGCCGGCGTCGTTCGCGAGCCGTCTATGCTGGTCGCCATGGAGGAGTCAGTCGAACAGCATTTGGTGTCGCTGTTGCAGGGTCCACGTGCAGATCCTCGGGCCGCCGGCAACTATCTCGCAATCGAGAACTATTTTGCGGAGCTAGTGGGCGGTCAGCAGAATCGGCGCGGCTGGGATTCCGGTGCGGATATTCTCGTGACGCAAGGCGATGCTCCGCCTCTCGCTATAGAGCTGAAGATCTTCAATCGCCGGTACTTCCTGAAGAACTTCCGAAATCGCGCGTCGGAAATGCTGGCGACGTCGGTGCAGTTGCGCCGATCGTTCCGTGACGAGGCGAGCATCGCGGCTGTGATCCTGTTCTACGGAGATCCTGCTGACGAGCCTGCCGGTCGACGGGGCGGTGTTACTACATCCGATTTCGCTGCGCGGCTTGTTCGAGGCGATGACGGCGTCGGATTCGACTCGGTGCTGGTTGGCACAGCGGACGCGGAGATGACATGGCAGTTCGTCGCCGCTGCGCCGGGTGGTGATCTCTCGGTTTCGGAGGATCCGCGTTCTACGCAAGAGGCGCTAAGCCTGCTGACCAGAGGTCTCCCGCTTCCGGCCCCCGACGCAGCGAATGTGCCGCCGCGCCGACTTGACCGGTTCTTGCTTGTGTGTGATGAGTGGCGTTCGGGACGGGGCGGCATCTCCACGGTGAATCGCGAGTTGGCGATCGCTCTTGCCGCGACGGGTATTGATGCGGCGGTCATGGTTGCGGACGCGTCCGCGGAAGATATCAAGGCTGCATCGGATGCCAATGTTGCACTCGTGACGCCGGCCCGAGTGCCAGGTTTGACCGATCGTGAGGCATTGCTTCTTCGTCCCATCTTCGCGGATCAATCGTGGGTCCCTGACGTGATCGTCGGACACGGGCGTCTTCTCGGTCCCTATGCGGCTGCTCAACAGCAAGAGTTCTTCCCAGAGGCACGTCGTGTGCATTTCGTCCATACGGACGCTGAACAACTGGAGTCGGCGAAGGAAGTGCCCGGCGGGCCTTCGCGTATGTCGGATTCCGCGGCCCGTCGGCGGTTGGAGCAGGAACTCGCGCGGTCGGCACATCTCGTAGTCGGCGTGGGACCGCTGCTCGCAGCAAGTATCCGTGACGATCTCATCGGACGCGGGCCCACGACCCCTGTGATCGGTTTGATGCCGGGCTTGCGTGACACTTTTGATGTCAGCAAAACTCACGCCCCCGTACGCAACCATGTGTTGCTCGTGGGACGCGCGGAAGACTTTCGCTCGAAGGGCATCGATATCGCTGCGGAAGCGATGCTTAGAGTCGTCGACAAGTGGCCCTCGAAGGCGTCGCATCGTCCCGTCCTCATCATTCGAGGTGTGCCCGACGCGGCGGCCAGGGAGGTCAAGGAGCGTCTGGACCTAATTATGGAAGGACGCGTGCCGTACCACCTGCGTCCGTTCTCCGAGACGGAGGAGGACATCATGCAGGATCTCGCGCAAGCGCGAGTACTGCTGATGCCTTCACGGCATGAAGGCTTCGGTCTGGCCGCGTATGAAGCGATCGCGAGCGGTGTCCCGGTCATCATTAGTGCGGAGTCGGGCCTTGCGGAGTTCATTCGTGACTCGTCTATCGACACGAGCCCGTCCTCGATCGCATCGACGGCCAATACGCGGTCCGGGTTTGCGGTGGACGAGTGGGTTGACGCGATCCAACGTGTCCTCGATGCCCCGGACGTGGCGCGCGCTCAGGCGATCGTTCTTCGTGATTCGATCGCCGGGTTGGTCGATTGGCCGCGATCCGTGGCGAAGCTGCTTGCGGAGCTTGCGTCGTTGTAACGATGCGCCGGTGAGGCGGATGCGCGCGACGTGTCGTGCCCGTTAGGGTCGGGGCGATGTCGCGTCTCGGTATGGCGGACGCGAGCAGAGCACGTCACGATATGCCCGGTTTGCATGATTCCGGTAGTCTCTGACGGCACGTCAAGAAACCCTGCACCGAGGATCTGCCAGCCATTCCATAAATGACGACCTACCGACTTAGGAACTCGCCTCATGTTCCTGCATGTGTGCAACGCGGGCATCCGCACCCACAAAATCGTCCTCGATGTCCGCGATGACAACAGCCGTACCATAGACAATCGCAGCGTCAGTGCCCGATATGGCCGCCTGTTCCGTATCAAGCAGCATCGGACTCTGCAGGCTCGCGATCTCATCCCATCCAGATTGCCCCTTCTCCGCTAGGCCAATTGCAGCCGACAGGTCATCAGTGATCGCTGCGCCGATGACCGTCAAGATGTTGCTGAGCGCGGACACGTACTCGGTCCCGGCGTGAGCGGAGGTGAGTTCATCGATCTGCGCTTTGAGGCCGACGAGACGGTCCCAGGATTCGTCAAGCACCCGTCCTTCCACGTCGGGAATCAGAGTGCTCCCGCGGATCGCGATGACGGCTGCGATCGATGAGAGACGACGAGCTTGCTTGAGGTAAGCCGCATAGGGATCAGAAATTGGGGTCGCAGCGATCGAGCCTGCGAATGCGGACGGCGCTCCACGATCGCCAAGTGGGATCACCCCGTGATGCGCAACCTGGAAGATCGAGGCAGACAAGTAGCCGTTAGCTGAGCGCAGTCCAATCCATATACGCCGGTCTGGATGTTCGACAGCAGTTCTCGCAGCATCCGCGAGAGATGCGAGAGCAATTAGATGGGCGAGGAGGCACTCTCCTTCCACGATAATCGCTAGGTCTCCGGGCGGCCAACTCATCATCGTGTGATCGGAGAGGCTCGGCACTACGGCGACCGCGTACCCCGCGTCTGCGAGCGCAAGTTGCATTCGATCAGCCTCTTTCTGCAAGGCTGCGGAAGAGCGCTCGGTCGCAACGGTAGCTGCTGCGGCGATCCGAGCGGTTCCCGTGTGTCGCCCAGCAGCGGCCCGCATGGATAGGCGGACTGATGAGTCCGATCCTGCACTGGCGGACGCGATTATTCGCAATTGGCGGAGAGAGTCGAGTAGCTGAGCGCAATCGGGCGGGTCGGGGAGGTAGCGGTATCGGTCGAGTTCGATCAGTGCACCGACCTTCTGGATGAGACTGTCGAGCGTTCCGACAGTCAGGATGGGGCGCCGCTCGGCTATATCTGCCCGTGCAAGACTTGGAATGACTTGCTGGAGCAGCATTCGCACGACGGTGGCGGCGTCGCTCTCGACGGGATAGTCACCGAGAGCGCCGGGCACTTCGTCCGTGTAGCCCTCGTCTGCCGGAGAGTCCATCTCGGAAAGCAGCGCGGTGACCGATTCGAGCCGGCGAACGATCGTTCGAGGCACAGTTCGATTGCCTAGGTGGGCGATCGCGATCTCTGGGAGCAGATCGAGGAGCGCCCCGAGTGCTATCGCCTCGGCCGCAAGCTTGGACGTCAACGTGCCCGCGCCGTACTTTCGCGACAAGGCTCGAGCCTGGGCTCTGTTATCGGAGACTTCGAGGGCATGGGGCAAATTCTCTCGGGGAATCGCTTTGTCAGCGAGCGGGTAGTCGCCGAGCTTGGCCAAGCGCCCGAGGGCATCCACCGCACCCACCCGGGCGATCAACGCTGTCGGCGCAAGAGCGAGGGCCAGTCGGCAGACCTCAACGACCGCGTCGTTCTGGTTCGGCTGTAGCTCCTCGTCGATGAAGATCCATCTGCCATCCACCCCGTCGGCTACGCGTTCCAGCGACGCTAGCCACGGTGTTTCTGTCGCGATCCTGCGCAGGAGGAGCTGCTCGCCGCCGGCTGTGATGACAGCGTGTTCCGCAAGCTCAGGTGCCGCGCGACGTAACGCCTCCGTCATGTCGGCCGAGTCGTGCAGCGGCCATCCCGTCAGGCGTGCACCGATTGCACCCGCGGTGGCCTCCAGAGCTGTGACGTCAAAACCGCGAAGTACAGTGATGGCCTGCAACAGGAGTTGGGGTGCCTCGTCATCGAGGACCGCAGCGGTCGTGAGGTCTTCGACCAGCGTCGCGTCGATCTTTCGCCACAAGGGTTGCAGATCTGGATCGGTCGGGACGCTGCGGAGCCTCTCAATGGCTGCCACAATCTCGGGCTTGAAGAGATGTTCTGTGTCGGGGCGCGGCTTGGTGCGAGACATCGTAAACGCATTTACAGCCTTGCCAGCATCAACGTCACATTCATCGAGGATGCGCTTCCAGTCGTCGGCCCGCCTTCGAAGTCCATCAGCACGGAAAGCGGATGCGACTGCGACGAGCGTCTGGAGAGTGCGATCGCGTGTGATGCGCTCGGTTGCGGCCTGGATCATCACGGCTTGGTCAGCCCCGGACTCGAGTGCTCGTCGGAGAAATCGCGCGAGCTCGGCGCTGGTCACTAGAGGGACAATGCGCTGGAGAGTGTCCTGCTGCCCAAAGGGGTGAGCTGCCCGGGCGAGTGCTGCGGATCGGATTTCGTGCAGCGGCCGCATGAGGTTGCCCGAGTCCTCAACGATAAGGTGCTCGTCTATGAGGCGGCGGCTGGCAGCGACGAATGCGCCGTGATCGGCATCCAGAGCGGATTGGATCGCATGGGCAGGGACGGCGACGCCGTATTGGTTGGCACACGATGCGAGCCGGAGGATCTCAAGCTCAAGATGTCGACTCGGGTCTGATTCGCGTGCGGCGACTTGCGCGCTGACGACGGTGGCGAGATTCACACCCTCGGTGAGCAGCGTGACGTACTCCAGTAGAAGGCCGCCTGCTCGCTCGGCTGGTTCCCGCCATCCGGCCCATTCAGTGAGATTGTCCGCCCGGTAGTCGCGCCAAAGCTGCTCTGCAAAGCTGTCGTCAAGCATCGGCGTTATCGTGGCGATGGCCGACAACAGCGGGACAGGGAAGCGGTCTTCCTCTCGAATCGAAACAATGGCGATCACGTTCGACAGGTCCGCGAGCCGTCTCAGTAGTCGATCGAGGAGATCTGAGTCGTGGCGCCCAGCGTCGTCGATGAGGACCCCCACAGGCGCATACGCACTCGGCCGCAAAGCCTCAATGCGCGCGGAAAGAAGTGCGACAGCATCGCGCCCTGTGCGCCCCGTTGGTGTCAACGAGTGGACATGCTGCCAGCGATATAGCCTCCGGGTTTCGTACGCGGCTGCGTACGCGAGTGCGCTCTTGCCGCTGCCGCTCGGTCCGGCGATGACTGCCAACCGGCGGGTCGCCGCGACTTCGACCACCTGCTGTGTGAGTTCAACACGAGGCACGAGCAACCCGGCAACGACGTGAGAAGCTCCCACGTGCACGCCCTGCCGTAGGTCCGAACCATCAGCAGATGATCTCCAGTCGATTGCCTCGCAGATCCCCAACGACCTTGCCTCATCGAGCAATTCGAGGTCGACGGTCGCAAGGACCTGGTCTATGAGGACATCGATGCCTGCGATTTCCACGGTCGCGCGCTTCGCGATATCCGGGTCCGCGTTCGCGTCGCTAGCCTGACCCACTTGGGTGCAGACGGCAGCCACAATGATCTCCGCAAGACCATCCGGAAAATCGCGAGTTCCGGTAATGATGCTGATCGCCCGCGCGTGCGGGTCAGGACAGACTACAACTGAGGCGGAGGCCGCAAAGGCAACCGAATCCTGATCGTTTTCGAACGATAGAGCGTCAAGTTCCTTAGCCAATTCACTCGGGGGACTCGAGCCAGGTTGTGCACCCTCACTCCCCCACTCGGGTACGGGGATTCGAGCGACCGGGCGCTCGAGCAAGAGGGTCGTCGTGGCTGGGAGTCCGGCGTCCCTACGCTTCACCCAAGCCTTTGCTACGGAACGCAAGTCCTTGCGTAGGTCCGTCGCCGCGAAATCGCCCGCACTATCGCGTCGCGACTTGACCTGGATGAAGAACGCCCCGCTGGACGACTGCACCGAAATGTCGTCGTACCCTTCCGGCGTCACTAACGCGGTCGCGTCGCCTTCGCTCCACAGACGCAATACGACGAGCGTCGCGACCAGATCCTGAAAACGAAAGCCGCGCCCGGCACGCGCACCGGCTCGGGAAGCGACCCACAATGCAGCCTGTGAGTCGCTTGGCACGCTAGTTGACGCTGGGCTGGCAGGAGATAAGGTCTCCCGTTTCTGACCGCGGCGCTCCTGCGCGGCACCTCGTCGGCGCGCTTCGGCTACCGCGCGCTCGGAGCTTCGACGTGTCATGTATTTGATAGTATCGGCGGCCAGTGACACAACTGGGTGCGTCAACAGGTACAGAGATCGACGTTGGAGGTGCTCGCGGCGCCAATCTTCCTCCGCCGCGGACGAGTTCAAGACGGGATGTCCTCAGTAGCCCCTGCTGTCAGCGTTGACAGAATGGCTCATCTTCTCAAACCTTCTCCCGTTTTAACTTGGATCCGCGCAGCGTCCTCGCCTCTTTCAGCCGTCTCGTATATCCGTGTCTCGACGGTTCTCCAAGCTGACCGTGGAGGCGAGCGAGAGGGTTTCTCTATCCCGGCCCAGCACGAGGCGAACAGAAAGCAAGCGCACGGACTGGGCGCTCTCATCTCCGCTGAGTTCGTTGATCGTGGTCAATCGGGCCGAAGCACGAACCGCCCAGAGCTCCAACGGATGCTCACCTATCTGCAGGAGCATCCCGTCGACTACGTCATCGTCCACAAGCTCGACCGGCTGGCCCGACCACGTGCCGACGACATCGCAATCACCCAGGCCGTTCATGCTGCGGGCGCCCGACTCATATCAAGTACCAAGGGCATCGACATGACTCCGAACGGCACACGATCACCGGTCGTTTCGCACAACGCGCGCCAGGCGGACCTAAGGGGATTCGAACCCCTGACCTTCTCACTGCGAACCTGGCCCGCCTATCGCTACCTGGCACCACTCGCCAGCCATCAGCCTCACTCGTCCCGAGTGGCGGATCGTGGCGCCCTCACCGCTTCCATCAGAGCTTTGGGGTGGCGGCGCGCACCTGTCGTGAAGGGCATGAACAAGACCCGCCCGACGATCTAAGGAGAAGCAACATGCGTTTCGACAACGAAGAGGCTCGGCTCCACACGGTGCGAGGGGTCGCGTACCTCCTCGAGGACCGCGATCGCTGGGCGGAGTTCCTCACCACCGCCGAACAGGAGGCCCCTGCGCTCTGGAGCTTCCTGAAGTTCGCGACCGAAGCGTACGACCGGTTCTGGGAGAGCATCAATAGCACAGACGGGTTCGCGCCTGAACAGATCGTCGCCGCGTTGCAGGCAGTGCTCACTCACATGGCAAGTCCTGAGCAATCCGAGCCGTGATGCCATCCGATCCTCCGGCCACTCTCCCGTATGGCCTTCTCCACTCTGAGTACCGCGGTGGAGAGCATTCCTCATTCTTCCCTTGAGAAGACACGATCCAACATCTCGGCGGTCGCGGGGTTCACCATCTCGCTGCGGCGAATGTAGTGCTGGATCGTGATCTTCGGGTCCGTGTGCCCGAGCAACTCGGCAGCGAGTTCGACGCCGCCCTGCTCGTTGATCGCGGTCGCGACCGTGCGGCGGAACATGTGCGGCGTGATCCCGGTGATGCCGGCAAGGTCGAGCACGTGCCGGAGCTGACGGCGCACGTTGTTCGTCGTCAGCGGCGTTCCCTCACGGCTGCAGAACAACAACGCGTCTAGTGACGTATCCTCCAACCGGGTCAGCCTGCGTCGTACCGCTTCAGCGGTGAACGAGGGGATCGCTACCGTACGCCTGGACTTCGCTGTCTTCGGGCGATCCTGCCGCTTGGTCGGCTCACCCCGGTGACTGACGACCGTGCCGGTGATCCGGATGGAAGGGGTCGGGCTGGTGACGTCGATGTCGCGGCGGCGGATGGCGAGGACTTCGCCGATGCGGGCGGAGGTGCCGAGCATGACCTCGATGATCGTGCCGAGCTGTCCGTCGGGCTTGGGACCGGAGATCGAGCGTCCGCCCTCCCAGTACGCGATCGCCGTGCGGATCGCGTTCACCTCCGCCGGTGTCAACGCGTTCGGAGTGCACGCCGGCCGGTGCAGTCGCGAGACGTGGTCCATCGGGTTCCGCGGCAGCACCTCATGTCTGACGGCGAGACCGAGTGCGAGTCGGAGGACCACGCGGGCCTGCTTGGCGCGGTTGTAGCTCTGCTTCGCGAGCTGCTTGAGGAAGTGATCGCAAAGGGTGACGCCGATCTCCCGCAAGGTCAGGTTCCCGAAGACCGGCAGGACGAGCGTCTGCATGTTCCGCTCATACAGCTGCAGGGTTCGCTTCGACAGTTGGTCTTCGAGCTCAAGATCCTCGAGCCAGTACGCGACCAGGTCCGGGAACGGGCTATCCGGCGTGAGCGCCGAGGACGACGGCTGGAAGAGGCTCCGGTCGGCGAACTTCGCCTTCAACGCCCGCTCCGCGGACTTCCGTGTATCCCCAGTCGACTGAACAAGCCGCGTCTTGCCATCCCAGTCGCGGTAGCGGGCACGCGCGACGACCCGTCCGCTGGGGCTCACGAGGTGGCCGATCTCCCCGAAGGTACCGATGCTCAACCGCTGCCGGCTCATCGGCTCACCGCCCGTCCGCCGACGCTGGCGGCTCGGGGGCGCGCTGCTGCTCGATCCAGATCCGCACCGTCCGAGAGCGCGAACTTCAGATGCTTGCCGAAGCGATACGCGCGCGGACCGAGGCCGCGGGTGCGCCAGTCGTAGACCGTCGAGACGGGAACGCCCAGGTAAGCGGCGAACTCGCCAACGTCGAGCAGGGGCTCCAGGCCCCACGGGTTCTCTGTGATGCGTTCGGTGTCCATGCCGAACAGGTGCGGAGCCGTCGCCGCACGAACCGACAGCAACCGGGGAGGACCTTGGTTTCGACTCGCTGCGCTCGCTCAACGTGCGGTACGGAGTGTCAAAGTGATGGGTTTGTGATGACTGGATCAAATCTCACCAACGAAAAAGTCGCGGAAACCCGTGAGTTTCCGCGACTTTCTTGTCGGGCTGACAGGATTTGAACCTGCGACCCCTTGACCCCCAGTCAAGTGCGCTACCAAGCTGCGCTACAGCCCGCCTTGCCTGACCGTTATCGCTGTTCGCGGCCGTTCAAGCAACGGGTTCTACCCTATACGAAAACCGGCCCAGATGCGAAATCCTCGCCACCCCGGAGACCCCTCGTGTCGCCCACAGCCAGCACGCCACAAACGCATCGCGAGCACCGCCCCCAGCACCCCTCACAGCCCACCAACAACCACCGCCACAGCCTCGCGATACCGCGCCCGCGCGCCGTCGTCGAGGAAGACGCTCTGCACCATGTAGCCCTGCACCATCCCTAACACGGCGGGCGCCACGCGACGGCCCTCGGCCTGGGCCTCGCGCTCCCCCAGCCCGCGCGACTGGCGGAACCAGGCGGCGAAGTAGTCGGCGAAGTGACCGCCGATCTCGCCGATGAGCTTCTCCGCCGTCTCGGCCAGCGCCGGCGAGTGGATCGCCTCGCCCCAGACCTGCACGGCGACGCCGGGGAAGAAGCCGTTCTCGGGCATCTGTTCGAGGAACGCCGGGATGACCTCCACCGGCGCGGGCACCTGGTCGTGGCCCAGGTACTCCTCCAGCATGGCGACCCGCTCGCCGAGCACCTTCCGCCCGACGTCGATCGTCAGCTGCTCCTTGCTGCGGTAGTACACGTACACGGCGCCGGCGGACAGCCCCGCCTCCGCAATGATGTCCGACATCGACGTCGACGCGAACCCCTTCCGCGCCACACACGTCAGCGCAGCCTCCAGAATCCTCTGCCGCTGCTTCTCGCGGTGCTCGTCGCTGACCTTCGGCATGCCCACTCCTCCATCGATCCACCGAAAACGAATGATCGTTCTTGACAGTCTAGCCCTCGCGAGGACAATAGAGAACGAATATTCTTTTTGTTGAAGGAAGCCACCATGAGCACTCCCCAGTCCACGCCCGCCCACCGGGACACCAGTCCCGCCACCCACGCCCCGCACACCCCCTGGCCGCATGCCCTCCGCGCGGCGGTTCTCGCCGCCGTCGCGGTCTGCGTCATCCTCCTCGCCTTCGCCTGGCCCAGCGTCACGGCGAAGGCACAGCACCTGCCGATCGCGGTCGTCGGGACCGCCGAGCAGGTCCAGCAGCTGACCGCGAAAGCGCCGGAGGGCATGCTCGACATCCGCACCGTCGCCAGCCGCGACGACGCCCTGACGCAGATCAAGAAGCGCGACGTCTACGGCGCCGTCGTCCTGCCCGCCACCGCCAGAGCGGGCGCACCCGAGATCCTGGTCGCGAGTGCGGCGAGCCCCGTCGCGAGCTCCGCGTTGACCCAGCTCGGCGCGGGAATCCAGCGCCAGATCGACCAGCAGGCCATCACCGGACTCACCTCCGCGGTCCAGCAGCTCCAGGCAGGCCTCGCTGCCGCCGCCCAGGGCAAGACCACACCGCCCGCCGCCGAAACGACGACGCCGGCTCCCCAACAGCGCGCGACCGTCCCCACCGTGGTGGTCACCGACGTCGTGCCACTGTCCGCCGACGACTCCCGCGGCACCGGCCTGGCCGTCGCGGGTCTGCCGCTCGCGATGGGCGGCATGGTCGGCGGCATCCTGATCTCGCTCCTCGTGTCCGGCGCATGGCGTCGCCTCGCCGCAGTCGTGAGCTACGGAGTGCTGGGCGGCCTCGGCCTCGCGGGCATTCTGCAGGGTTGGTTCCACACCCTCCAGGGTGACTACTGGGCCAACGCCGCGGCGATCGGGCTCGGCATCGCGGCGACGGCGGCGATCATCACCGGCGCGTCGGCCCTGATCGGACGCGCCGGCATCGCCGTGGGCGCCGTGCTCACGATGTTCATCGGCAACCCCCTGTCCTCGCTGACCCAGCCCAAGGAATTCCTGCCGGCGCCGTGGGGCGACGTCGGCCAGTGGTTCGTGCCCGGCGCTTCCGGCACGCTCCTGCGCGACCTCTCCTACTTCCCCGACGCCTCGACCGCCTTCCCCTGGTTGGTCCTGGCCGGGTGGGCGGTTCTTGGAGTACTCCTGATCGTGACCGGCCACTTCCGTGATCAGTCAGCGGTTGCCGAGGTCTGATCGATCCCGCTGGGCGGGCGGCATTCCGCCCGCCCAGCGCTGTGGATAACTTCTGTCATTTGTTGGTCATTTGCCGTAGAGTGGCGTTTGTCTCTGCTGCCGACCAACTGGGGGTCATCCATGAAGCGCGCCGTGTCCTGGTGTCTGCTCGTCCTGCTGTCGTGCGTGGGCTTGGTCGCCTGCGGCACCGGTCCCGCTGGTCCGAGCCCTTCTCCCCCACCCACGACGCCGGCCTCAGCCACTGCGTCGCCGTCGCCTTCTGCTGTGGCCAAGCCTGTATATCGGCCGGCGACCGCGACCAGCAAGGCTCTGAATGTCCCCGTGCCCGTGATGCCGGAGGCCGCGAAGAAGGAGACGCCCGACGGGGCGAAGGCGTTCGTGGGGTACTGGGTCGCGATGTTGTCGTATGCGTACGAGACGGGGGACGTGACGACGCTCAAAAAGCTATCCGCCTCAGCGTGCAACGGATGCCAAGCTTCTATTGCGTCTATTGAACACGCCTACAGCAACGGTGGGTGGCTCGAAGGCGGCAAAGTCCGGCTCGCCGTAAGCGAGGTCAGGTCGACGGCGGGCTTTGACCATGCCATCATCGTTACTCAGGAAGTCCAAGACAAGACCGCCGCCCACGACCGATCCGGAAAAGTCACTAGATATCAGGCAAGCAACAGTTCCTATGCATACGTAGTCCAGTGGGGATCAGGTCACCTTGTGATCGTGGATTCGGGACTGATTGCACAGTGAAATCCGTACTCGTCGCACTGTCGATAGCCGCTGTTTCAGTGATCGCGGGTCCCCCGGCGCAAGACACAGACATCTCAAGTTCATTTCGAGACAAGTCGCAAATTGATGCCGGCGCCGTCGAGGACTCACCCGGCAGCCAGAGCACCGACCTCTCCTCGGTCCGCACCTCGCCCGACGCCCCCAAGTACCAGTGGCTTCTCACGCTCCCCTGCCAGATCGACAAGGCCGGCAGCCAGGACACCAAGTGCCTCGGGTCGAACCGCAATGCCCAGAAGTGTCCGGCCGGTGCTGACCACCAAGAAGCCGGGTACTTGGCGCAGTATCGCTATGCGCCGATCGGGCTGTCGGACCCCGAGTGGTCGCAGTGGACCAACGATGGCTCACCCACGTGTGTCTACAACCCTCGGGAAGCTCAGGCGCTGCTCAACATTCCGGGCTTGATGGCTCGTGAGTTCCAGTCGCGCAAAATCAACGCGGCCGAGTTCGGAGTCCAGCCACAGCCGCACACCTTGATCGGCTTCAACACCAACTTCTACTCACACCCGAAGAAACAGACGTTCCCACTGACCCTCCTGGGTCAGAGCATCACCCTGACGGTCTACCCCGTCTCCTCCACGTACGACTACGGCGATGGAACCACGCTCGGCCCGACCGAGCTCGAAGGGTCGTCCCTGCCCAACGCGCAGTGGGGCACCGAGACCAGGACGTCCCACGCGTACCAGCGCACCGGGGACTTCGTCGCCAGCGTGACCACTCGTTTCCACGGGACCTACAGCATCAACGGCGGCCCCACCATGCCGATCCCGGGCGAAGCCACGGTCACGTCCCCGGGCGTGCGGCTATCCGTCTGGCGTTCCAAGGTCGACTGGTACGCGGACGACTGCAACCAGAACCCTCACGGCGCCGGTTGCTGAGCCGCCAACGAGTCGGAACGGGCCGGAGCTGGCCGAAGCGGGTCGGAGTGGGCTGCGCTCACAGAACCGCGCCCTTGCTGACGTTCCGCTCCCCCATTGGGGCGCAATACACCAGGAAGAGCGCGGCACACCAAGAAGAGCGCAGAACCCACGGCCGGAACTGGAAATCGGTGCCCGAATGTCGTTTCGGTGCGGCAATAACCACACCGAGAAGAAGTCCGGGCACCAAAACCGTCCGCCGGCCCGCCCCACCAAGCGCCAACGGCGGGCCTCCCCCTCAGGGAGACCCGCCGCCGTCGTCGTACGTCAAGCGCCGTCACTCAGCCGCCGGTTCAGCGGCCAACCACGAGAACCTACCGGTTCCGGCCGCGCTTCTCGCGCACGCGCATCGAGACCTCGATCGGGGTGCCCCGGAAGTCGAAGGTCTCACGCAGACGGCGCGTGATGAAGCGGCGGTACCCGGGATCGAGGAACCCGGTGGTGAACAGCACGAACTTCGGCGGGCGGCTGCTGGCCTGCGTCGCGAAGAGGATGCGGGGCTGCTTGCCACCACGCACGGGGTGCGGGTGGGCGGCCACGAGCTCGCCGAGGAACGCGTTCAGCTTGCCGGTCGGGATGCGGCGATCCCAGTTGTCGAGGGCCAGCTCGAGCGCGGGCACCAGCTTGTCCTTGTGCCAGCCGGTCTTCGCAGAGATGTTGACGCGCGGCGCCCACTCCACGTGCGCCAGATCCTGATCGATCTCACGCTCCAAGTAGCGGCGGCGGTCCTCATCCAGCAGGTCCCACTTGTTGAAAGCCAGCACCATGGCGCGGCCGGACTCGATCGCCAGCTGCAGGATGCGGACATCCTGCTCACTCAAGACCTCGTCCACGGCCAGCAGCACCACGGCCACCTCGGCCTTCTCCAGCGCGGCCTGGGTACGCAGCGAGGCGTAATAATCAGAACCGTGCGCCATGTGCTGACGACGGCGGATACCGGCCGTGTCCACGAACTTCCAGGTCTCGCCGCCCAGCTCGATGTACTCATCGACCGGGTCACGCGTCGTGCCGGCCAGATTGTCGACCACCACACGCTCGGTGCCCGCCAGCTTGTTCAGCAGCGAGGACTTGCCGACGTTCGGGCGGCCGATCAGCGCGACGCGCCGTGGGCCACCCGTGCGCTCGATCGCGTCCACGGCGGAGAACTCCGGCAGGATCTTCATGGCGTGATCCAGCAGATCCGCCACGCCACGGCCGTGCAGACCGGACACCGGGTACGGCTCGCCGAAACCGAGGCCCCACAGTGCGGCGGCCTCGGCCTCCTGCACGAAGTCGTCCACTTTGTTGGCCACCAGGATGACCGGCTTCTTGGCCTTGCGCAGCATCTTCATGACGAGCTCGTCCGTCGCGGTCGCGCCGACGGTGGAGTCCACCACGAACAGCACGGCGTCGGAGAACTCCACAGCCACCTCGGCCTGCGCGGCCACGGAGGCGTGGATGCCCTTGGCGTCGTGCTCCCAGCCACCGGTGTCGACGACCGTGAACCGCTTGCCGTTCCACTCGGCCGGGTACATGACGCGGTCACGGGTCACGCCCGGAACGTCCTCCACCACGGCCTCGCGGCGGCCCAGGATGCGGTTGACCAGCGTCGACTTGCCGACGTTCGGGCGCCCGATGATCGCCAGCACGGGAGCGGGCTTGCGCTCCACCTGCTCGAAGTCCTCGCCGAGGTGCTCCGCCAGAAGGGCGGCGTCCTCCTCGTCGAGCTCGTAATCATCCAGGCCGGCCCGCAGACTCGCGGCCCGGGCCTCCAGCTCGGTCTCGTCCATGGCGGCGAACGTCTCGTCGACGTTGTCCGGACCAGCGGGGACGTACTCCTCTTCCTGGCCGTTCAGCTTCTCGCTCATGTTCTCCCTTTACACCTTCTCCAGCCGGGTCCCGGCCGGTTCCACGCTGCCATCCGGCAGCTGAAGTCCACTTCTCCGCACGACGCGTGACACTTCGGTCACCAGCGCCTGCCTGATCTCCTCGGCCGCCCTGTCCATTGAAGCACGGCCACTTTCCCCCGCCTGGCGGCTCAGCCGCAGCGGTTCCCCGAAGCCCACGGCGAATCGCCGACCGGGACGGGGCACATGATCCAAATGTTCACCTTCGCGCCGGGTCCCGGTGATGCCCACCGGCACGACGACGGCGTCCGTGTGCAGCGCGAGCCACGCCACCCCGTTGCTGAGGCTCGCCGCCGTCCCGCTCCCCCGGGTGCCTTCCGGCAGAATGCCGACACTCCGGCCCGCATCGAGCAGTGACTTCGCCGTATTCAGCGCCTGGCGGCCGTGCGCACGGTCCACCGGGATCTGACCCGAGCCCCGCAGGACGCTGCCCAGGAATCCCGTGAACATCTCCTGCTTGACCAGGATGTGCATGGGAACCGGGCTGGCCCCGAACATCACAGGTCCGTCCAGGTAGCTCAGGTGGTTCCCAGCGAACAGCACCGGGGCATCCCGGGGGACGTTCTCGCGGCCGTAGACCGTCGTTCGGTACGCCACATGATCCAGGAACCAGCCGACCGGCCGTGCCCACCACATGGTGGCGCGATGCGGGACCGGCGTGGTCCCACCGAAGCCGGCGGCGCCGGCACGAACACCAGCAGCACCGGCACCCGGGCCACCCACCATGGCGCGTGCGGCACCCGCGGGCGCCGCGCCGTCGTCAGTCACGCTGTTCAGCGGGCACGGAGCCCAGCATGCCGTGTTCCAGCACGCGGTGCACGATGTCCAGCACCGCGTCCACCGTCTGCTTGAAGTCCAGGTCGCTCGAGTCCAGGGTGACGACGCCGTCCGCAGCCCGGGTGAAGTTCACCACGGTCGAGTCCTTCGCGTCACGGGCCAGGACCTGCTGGGCCAGCTGTTCCTTGCTCTGCGTCCCGCCGAGCTGCACCCCGCGGCGGCGCAGTCGCGCCTCCTCGCTGGCGGTCAGCAGGAGCCGGACCTCGGCACGGGGGGCCACCACCGTGGTGATGTCCCGTCCTTCCACGACCATGCGGTTGCGGTGCTGTTCCATGAGCTCGCGCTGGCGGCGGATCAGCTCGGTCCGGGCGCCCAGGGTGGTCGCCACGGCACTCACATGCTCCGAGATGCGCGGTTCACGGATCGCCTGAGTGACATCCACTCCGCCGACCCGCACGAATTCCTCATCCGGGCTGGTGCTGATGTGCAGCGCGAGTGCCTCGGCGGCATTCTCCACGGCCGCGGCACTGCTCAGATCGACACCCGCATCCAGGCAGTGCCAGGTCAGCGCCCGGTACATCGCCCCCGTGTCCAGGTAGGCCAGGCGCAGCGCACGCGCCGCCGCCTTGCTCACACTGGACTTGCCGGAACCACTCGGGCCGTCGATGGCCACCAGCAGCGACCTGCCCGGACGGACCACCGTGTGCTCCTCGCCGGAGCGCGAAGCAGCGGCGCTGGACGCGGCGGCGGCAGCCACCGTGCCCGGGTTCGGGGTTCCCTCGGTCATTGCAACACCTTCCAGCCGCGCTTGCTCAGTTCTTCCACCAGGGCATCGTGCCTGCTCGGCAGCACCGAAAGTTCCACCATGCCCACATTCTGCCCGGACGAGTGGTCAAGGCGCATGTCTTCCAGGTTCACGCCGATCTCACCGATCTCGGTGAGCAGCCGTGCGATCTGACCCGGTCGGTCATCCACCAGCACCGTCAGCCACGCATAGCTGCGGGCCTGTCCGCCGTGCTTGCCCGGAATCCGGGCCTGACCGGCGTTGCCCTCGCTCATGAGCTGAGCCAGGTCCAGCCGTGCGCCGGGCGCCTCCGGGGCTTCCAGCGTGTTGATGAGCCGGTTCAGGTCATCGCGCACGCCATGCAGGATCTCGACCATCGGCCCGGCATTCGCGCCCAGGATCTGCACCCAGAGCTTCGGGTCGCTCGCCGCGATGCGAGTGGTGTCCCGCAGCCCGTTGCCCGCCAGGGAGAGCGAGTGCTCGCCCACCTCCTGAAGGCGACTGGCCAGCAGCGACGACATCACCTGCGGCAGGTGCGACACGAGCGCCACGGCCTCGTCGTGCTCCGTCGGAGTGAACTCGTAGACGATCGCGCCAAGATCCAGCGCGAGAGTCCGCGCCGTCTCCTGAGCCTCGGACGACGTCTCCGGCCCGGGGCACAGCACCCACGGCATCGACGTGAAGAGCTCGCCACGCGCCGCGACCGGCCCGGACTTCTCCCGGCCTGCCATGGGGTGCGTGCCGACATAACGGCTCAGGTCGAGACCGGTCGCGGCCGCGGACTCGGTGAGCGCGGCCAGGATCCCGGCCTTCACGCTCGCGATGTCCACCACCACGGCGTTCGGGTAGGTGTTCAGCACGGTCTCCACGACGACGGCGGTCACATCCGGCGGCGAAGCGACGACGACAAGGCGGACCTCGCCGTCGTCGTGGCCGGCTTCAGCGAAAGCGGCGAGCGGGAGCCCCGCGCCGATGTCGACGGCCACGGCCTGGTTGGTGGGCGACGGATCCGAGAGGTACACCTCCACGCCCCGCCCCCGCAGCCCCAGGCCGATGCTCGCGCCGAGCAGGCCGGTGCCCAGGATGACGACGGGGCCGGTCAGTTGACCGGGCCCGTGCATGCCGAAGGCGGACATGCCTTACAGCCCCACCGCGGCCATCAGGTGGCCGAGTTCCTGCTTGCCCAGGCGGCGGATGCTGCCCTGTTTCTGGTCGCCCAGGCCGATGGGACCGACCTTGAGGCGCACCAGGCGCAGGACGGGGAAGCCGACGGCGTCGAACAGGCGGCGCACGATGCGGTTCTTGCCCGAGTGCAGGACGACCTCGATCAGCACCTTGCCGGGGGTGGAATCCACCAGACGGAAGGAGTCGACGCGGGTCACGCCGTCTTCGAGCTCGATGCCCTCGAGCATCTGCTTGCCGATGCCGTGCGGGAACGGGCCGCGCACCTGGACCAGGTAGGTCTTCGGCACCTCGTAGGACGGGTGCGTCAGGCGGTTGGCCAGCTCGCCGTCGTTGGTCAGGAGCAGGAGACCCTCGGTCTCGGCGTCCAGACGTCCGACGTGGAAGAGGCGCTCGCCCCGGAGGAGGCTCGGCTTGATGTAGTCGCTGATGCAGCGGCGGCCTTCGGGGTCGGTCATCGTGGAGACGACGCCCTTCGGCTTGTTGAACGCGTAGTAGACCATCGAGTCGTTCAGCTGCAGACGGATGCCGTCCACGTGGATGACGACCGTCTCCGGGTCCACGCGCAGGCCAAGCTCGGTGACGATCTGCTCGTCCACCTCGACCCGGCCTTCCAGGATCATCTCTTCACAGATGCGACGGCTGGCCACGCCGGCCTGCGCCATGAGCTTCTGCAGGCGCACGCCCTCGTTGCTGTGCAGCTCGTGATCCGGGACGTCGCGACGCGGCGCACGGCGCGGGGACTTCACCGGGCCCTTGTACTCGCCGAACCGCTCGGAGCCGAAAGCAGCGCTCGACGCCGGACGGCCGGGTGCGGCGGCAGGCTTGCGGCCCGCGCCCTTCCGGGTGCCGCCGACGGTTCCGGCGCCACCGCGGCCGGTGCCGGCCTTGGGCTTGCCGTTCTTGTTGAAGCCCGGCTTGTTGGAATTGGGGCGGTTCGGCTTGCGGGCGCCGTCCTTAGTGAAAGCGTCGCGGTCCTGGCCGGAGCGGAAATCACCGGAGCGGCCCTCGCTCGAACGGCCTTCGCCGGAGCGGAAGTCGCCGGAACGGCCATCACGGGAATCGCGGCTCGGACGCGCGTCACGGCCCTGCCACTCGCCACGGCCGGAACCCTGCCCGCGACGGTCGTCGCGGCCGAAGCCACCGGAGGAGGCGCGGCCCGCGCCCTGGCCACGGCTGCCGCTGGAGCTGCCGCCCTGGCCGTAGCCGCCCGAGCGGCGTCCGCCGTCGTCGTTGCGGCCGCCCTGCTGGGCATCCCGTCCGTACTTGCTGAAGCCCGAAGAGGCTTGGCGGCGGCTGCCGCCCTGGTTGCGGGCGTCGCCGCCCCGGTGTGAACCCTGTCGTCCCGACTGTGTCATTACCTGGCCTTAAATTGTGGTGTCACCTGATGCTGCGCTCGACCCGTAGTACCGGTGGACCGGTTCCGGGGAGCGCCTGGCAGCCTCGTGGCATGCCGAAAAGAGGGCCGAAGCCCTGTACCAGTCTACCGGACGGTCACGCCGGAGCGAGGGAGACGTTGGTTACAGGGGTCTGGATGGCCGAGTTCGTGGATTCACGGTGAAATCGTGGGATTTGTCCGCGAACTCAACCGACACCCACGAACTCGCGGAGTGGACCCGAGCCGAGAGATCGTCACGACTCATCGACCCGAGCCCGAGCCTTCGCCCAGGCTGCATGAATCCGCTGTTTCACACCGGCCGGATCTTCAAGGTCCTTCCAATCCAGACGGACGAAGATCCAGCCCATTTCCATGAGCCGACGCTCTCGGACGCGTTCATCGAAAACCGCCTCGTCCGTCGGCACGCTCCCGAAGTACTTCACCCGGCCATCGAACTCCAGCGCGACCTTCAGGTCCGGCCACGCGAAGTCCAGGCGTCTGAGGCCGCGATCCGTCATGACGGGGAACTGGGAGACCGGCATCGCGATGTTCTCGAACCACAGCAGGAATCTCGTCCGGGTCTCCCCCATCGACTCGCTCCGCGGATCACCCAGTTCGAGGGCACGACGCAGGTTCACCACACCCCGGTGGCCGGTCATCCGCTTGACGTACCCCTCCAGCACCGTGCGGTCCGCGCCCGCGCGCAGCGCCTGGTCCATGAGTACGACGCAGCCTTCAAGATCCAGGATCCGGCAGCAGTCGACGACGGTCCGCTCCAACGAAGTGCCTTCGCTGGCCCCGAAGGAACAGATTTCGTCGGGAAGCACCGGAAGATGATGGAGCACGGTCGATGGACCGAGTCGGCGCGTCGACGTCCTGGTCCGACAGGTGGCGTGGACCTGCTCGTCAGCACGCCACAGCTGGCAACCGTGCAGGGCGGGCGGCGGAGGTGTGGCTGTACACGAAAGCCCGGTTCCGGCGTCGCGCGTGGACTTTCTGATGAGCCCGCAACCGCAACTCGGCGCGACCCGACGTTGGGAGGCCGACAGCGTGTTCCCGTCGAGCGTAAGCGCCCCTCTGGACCCGGACGAGAACACCCGATTCCACGAGGCGGCTTCGTTGAGCATGCCGGACGCCCAGCAGGTCGAGTTCGGCGGATGTCCAGAGGACTTCATCTGGATCGAGCCGATGATGTAGAGATTTCATACCGACCACGGTGCGCTGGTCCCGAGTCCCGGTGGTCCACTTCTGCATGTATGTGGATGGTCTGGTCACGGGACGGTGTGGGTGAGGCCTCGCCGAAACAGTGAGTTTCCGCTGAAACAGTGAGCACAACACACTGTTTCAGCGGAAACTCACTGTTTCGCTGGTTGGGCAAGGCGGTGTGTAGGGCGAGGGGTCGGGAGGGCGAGGGGTCGGGAGGGCGAAGCACCGGGAGGGGCCGGGCACCGCGGCCCGGAGTACCCCTACAACCCCGGGTAGAACGCCGTCGACTCGTCCAGGCCCGGGAGGTAGGGCGAGATCGCCGGTAGCTCGGACAGGTCCTTCACGCCGAGGCGCTCCAGGAAGTACGCCGTCGTGCGGTACTGGATGGCTCCGGACTCCGGGTCGGTGCCGCAGTCCTCCACGAGGCCGCGCTGGACCAGGGTCTTCATCACCGAGTCGACGTTGACGCCACGGATCGCGGACACCCTCGCCCGCGACACCGGCTGCCGGTACGCCACTACGGCCAGGGTCTCGAGCGCGGCCTGCGTCAGCCGTGCGGTCTGGCCGTCCATCACGAAGCGCTGCACGGCCTCGGCATGCAACGGCCGCGAGTAGATGCGCCAGCCACCGGCGAGGTTTCGCAGCTCGAAGCCTCGCATGCGGGCGCCGGGCACCGCGCCGTCGTACTCGGCACGAAGCGCCTGCAGTCCGGCCTCGACCTCCTCCTCGGGGATCTCCAGCGCGGAGGCGAGCTGCACCGCGCTCACAGGCTCGTCCACCACCATGAGGACCGCCTCCAGCGCGGACAGCAGTCCGTCGTCATCGCTCATCGTGGACACCTTCCTCGGCGGCGGCAGGCTCCGCCGGTTCATCGAAATCGGAGCCACCGGAGAGCAACGGAGCACCGTCGTCGTCGTGCTCATGTCCCGTCCACCGGACGGTCAGCTCCGCCAGGGCTTCGAGCTGTTCGAACGCCACGGCCCGGTCCCGGAACAGCTCCAGCAGAGCCAGGAATCTCGCGATCACCACCTGGGCGTTGAGCGCGTCCGCCACGAGCGACCGGAAACTCAGCTGATGCTCCGCCTGCAGGCGCAGGGCAAGAAGCTCGGCCTGCTCGCGGACGCTCACGGGCGCGCTGTGCAGGTGGTCGACGCCCACCTGAGGGATCGTCTCGTCCTTGGGCGCGAGGACCTTGGCGGCGAGCTGCGCGAAGTCATCGGGGCCGTGCTTCCACACGAGCTCCGGCAGCAGCGCGGCGAAATGGGGTTCAAGGCTGACCAGCCGCGGGAAGCGCAGCGCCTCCTGGGTGAGCTCCTCGCCCAGCTGGGACGCGACCTCCTTGAACGCCTTGTACTGCAGCAGGCGTGCGAACAGCAGGTCACGGGCCTCCAGCGCGGCGAGGTCCTCTTCGGGATCGAGCTCACCCGCGGGCAGGAGCCGGGCGGCCTTGATGTCGAGCAGCGTGGCGGCGATGACCAGGAACTCACTGGCCTCGTCCAGGGCCCAGTCCTCGCCCTGTTCCTGCAGCGCACGGATGTACGCGATGAACTCGTCCGTGACGGTCGCGAGGGCCACCTCCGTCACGTCCATCTCGCGCTTGGAGATCAGACTCAGGAGCAGGTCGAACGGGCCGGAGAAGTTCTCCAAGCGGACCTGGAAACCCTGGGCCTGGCCGCTCTCCTGGGCACCGACCTCTTCGGCGACCACGACGACGGCGCCACCGCCGCCGTCCTGCGCCGACGGGAGGCGCGGGGCGGCGTCGTCGAGCTTCGGCCCGCTCACCTGGTCAGCGGGCATGACGCTGCTTACGGAGCACCGCCGCGCTCGATGAGTTCCTTGGCCAGCTGGCGGTACGCCTCGGCGCCCGGGTGGTTGCTGGCGTACTGCGTGATGGGTTCGGCGGCCACCGTGGCGTCCGCGAACTTGATGGTGCGCTTGATGACGGTCTCGAAGACCTTGTCCCCGAACGCCTCGACCAGGCGCGTGATGACCTCGCGGCTGTGAAGGGTGCGGGCGTCGTACATGGTGGCGAGCACGCCGTCCACCTGCAGCCGCGGGTTGAGGCGGTCCTGGACCTTCTCGATGGTCTCCACGAGCAGCGCCACGGCGCGGAGCGCGAAGAACTCGCAGATCAGCGGGATGATGACGCCGTGTGCCGCGGTCAGCGCGTTGACCGTGAGGAGACCCAGGGACGGCTGGCAGTCGATGAGGACCACGTCGTAGTCGTCCTCGACCTTGCGCAGGGCGCTGGCGAGGACCTGCTCGCGAGCCACTTCGTTGACCAGCTGCACCTCGGCGGCGGAGAGGTCGATGTTGGCGGGGAGCAGGTCCACGCCTTCCACGCCGGTGGCGTGGATGGCGTCCCGGATGTCCACCTTGCGGTCCATCAGCACGTTGTAGACCGTGAGGTCCAGCTCGTGCGGGTTGGCGCCGAAACCGGCGGACAGGGCGCCCTGCGGATCGAAGTCCACCAACAGGACGCGGCGCCCGTATTCGGCGAGCGCCGCGGCCAGGTTGATGGTGGAGGTGGTCTTACCCACGCCGCCCTTCTGGTTCACCATGGCGATGACCCGGGCGGGACCGTGCGATTCCAGGGGCGCTGGGGTGGGGAACTCCCGCCAGGGGCGGCCGGTGGGGCCGAGCCTGACATCTTCCTCGGTGGTACCCAGCGCGGTCGTACCCTGCTCGCTGCTCACGTGATGATCCACTCTTCCTGCATTGCGATGACTCTTGCCTGACCTCCACCCTAACGGCTACGACACGCTGGCTGGGGATGTTGACAAAGTCGCCTCCGTGAGCCTTGACCCTCAAGTAGAGGGTCAAGGTTAGGCCGGGACCGGAGCCGCCCCCGCACCCGTGGAGGCCCCCGCCGGAGCGGACGGACCATGGCTGTCCGCGAGCATCGAGGACTCGTCGAACGGCCGCTCCCCCGCCAGCACGGAGCGCACCTGAGCGGTGTCGACCTCCTTCACCCAGGTCCCGATCAGCACGGTGGCCACGGCGTTGCCCGTGAAGTTCGTCAGGGCACGCGCCTCCGACATGAACCGGTCGATGCCGACGATGATGCCGACCCCGCCCAGCAGTTCCGGCCGGTGCGCCTGCAGGCCCGCGGCCAGCGTCGCCAGACCGGCGCCCGTGACGCCTGCGGCGCCCTTGGACGCGATGATCATGAAGACCAGCAGGGAGATCTGCTCCCCCAGGTTCAGCGGCATGTTCATGGCGTTGGCGACGAACAGGGAGGCCATGGTCAGGTAGATGGCCGTGCCGTCCAGGTTGAAGGAGTAGCCCGTGGGAACGGTGACGCCCACCACCGGTTTGGACACGCCCAGGTGTTCCATTTTGGCGATCAGCCGCGGCAGGGCGGCCTCCGAGGAGGAGGTGGAGAAGATGAGCAGATACTCGCGGCCCAGGTACTTCATGAGGCTGAAGATGTTGACGCCGGACACCACCCGCAGGAGCGAGCCCAGCACCAGGACGATGAAGAGGATGCACGTCAGGTAGAACGCCACCATGAGCGTCAGCATGCTGACGATCGCCTTCACACCGGTCGCGCCGACGACGGCGGCGATGGCCCCGAACGCGCCCACAGGAGCGAGCCACATGATCATGACCAGGATGCGGAACACGAGCTTCTGGGCGTGACCGATCGCGTTGAGGATCGGGGTCCCCTGCGCGCCCATCTTCTGGACGGCGAAGCCCACCAGGATGGCGACCAGCAGGGTCGGCAGCACGGGGATGTCCCCCGGGATGATCCCGAGCAGGAAGTCCACGGTGCTGTCCGTGGCCGCCTTCTTGTTGGGGTCGTACGGGGTGAGCTTGAGGCCCTCGCCCGGGTGGATGAGGTTGCCCACCACGAGGCCGATGGCCAGCGCGAACGTGGACATGATCACGAAGTACAGGAGGGCGAGACCGCCCACCTTGCCCACCGTGGCCGCCTTGGCGATCGAACCGATGCCGAGGACGATGGTGCAGAAGATCACCGGGGCGATCATCATCTTGATGAGCTTGATGAACCCGTCGCCCAGAGGCTTCAGGGACTTCCCCACCTCGGGGAACATGATGCCCACCACGGCTCCGAGCACCACCGCGACGATGACAGCGATGTACAGGTAGTGGGATGATTCAAGACGTTTGCCGCGCGCGGGCGCCGCCATTGGCGCCTGATGCTGCAAGGACATTCGTTGCTCCTTGGGAGTCGTTCGCGCGGCCTGACTGACCGCACCTCGTGGGACCATGGTGGCCGGGGGCGTGACCTGGGTCACTCTTGCGGTCATATTGGTCGCGGGGAGACCACGGACCCAGGCACGACATCAGGCGACGGCGCCGCCCGGCGCTCACCGGACACGGAGGAGACGAAACCGTGAAGGACCTCATGGGGCGCTGGAGCATCGCCCGGCGTCTCTTCGTGGCGAACCTGCTCCTCGTGCTGACGGCCGCCATCGCCGCGAGCGCCTTCGCCGCCGTCGACATCCGCACGCGCAGCTACGACGACGCCGGGCAGCGCACCCAGAGCGTGGCCGCCACAGTGGCCGCCAACCCCTTCGTGGTGCAGGCCGCCGTCTCGCCCGAGCCGTCCGCGGCCCTCCAGCCGTACGCCGAGGCGGTCATGCGGCGCGGGCACGTGGACTTCCTGACGATCATGAGCCCGGACACCACCCGCTGGACGCACGCGAATCCGGCAGAGATCGGCAAGAAGTACCTGGGCACGGTCGAACCGGCGCTGCGAGGCCAGGACTTCACCGAGACCTACACCGGCACCCTGGGCGCCTCCGTCCGGACGATCGTCCCGGTGAAGAACCCGTCCGGAAAAGTGGTCGCTCTCGTGTCCGCGGGCGTCACCGTGCAGAATGTCGACGCCGGCATCACCTGGCGGCTTCTGGCGATCCTCGGCCTGGCGGCGGCCCTCGTGACGGGCGGCGCGCTCGTGGCCTGGCTGCTCGGCCGGTACCTGCGCCGGGTCACGCACGGCTGGGGCGCGGAGCAACTGGCTCAGTTGTTCGCCTATTACGAATCCGTGCTGCACTCGGTCCGCGAGGGCGTGGTCCTCGTGGACACCCGCGGCCGGGTGGTGATCTACAACGACCAGGCGGCCGAGCTCCTGGGCCTCGACTCCCCCGGTTCCCCGGGCGCCACCGCGGCGCCGACCGTGGCGGACCTCCCCCTGGAACCCAGCCTGCGGGAGCTCTTCACCTCCGGGCGTGAGGCGCTGGACGAGGTCCACCTCGCCGGACCCCGCCTCCTGGTGGTCAATCAGCAGGCGGCCGTGGAGCAGGACGCGGGGTCGAGGTCGAGGCCGCGGCGTCTCGGAACGGTCGCCACGCTGCGCGACCGGACGGAGATCGAATCCCTCGGCTCCGAGCTGGCCACCACACGGACCCTCTCCGACGCGCTCCGCGCCCAGACCCACGAACACGCCAACCGCCTGCACCTCATGGTCTCGCTCATGGAACTGGGACGGACCCCCGAGGCGCTGGAACTCGCCACCCGGGACCTCGAGCTGGGCCAGCGACTCGCCGATGACCTGCTGGGCTCCGTGGACGAGCCGGTCCTGGCCGCACTGGTCATGGGCAAGTCCGCGGAAGCCCACGAACGCGGCGTCCTCCTGGAACTGCACGGCGGCTCCACCCCCGCGGTGCTGGACATCCCGGTGCAGGATCTGGTGACCATCCTCGGCAATCTCCTGGACAACGCCATCGACGCCGCGGCCGCCGCCGAAGCACCCCGGCTGGTGCGTCTCGGCATCACCGCGGACGACGGTTCCGTGGCGTTCTCGGTCCAGGATTCGGGCGCGGGACTCGGCGAAGGGCAGCTCGAGCGGGCCTTCGAGTTCGGGTACTCCACCAAGGCGAGCCGGCACGGCCGCGGGGTGGGGCTGGCGCTCGTGCGGCAGACGGTGCGCAGGCTGGGTGGGACACTGGACGTGGAAGCCGGCCACGCGCCGTCGTCCGTTTCCGCGCCACGGGAGCCGGGGGAACTGCCCGGGGCCCACTTCGTCGTCACCTTGCCGCTGGAAGGCGGACCGGCAGCACACCCCGAAGGAGAGTCATGAAACCCATCCGGGTCCTCGTCGTGGAGGACGAGGCGATCGCACGGGAAGCGCATGCCGCGTACCTGGATCGTCTGGAGGGCTTCGAACACGCCGGAAGCGCCTCCGGCGGACAGGAGGCCCTCAAGGCACTCGCCCAGGCCCGCGATCGCGGTGAGACCGTGGACCTGGTCCTCCTGGACATGAACCTGCCGGATCTGCACGGCCTGGACGTCGCCCGCCGGATGCGGAGCGCGGGCCTCCTGACGGACATCATCGCCATCACGGCCGTGCGGGAACTCGCCGTGGTCCGCGGAGCCATCGCGACCGGCGTCGTGCAGTACCTCATCAAGCCGTTCACCTACGCCACTTTCGCGGAGAAGCTCGAGAACTACCGCGCCTTCCGTGAGACCCTCGGATCGCCCGGGGCGGAGACCGAGGATTCCTCCCCTGCCCCGGTGGACCAGAGCGCCGTGGACCAGGCCTTCGCCACCCTGCGCGCGCCGGTGGAGCTTCCGCTGCCGAAGGGCATCTCGACGACGACGCTCGCCGCCGTCCGCGAACTCGTCACCTCGGCGCCGCACCCGCTCTCCGCGGCCGAACTCGCCGAGCAGGCGAACCTTTCGCGGGTGACCGCCCGGCGCTACCTCGAGCATCTGGTGGGCGCCGGAGTGCTGCGCAGCACCCCGCGCTACGGCACGCCCGGACGGCCGGAGAACGAGTACCGCAGCGTGTGAAGGGGCCGGGCCGCCGACACGCCAGGACGGCCCCTGCGAGACCGCACAGCGCAGTGAGAAAGCACAGCGCAGACACAGGAACGATGGAGAGCATGAGGAACGTGCAGAACTCACCGGGGCAGCAACGCGCCAGCAGTCGGCGGGCCTTCCTCCTGCTCGCAGTGGGCGGACCGGTCGCGACCCTCCTGGGAGCCTGCGGCACGAGCGCCCAGGCCGCGACCCGCGCCACCCCGGCGCCGCCCGGGCAGTCCAATGTGGTGATCATCGGGGACTCGCTGAGCACCGGATTCGGCACCTCCCCCGAGCAGGCGTGGCCCACACTGCTGAGTCAGCGGTTCACGACCCAGGAGCCCAGCCTCATCCTGGTCAACGGCGCCCAGAACGGCAGCGGCTACGTCACCACCGGCTCCGAAGGGGACACTTTCGGGGCCGAAGTGCAGCGCTACGTCAACGCGTGGACGCGGACGGTGCTGTTCTTCGGATCCGACAACGACCTGGGCGAGGATCCCCCTCAGATCAAGCAGGCGGCGCTGGCCGCGCTTCAGGACGTCAGGCTCCGGGCTCCTCACGCGCGCCGGATCGTCGTGGGGCCACCCGCCTACTCGGCGGATCCCGACCAGGACCTCCTGGCGATCCGGGACGCCCTCAAGGCCGCGGCCGAGGCGTCATCCGCCGAATTCGTGGATCCGATCGCCCTGGACTGGATGGCCTCCCAGGCGGACGCGCTGCTCGGGCCGGACGGGGAGCACCCGAGTCCCGCGGGACACGTGCGGCTCGCGGATCTGATGGGTGCCGTCCTGGGCCTGACCACCGCCACGCCCGCTCCCACGCCGTCCGCGACCCCGGCCGCGGTTCCTCCAACCGCGTCTCCCACGCCGGGCGGCTGAGCCCGTTTGTATACACAGCGAGGAGATTCACACGAATCCCCCTTCTTTTGAGCCGTTTGTGTATACACTGAGGCCATGCGAGCACGTGACCGGGCGTACGACGCCCTCCGGGAGGACATCATCTCCTGGCGCCTGGCCCCCGGCACCGTTCTCGCCGAAGTGGAACAGGCGGAACGTCTCGGAGTGAGCCGCACCCCCGTGCGGGAGGCGCTCTCCCGGCTCACCGCGGAGGGACTGGCCGTCGCCGAGCGGCGGCGCGGCGTCGTCGTGGCGGAGCTCTCCGTGGCCGATCTCGACCAGCTGTTCGAACTCCGGGAGACCCTGGAGAGCTGCGCGGCCGCGCTCGCGGCGAACCGCGGCGACCGCGAGCGCTTCGCACGCCTCCGGGAGGACTTCATCGCGGCGGAAGCGCTGCTGGACACCCCGTCCGCGGTGGACGGTTACTACCGGCTGGTCGGAGAGCTCGACGACGCCCTGGACGAGGAATGCGGCAATGCCTACTTGGCGCTGTCCCTGCGTCAGCTCCGTCCCCACCTTCAGCGTCTGCGCCGCCTGGCGCACGACAACCCGGGCAGACTCCGTGACTCCGCCCGGGAGCACGCGGCGATCGCAGCCGCCGTCGCCGGGGGGAATCCCGGCCTGGCCGCCGCGGCCACCACCGTCCACCTGCACGCCAGCCTGGACCACCTCCACCACAGCCAGCGGGGCCGCGGCATCCTGTCGCCCACCCGCACCGTCAACGACACCACCCCACAGGAAAGCGAGTCCCGGTGAAAACCCATAACGTCCGCGTCCACCGCAGCGAGGAGAACCTGGCCCGCGAGGACCAGCTGGCCCACAAGATCGCCCGGGTGGCCACCGATCCCGTCCCCGTCGACGCCGACGTCACGGACATGATCATCAACCGCATCATCGATAACGCTTCGGTGGCCATCGCCTCCCTGAACCGTGCGCCCATCGTCGCCGCGCGGGCTCAGGCGCTCACCCACGCGCCGTCCACCGGCGGCCCCGGGTCGACGGTCTTCGGGATCCAGGAACGGGTCTCCCCCGAATGGGCCGCTTGGGCCAACGGTGTCGCCGTGCGGGAACTCGACTATCACGACACCTTCCTCGCCGCCGATTACTCCCACCCGGGCGACAACATCCCGCCTCTGCTGGCGGTCGCCCAGCACGTCGGCTCCTCCGGCGCGGACCTGATCCGCGGCATCGCCACCGGCTACGAGATCCAGGTGGACCTCGTCAAGGCGATCTGCCTCCACGCCCACAAGATCGACCACGTCGCCCACCTCGGACCGTCCGCCGCCGCGGGCCTCGGGACGCTGCTCGGCCTCGACACGGAGGCCGTCTTCCAGTCCGTCGGCCAGGCGCTCCACACCACCACCGCCACCCGGCAGTCCCGCAAGGGCGAGATCTCCACCTGGAAGGCCCACGCACCCGCGTTCGCCGGCAAGATGGCCGTGGAATCAGTGGACCGCGCCATGCGCGGCCAGACCTCCCCGGTCCCGATCTACGAGGGTGAGGACGGGGTGATCGCCTGGATGCTGGACGGCCCCGACGCGTCCTATGACGTGCCGCTCCCCGAGCCGGGCGAAGCCAAGCGCGCGATCCTGGACACGTACACCAAGGAGCACTCCGCGGAGTACCAGGCACAGGCCTGGATCGACCTCGCCCGCAAGCTGCACGGCGAGCACCCCGAGCTGACGGATCCGGCGAACGTCGCGAGCATCGTGATCCACACGAGCCACCACACGCACTACGTGATCGGCTCCGGCGCCAACGACCCGCAGAAGTACAGCCCGACGGCGAGCCGCGAGACCCTGGATCATTCCATCCCGTACATCTTCACGGTGGCGCTCCAGGACGGCCGCTGGCATCACGTCGACTCCTACGCCCCGGACCGCGCCTCCCGCCCGGACACCGTGGAACTGTGGCACAAGGTGACCACCGAGGAGGACCCCGAGTGGACGCGCCGCTACCACTCCCTGGACATCGCGGAGAAGGCGTTCGGCGGCCGCGTGGTCATCACCCTCACGGACGGCAGCGTGATCGAGGACGAGATCGCCGTCGCGGACGCTCACCCGCTCGGCGCCCGGCCGTTCGCCCGCGAGCAGTACATCACCAAGTTCCGCACGCTCGCGGAGGGTCTCGTGGAGCCGGCCGAGATCGAGCGGTTCCTCGACACGGTGCAGCGCCTCCCGGAGCTCCCCGCCGGCGAACTGGACCAGCTGAACATCCAGGCGGCCCTCGGCGTGATCGATCCGGCCGCCGCGCCGAAGGGTCTCTTCTGATGCTGTACTCGACGCGCACGCCCGAGCAGAAGCGCCGCGAGCTGCGGGAGCTGCTGGCCTCCGGCCGCACCGTGCAGTTCCCCGGGGCGTTCAACCCGCTGTCCGCGCGGCTGATCGAGGAGAAGGGGTTCGACGGCGTCTACATCTCCGGCGCGGTCCTCGCCAACGACCTGGGACTGCCGGACATCGGACTCACCACCCTGACCGAGGTGGCGACGCGCGCCGGGCAGATCGCCCGGATGACGGATCTTCCCGCGCTCGTCGACGCCGACACCGGCTTCGGGGAACCCATGAACGTCGCCCGCACCGTGCAGGAGCTGGAAAACGCCGGTCTGGCCGGCTGCCACATCGAGGACCAGGTCAACCCCAAGCGCTGCGGACACCTGGACGGCAAGGCCGTGGTGGACGTCGAGACCGCGACGCGGCGCATCCAGGCGGCGGCCCAGGCCCGTCGCGATCCCGGTTTCCTCCTCATGGCCCGCACCGACATCCGGGCGGCGGACGGCCTGGAGGCCGCCCAGGAACGCGCCCGCGCCCTGGTGGCGGCAGGCGCGGACGCGATCTTCCCCGAGGCCATGAAAACCCTCGAGGAGTTCGCCGCCATCCGGGAAGCCGTGGACGTGCCGATCCTGGCCAATATGACGGAATTCGGGCAGAGTGAGCTGTTCACCCTGGACGAGCTGTCCTCGGTGGGCGTGAACATGGTCATCTATCCCGTGACGCTGCTGCGCAGTGCGCTGGGCGCGGCGGAACGGGTGCTGGACACCCTCAAGGCGGAGGGCACCCAGCAGGCCGCCGTGCCGGACATGCTGACCCGTGCGCGGCTGTACGAGCTGGTGGACTATCCCGCGTACAACCGTTTCGACACCGGGGTCTTCAACTTCCAGGTGCCCGGCACCCCACGATGACCCCTCGGGCTCTCACGCCGCTCGAAGAGAATTCACAGGAAACAGTCCCAGAATCACACCGAAGGCTTCATTCGACGAAGGAGTCACCATGAGCACCACACCCCAAGAGACCGAGATCAAGAAGGGCCTGGCCGGCGTGGTGGTGGACTACACCGCCATCTCCAAGGTCAATCCGGACAGCAATTCCCTGCTCTACCGGGGGTACCCGGTGCAGGAGCTCGCCGCGGCCAAGAGTTTCGAGGAGGTCGCCTACCTGCTCTGGAACGGGGAGTTGCCGTCCCCGGAGGAACTCGATGCCTTCCAGGCACGGGAACGCGCCGGGCGTGGTCTGGACCCCGTGCTGAAGACGGTGATCGACGCACTCCCGCTGAGTTCCCACCCCATGGATGTCTGCCGCACGGCGGCCTCCGTGCTGGGCGCCCGGCATCCGCAGGCGGAGGATTCCAGCCCCGAAGCGAACCTGTCGAAGGCGATCGATCTGTGGGCCGCCATGCCCGCCGTGGTCGCGTACGACCAGCGACGCCGGCACGGCCAGGACGCCGTGGAACCCCGTGACGATCTGGGCTACTCCGCGAACTTCCTCTGGATGTCGTTCGGCGAGGAGGCGGCCCCCGCCGTGGTGGACGCGTTCAACGTGTCGATGATCCTGTACGCGGAGCACTCATTCAACGCCTCCACGTTCACCGCGCGGGTCATCACCTCGACGCTCGCGGACCTGCACTCGGCCGTCACGGGGGCCATCGGCGCCCTCAAAGGCCCGCTGCACGGCGGGGCGAACGAAGCCGTCATGCACACCTTCGAAGAGCTGGGGATCGACCCCTCCGAATCCGCCGAGGACGCCGCCGCCCGGGCGAAGTCCTGGATGGAGGAGGCGCTCGCGGCGAAGAAGAAGGTCATGGGCTTCGGCCACCGCGTCTACAAGCACGGTGACTCCCGCGTGCCCACGATGAAGGCCGCGCTGGACGCCATGATCGAGCACTATGGCCGTCCCGAGCTCCTCGGCCTCTACAACGGGCTGGAACAGGCCATGGACGAGGCGAAGGGCATCAAGCCGAACCTCGACTACCCGGCCGGCCCCACGTACCACCTGATGGGCTTCGACACCCCGACGTTCACACCGCTGTTCGTCGCCAGCCGGATCGTCGGCTGGACGGCGCACGTCATGGAACAGGCGGGCGCGAACTCCCTGATCCGCCCGCTGAGCGCCTACAACGGCGTGGAGGAGCGACACCTGGGCTGACGCCCAGGACGCCACGACGCCCAGCACACCACGACGACGGCGCGCGGTCACCTCTCCGGTGGCCGCGCGCCGTCGTCGTGCTGGCTGTTCAGGCCGCGGGATGCGGCTCGGCGCGCGGTCCGCCGAGCGTCCACTCGACGCCCGCGACGGCGTGGTTGTCCTCGGCCAGGGTGACCGTGACATCGAAGGGCTCGGGCGAGCCGCCGGACACCGCCTGCGCCGCGCGGGTCAAGGCCTCCTCCAGCCAGTGCCCGGCGTCGGGCCACATGCGCCGGAACGGCAGACTGTCCAGGCCGTGCCACTCCGGGGAGATCTCCTCGCTCGGCGAGACATCCCCCTCCCAGCGGTCCGCGGCGTACACGACGGAGTTCATGTCCCAGCGCGGCTGAGCCGGAAAAACGAACCGGACCACCCCGAGCTTTGCCAGCGATTCTTGGGGCACCACGACGTCCACTTCTTCCCAGACTTCGCGCTGCAGAGCCTCCTCGGGCGTCTCCCCTGCCTCGACGTGACCACCGATGGCGACGACCTTGCCCTGACCGAAGCCGCGCTTCTTGAGCCCGAGCAGAACATCCCACAGGGCGGGATCCCCTTCCGGCCCGGAGGAGCCCGAGGGGCGCAGGAGGAAGCACAGGACGACGGGGGCGGCACTCATGCTGCTCATGCTATCGGGGCCCGAACCGGCGCCACGACCGGCCGGGGCCTACGCAACGCGGGCCGCTCGTCAGGCACTGCCGGTCGAACTGTTGGACATTTGGCCATCGAGTAGTGATACTGGTGAGAGCACATCCATTTTCCCGGGAGAACTCTGACCTCCCGTCGCGATTCCATCGGATCGAAGAATGTCGCGCCCGGCCCGCGAATAGGCCCTCTTTTTCATGCGCCGATTTCCCTGAAATACCCTCGGAAAACGGGTTCCAAAACTTCTTCCACAGAATATTTATATGCCCTTGACGTGCGACCGAGCTCGCTTCTAGGCTCATTTCAGCACCTTTGAATATCGGGTGTTATTCCATAAATATTCGCTTTGTCCAAAGGAGAGCAAGTGAGCACTGCACTGACGATCGCCCCCGTGGTGGAGACCGAGCCGGGTCTCGTGATGCCGATGGCGCTGAAGGAACTCGATTTCGAAGCGGGCGGGGCACTCGTGACCCCGGCGAAGATGAACGGTGACACCGTCACCCTCTCCTCGTCCTGCTCGTCCGCGCGTCCCACGTCGCCGAAGGCGCCGTAGGTCCGGAGGCTGAATCACCGTGAGCACCACTTACGTCGTGGCCGAAGGCGTCCGGCAGGCTGATTTCGAGGACTCCTTCGTCCTGGTCTGCGGAAGTTCGATCGTCCGCTTCCGTGAGCACCAAGAATTGGCGCGGGAGCTGTTCCGGTTCCTCGGCACGCCCCGCACACTCGACGAGGTGGCGGAAGGCGTTCCTGGCCTTGGTGGCCAGGAACGCCTTCTGGGCTCGCTGCGCGCCGCCGGCGTGGTGGCGGCGCACCGAGGCACGCTGGACCGGCTGGCCGGCCTCCCGGTCTTCGATCCGCGGACCGACAGGCCCGCACTCCGCCTGGACGTCCCTGAGCACTGGGAGGCTCACGCCCGACGGGTCCTGAGCACGTTCACCGCGATCGACGTCGAGGACCGTGACTCCGAGCGGGCCGGGATCCCCACCTTGATCATCCGTCCCTCCGTTCAGGAGGCGATCGACGTCTGCCGGGACGCCTGGGAACAGGGCCAGTGCCATGTGCCGGTCGTCCCCTTCGACGGCGGCAAGCTCGTCGTGGGACCCGCCGTCCTGCCGGGCACCAGCGCGTGCTTCGAGTGCCTCGTGATCCGGCGCGCCGCCACCACCGACTGGCCGGATGAATATCTGCGATTCCATCGGACGGTCCCGTCGGGTGACTTCCCGCCCCACGATTTCGCGCTCGGGGTCCACCTCGCGGCACGGCTCGCCGTCGCGGCCTTCTACCGCGACGCCCATGACCTCATCGGCTCCTGCAGCGTCATCAACCCAGGAACCCTGACCAGCTACAACTCAAGAGTTTGGAGTGTGCCGCGGTGCCCCTCGTGTTCACAGACCGGGAGATCGTCAACCAGCTATCCCTGGCTCGCCCCAGCCTCCTCCGGACAGGGCTAGCCGGCCCGGACCTCGGCCTCATCCCCGGCATCAAGACGCTGAGAGTGGGACCAGGAGCCCTGAGCCTCCCCGCGCTCATCGACCGCTCCCCCGAACTGCCCACGTTCCTTCAGGCCTGCCTCCCCGAACAGGCGTCCTGCGGGTTCGGGATCGGCGCGGATCAACTGTACGGCTCGGCCGGGGGCGAGTTCATCGAACGGTACTCCGCCGGTTACCTGCCTGAGCACTTCGACGAGCCCCTCGGGAGCGAAATCATCCCGGCCACCGACTTCATGCCATTCACCGAGGAGCAGTACTCCCGCCCCGGGTTCACCTACACCCATCCGAGCCTGGTGGAGGACCTGCCCTATATCAGGGTGCACCGGGCGGTCGACCGTTCGGTCCGGGCCGTGCCGGCGGATCTGGTGCATCTGAATCCGGGAGACCGGACCCGGTGGTGTTCCATCACCTCCAACGGCCTCGGGGCCGGGCGGAGCTTCGCGATGGCCGCCCGGGCCGCGGTGTCCGAGCTGATCGAGCGGGACGGGTTCATGCGCGCCTGGTATGGCCGGCATTCCGGCGCCACGCTGCGGATCCCGGAAACCATTCCCAGCCACTTCCCCGCGGCATTGCGGGGCGTCTGCCGGCAGTTGCAGCTCCAGGGCGTGACCGTCACCCTGGTGCGGCTGGAAGGAGCTGCCGGTCTGCCGGTGATCCTCTCCTGCGCCCGTTCGGATCGCGTGGGGCTTGCTGTGGGGTGCTCGGCCAAGGCGGACGTCAGGGCGGCGATGACCGCGGCGTTCGTCGAATCACTGCACACGTACAACTGGGGTCTCTCCGAGGCGATGTCGGCGGCGTCCCTGGATCCTCCGGTCGCCTCCGACGTCGAGTCGCTGCAGGACCACATCGCCTTCCACGCGAGACCTGCCAGCCGCGGTCTGAATGAGTTCCTGGACTCCGGACCGGAGGTGACCGAGTCGGAGTTCGTCGGTGATGACGCGCTCTCCCTGCCCGGCACGCTACTCGCGCTGGAGGACGCCGACTGGCAGGTGTATCTCGCGGATGTCAGGTCACCCGATGTGGCGGCGCAGGGCTGGCACGTGATCCGCGCGCTCAGCCCGCAGGCCGCCACGCTCGACGTCGACGAACCGCACCTCCGGCAGCATCCTGGCGCGGTCCACACCATCCCTCATCCGTTCCCCTGATTTCCCGGGAGAAACATCATGCATCAGCAATGGGCCCTCGCCACTCCGGCCTACGACGACCCGGCGGAGACCTTCCACGTAGCCTCGAAGCTCAGCCTCTGGACGAGCGGCTCCGCCACCGGGACCTACTCCACCGAGCTCAGCACCGATCCCGAGGCGCTGAGAATGCTGGGCCGCCCCCATCCGCCGTACCTGTCGTCCGAACGCCGGGCGCTCGACGCCGCCGGGCCGGCTTCCCCGGTCGCCGCGGCACTCCGGCATCGACACTCGGCAGCCGGGTTCGCCCCGGCGCCCGTGAGCTTCGGGATCCTGAGCGGCATCCTCCGGGAAACGGCCTGCATCACGGCCGAACACGGACGCGGTGCTCCCTCGGCCGGCGGCCTGTGCCCGATCGACATTTATCTGGCCGTCACCGCGGTGGACGGCATCACGCCCGGGATCTATGCGCTGGATCCGCACGAAGCCGTGCTCCACCGGCTGCCGGTTCCAGTGGATCCCCGGGAATTCCTGCGCGACTGTCTGGTGTTCCAGAACCTCGCCGAGGACTCGGCCTTCCATGTGTTCTTCGTCGGGAGCTTCCTCCGCCAGCGGATCAAGTACGGGCAGCGCGCCTACCGGTTCACGCTCCTCGAGGCCGGCCATCTGGCGCAGGCGATGATGCTGTGCGCCGAAGAGGCGGGGATCGGGTCGTGCGCGGTCGGCGGATTCCTCGATCAGAAGGTCGACGAACTGCTCTGCCTCGACGGGGTGGAGCAGTCCGTCATCTACAGTGTTGCCTTCGGACAGGTCATCGAGGAATCGGGGGGCCTGGCATGACGGCGATCGTGTCGTGGGAGAACGTGGTCAAGAACTACCGGGGAAAGACGGCCTTGTCGGGCTTCTCCCTCGATCTGGGGCCAGGCATTCACTGCCTCCTGGGCTCCAATGGCGCCGGGAAGTCGACGGCCCTGAACATCCTGACCGGAACCCGGCAGCCCACCTCCGGCACCGCGACGGTGCTCGGGCAGCGGGTGGTCCGCGGCGGTCCTCAGGCCCGGAACCTGAGCTGCGTGCCTCAGGCCGTGATGTTCCCGCCCACTCTCAAGGTCCGCGAAGTGCTCCGGTTCATCTCCGTGCACTACCCGCATCCTCTGGACTTCGCCGCGGTCCAGAACGCGCTCTCACTCGAGGGGATCCTGGACCAACAGTGCGGCGGCCTCTCCGGCGGGCAGCTCCGGCGTCTCGGCATCGCCGGCGCCGTCATCTGCAACGCCCCGGTGATCATCATGGACGAGCCGCTCGCGGGGCTCGACATCGAAGGCCGAGCGCAGGTGCGGAACATCATCCTTGAGCAGAGGGACCTCGGCCGCTGCATCATCATGGCGTCTCACGACTACGGGGAGATCGAAGCGACTGCCGACACCGTCACCCTCGTGAAGGACGGCAGGAACATTCTGAGCGAGGACATCGCGTCGGTGAGACAGCGCCTGGGGCTGCATCGGCTCAGTTTCTCCACCGCACGTCCCGTGCCGCCGGCGGTCCTCGGGCTCGGCGTCGTGGAGCCTCTGGGCGCGGACCGGTACCAGTTGGTGACCGACGATCCTGACGCTGCCAGCAGGGTTCTCCTCGATGTCCTGGATGATCCGAAACTGAACGTCCAGCAGTCCTCCCTCGAGGATGCCGTCAGCATGATCCTGAGTGAGGAGAAGGCATGAGATTCGTCGCCGAGTACGTCCGCGTTCAGATCCTGGAGCTCCTGCGGCTGCCCTCGTTCTTCCTGCCGCTCATCGCCCTGCCCGCGGCGTTCTACCTCATGATCGGAGTGCGGGCGGATCTGCCGCCGGGCCAGATCCTCTTCAGTTACCTCGCCTTCGCGATGCTGGGAACGATGATGTTCCAGTTCGGCGTGGGCATCGCGTCCACCCGGAACGACCCCTGGAACCTGTACCTCTTGAGCCTTCCCGTGCCCTCCAGGGTGCGCGTGGCCTCGCAGCTGATCGCCGGATTGTTCTTCTCGGTCCTCTTCTCCGTGCCGCTCCTGGTGCTGGGCGTGATCAATGGCGCGGTCTTCTCCGTGGCGCCCGGGAGGTTCCTGCTCGGGCTGTGCGCCCTCGTCGCGGGAGGCCTGGTCCACGGCGCCCTCGGACTCGCACTCGGGTACTGGCTGCCCTCTAGAGGCGCCGTGCCGATCGCGAACCTCATCTACTTCCCGTTGGCGTTCATCGGAGGACTTTTCGGCACCTGGGACCTGGGCGCTTTGCAGCCCCTGCACACCTTCAGCCCCACAGGAGCCTGGGCGGACCTGATCAACTCCGCTCCTCACGGTGAAGCCAACGGGTTGGCCCTGTTCATTCTCGCGGGCTATCTCCTGCTCTGCGGACTCGCCGCCGTGTGGGGTTACCGGAGGGTGGAGCAGACGCAGTACCGGTGAGGACCGTGACTTCGGCTGTGTGGTTCGGCGAGAATGGCCGGATGAAGACCGCACGCGCCCGCAACCGCCTGCCCGAAGTGCTCAGAGTGCTGAGGGCCGAGGAGAACGATCCCCGGGTTCAGGAGCTCCTCCGGGAGTTCGGGACGGTGCCGTCTTCCACGCACGAGCGCAGTGTCGGTGAGCCGGCACGGCAGGTCCGTCGGCTGCGGTTCCGCTCCGGTGGCGAGATCATCCTGCACGACGGCACGGTGGCCGCCGTCGTGCTGCACGTGGCGCAGGGCGACCGGCACGTCCGACTGAACGAGTGGATCGGGACGGGAAACCGGGCGACCCTGGACGACCTCGAAGCCGCGCTCGGCAAGATGTCGAGCTTCGCGGGAATCCGGACGCCGTACTTCGCGCTCGACCGCGGGTTCGTCACAGCGACGTTCGCCCCGGACGGCTGGAAGATGCCGGGCAATCTGCTCCGTCTCACGCTCACCGCGCACCAGCCGGGCCTGGTCCCCTCGCCCGAGGACGACGACTGCCCCGGGTGCTCCGATTTGTTGCGGCGGACGTCAGAGGGTGCCGTTGACATCGATGCGACCGTCAAGGCTCTGTCCGCCGCGGCCGCCGCGGGTTCCCTGAAGGAGGACGCCCACTGGGTACGGCTGGACGATCTCCTGCCGCTGCACGCCTCCGGTCTCATGGAGCGCGCGGAAAGCCAGCTGCGGTGTCTGCGGTGCGCCCGCACGGTGTGCTTCACGCTCCTCCGCGACGGCGGGCCTGAGTTCCAGTACTGCAGTTTCGACCAGGCACGACGCCGGCCCATGAGTTCGGTCCCTCCTGTCGAACAGTGGGGCGACCCCGAACGGCTGGCCGCCGAAGAACGGGGCATGCGTTATGTGGCTCATGCCGCCGGGAGCTGGTTCCTGGTGAGAAAAGGTGAAGATCTCTACCTCGACGCCCGGTACAGCTACAGCGGACTCATCGACAGCTCGGCCCTCATCCGCCTCAACCCATCAGAGGTCCGGCTGTACGAGCGCAGCGGGCACACCTTCCTGTCCCGGTTCGCTGCGGCCATTCACAACAGCGCTCCCTACCAGCAGGAGTCGCCGTACTTCGCGCGCGATCTCTACCGGCAATCCGAAGGAACACAGCTCCGTGACGAGGTGAGCGGCGCCATTGCCGAACACACCTGGATCGCGCAGCAGCGGCGAGGGTGACGGCGAGCGCCCGCCCCTGCGAGGAATGGATCAGCCTCACCTTATGACGGGCGGGGACGCCTGATCCGGCGGCTACCGCCGTCCGACCGCCCGCCGGTAGAGGGCCACGAAGCTCACCCCGAGCAGAACCACCACCACTCCGATCCCCCACAGCACCGGGGCGAGCGCCGCCGCGTACACGTCACCATGGCCCGGTTGTCCCGCCGCGATCTGCTCCGCGACGCCGGCCGTCCCCGGCTGCGCCCGGACCGCCGCCGTGAGAACCACCGCGTACAGCGCGACGAAGAGGGCCTCGCTCCCGATCCGGAAGAAGTTCAGAAGCCCGGCCGCGGTCCCGCTCCGTTCGGCCGGCACGAAGCTCAAGGCTTTTCCGTCGACGACCCCGAGCGGCAATCCGAAACCGGCGCCCGCCAGGATCATGGGCAGCACGGCCCACCACACCGGGACATCAGGTCGCAGCGCGGCGAACCCCACGGCGGCGAGCAGGAGGCTCGCCAGTGCCACCAGGCTGACCGCCCCCGCGTCGACCCGTGGATGCCGAGCCATCACCCGGTGCACGAGAGGCGGAGCGAGAAGCACCGGAAGGGTCATCACGAGCATCAGGGATCCCGCGCCACCGGCCGTGAACCCGTGGATCGCTTGCAGCGCCGCGGGCAGGTAGGTCAGGAACGTCACGAAGCCGACCGCGCCCGCCACCGGGATCAGCACCATCGCGAGGAAGCCGGGGTTGCGGAGCACCCCGACGTCGAACAGCGGGCCGCCGGAGACCGGTGCGGTCCTGGGCAGGCGCCGCAGCACGCGACTGCCGGCCAGGGCCGCGACGAGCACGACGGCGTGGACGACGAACACGGCACGCCAGCCCAGCAGGCCGATCAGCACCCCGGAAAGGCTCGGGCCCGCCGCCAGCCCCAGGCCGTTCACCATGCCGAAGGCCGCGAAGGCTCGCCCCCGCGCAGGCCCTTGGAAAGCCGAGTGGATCGTCGCGGTCGCGCCGGTGATGACAGCGGCCGAGCCCACCCCGGCGAGGATGCGGGCGACGTCAAGCACCAGGAGGGATGGGCTCGCCGCGCTCAGGATCGAGCCCAGGACCACCGCGAGCACGCCGAGGGAGAAGGCCCGACCGGACCCGATGCGGTCCGCAACCGCTCCCCAGAGCAGCGTACACACGGCGAACGCGATGTTGAATCCGTTCACGATGCCCTGCAGGAGCGCCGGTTCCGCGCCGAGCTCGACCGAGATCGAGGGCAGGCCCACCGCGGTGCCGGCGATGGACAGCGGAATGACGAATTGAGCCAGCAGGATCACGGGGAGCACCGCCCGGTGCGGCGCGGTCGTCCTGGGTGGCTGCTCTTCACGCACGGTCATAGAGGTACGCCTTTGAACGAAGGTACGAGCTATTACGAACCTATGATGCCCATCACCAAAGGTATGATGCAAGTAGAACCTTGAGGAGGCGACGAGATGGCGGACGCGGAAGGCCACCCTGACACGGCGGAGATCGAGCTGGGCCACGTCCTCAGCGCGCTGAGTGACCCACTGCGGCGGCGAGTGATCCACGATCTCCTGCACAGCGAACCGGGAATCGAACGGACGTGCACCAGCTTCGGCCTGCCCGTCACGAAGTCGACCCGGACCCATCATTTCCGGGTGCTCCGCGAGGCGGGTCTCGTGCGCCAGGTCGACCGCGGGAACATGCGAGGGGTGACTCTTCGGCGCGAGGACATCGAGGAGCGTTTCCCGGGCCTGCTGGACCTCATCGCCCAAGACGACGCCCAGGACGACGCCGACCCCCGGCACGCCCCCTGATGGCGTGAGGAATTCCCGGGCACGAGACTCCTGCCGTTCCGAACATAACGCCCGTCCAATTCCTCTTCCCTTTCCTCTCCGGACTTCTTTCCACCCGCCCGCCCGCGGCACCGCCACAAGGGGGGTTATCCTGCGCTGAACGGCACGATAGGGTCGAATGACCAGGCTTTCCCGATCACAGCCAGGCTTCTCGATCAGGAGCCGGAGAGGGTTTGATGAACAGTCACATCGGACTACACGGATACACGGCCTCGCAGCAGGAAGAGCCGGAATTCGCGGCGCCTGCATGGGGAGCAAACGTTCGCGCACCGTTCGATGACGAGAACCCCGGACCCGTCCACACCTCAGACCACGGGCCGGCCGCAGTCCGCATGCACGACGCGTTCGTCCCGTCGCCCCTCACGTCCCTGGACCGGCTCTTCGGCGAGCGCTCCACCGTGCAAGTCGTCGCGAAACTGGATCTCCTGCAGGTCTCCGGGAGCACCAAGGAACGCACCGCGGCGTCCCTGCTGGCCGGGCTGATAGAACGGGGCGATCTCACGCCGGGCGGCACGGTGGTCGAATCCACCTCAGGGAACCTCGGCAGCGCCCTCGCCCGCCAGTGCGCGCTGCTCGGCGTCCAGATGGTCGCCGTCGTCGATGAATTCGCCAACGTCGCGGCGCTGCAGGCCATGAAGGCGTACGGCGCGCGCGTGGTGCGGGTGCCGACCCCCGAGGACGGCAACCGCCTCCGCGCTCGGGTCCTGAAAGTCGCGGAACTGCTGGAGGAGATCCCCGGCGCGGTGACGACCAATCAGTACGGCAACACCGACAACGCCCGCGCCCACGCTCTCACCACCATGCCCGAGTTCGTCGCCGCACTCGGCGCGCCCCCGGACCGGCTGTACGTGGCCGTGAGCACCACCGGCACCCTGCTCGGCTGCCAGCGCGCCATCGAGCGGGCGGGGTGGCCGACGGTCCTGGTCGCGGTCGACGCCGCGGGGTCGGTCCTGTTCGACGGCGAGCGCGGCGAGCGCCGTCTGCCCGGCCTGGGCGCGGGATTCGTGACGGACCTGTCCCGGCAGGCGCGCCCGGAGGCGGTGCGCCGGATCGCCGAGCTGGACATGGTGAAGGGCTGCCGCCTGCTCGCCCGCCGCGAGGGCATTCTGTCCGGCGCCTCGACGGGCGCGATCGTCGCCGCCATCGGACAGGATCTGGAGTCGCTGGACGCGGGAACCACGGTGGGCATGCTGGTCCACGACGGCGGGCTCCCCTACCTCCCGACGGTGTACGACGACGAATGGGTGACGGGAAATCTGGGCGATGTCGCAGCGGTTGAGGCCGCGCTGGAGCGGGCGAACCCGTTCAGTCCCCGATGACGGCATTCCTCCCGTCGGCCGTGCCCACCACCGACACCGGCGCGGCCTGGTGCGACGTCCTGTTCGTCGGCGCGGGCCCCAAGGCCCTGATGGCGCTGGCTGAACTGGACACACATCTGGCCGGGATCGGTCCCGACCGGCCCCCGCTCCGGATCACCCTGTGCGATCCGGCCCAACCGGGTCCCGGCGCCGTCTGGGACCCGGAACAGCCCGGACATCTGAGGATGAACGTCGACGCCGGGATCGTGGACCTCCGTTGCCCTTCCGTTCCGGAGTCGTACCGCGAGTGGGAGCTGCGGGTCTTTCTCGCAACGGCCGGTGAAACGTTTCCACCCCGCGCCCAGGTGGGCCGCTACCTCGAATGGGCCGCCGAACGGCTCGCCTCCTCGCCCCGGCTCGAGCTCCGGCATTGCGCGGGGCGCGTGACGGAGGTGGAACGGGACGGTGACTCCTGGCGCGCCTCCGTGGACACGGCGGACGGGCCGGTCTCCTGGCGGTCACCAATCGTCGCGCTCTGCACCGGGCATGCCGATGCCGGCGGAGCGGATCACCGGCTCATCACCTCAGGTGACGGCGCCAACAGGGCCGGCCCGCTGACCGTCACCGGCGCCGCCCTGACAGGGATCGACGTCGTCCTGGACGTGACGGAAGGCCGGGGAGGCGAATGGCGCCGCACGGAGGCGGGGGAACCGGAGTACGCCGCGTCCGGCGCGGAGCCCCGCCTGATCACGCTGACCTCCCGTTCCGGGGAGATGATGCTGCCCAAGCCGGCCACCGACCAGCGCCGCATCGTCGACGCCGTCCGGACCGTGACGTCCGCCGTCCCGACAGGTGGCGAGCCCGATGACGCGTGGTGGAGGACGTTCGCCGACGCCGCGAGCGCAGCGGCGAGGACCGAGGGGGTCGACCTCGACGCGCCCGGGCTGCTGTATCACCTGGACTACGGGACGCAGAACGATCTTCCTGCAGCGGAACAGTGGGCAGTGGGTCTGGCACGAGCCCACGGAATCCTCGACGGCGACCCGGCCTGGTGGTGGGGCCGCGCCTGGTCGGCCGGGTACCGGGATGTCGTGCGGTCTTTGGAGCGCGGCACCCGGGATCCAGCACTCTGGGAACGCTGGCGCCGCCGTGCCGCGCGGCTCGAGAAGTGGGCGTTCGGCCCTCCCCCGGCCACCGTGTCGAAACTGCAGGCCCTGCACCGGGCGGGACTCCTGACGGTCAGCGCGGGCGGCGCGACCGGAACGTCACACGCATCCGCCACGCCGGGCACCGCCATCCGCGCGGTGACGGCCGGCCCCGGCGTCCTGACACGGCCCGCGAACGCCCTGGACTACGCTCCGGCACACGATGCGGCCCACGATGCGGCACACGACGATCTCTGGGCGTCCCTGCTGGCCCGCGGCCACGTGATGGTCCGCGTCGGCGAACGAGGCGTGTTCACCCGTCCCGACGGGGTCTGCCTGACGCCGTCCGGACAGCCGTCCGCCGGTCTCGCGGCACTCGGCAGGCCGACGGAGGACCCGGTGATCGGCCACGACACTCTCAACAGGACGCTCCACCAGGACGGCGAACGCTGGTCCCGGGCGGTGGCGGAATGGGTCGCCGGAGCCCAATCCCCCATCGCCGCACTCCCCTTCCCCGATCACGAACGGAACTCACGATGACCACCCTGTGCCATGGCCTCCCGCCACTGACGGGCCGGACAGAACCCTGGATGGAGCAGCTGCTCGCCGATCCGGACCAGTGCGCCGACCTTCTGGCCGCCCACGGCTCGGCACTGAACCTGCTCGATTTCGGCCCGCTCGGCCGCAACATCGGCGAATTGACCCGCGCCGGCGCGGACCTCGGCGTCGATGTCGGCGTCTTCGTCGCGCGGAAGGCCAATAAGGCGCTCTCCCTCATCCCCGCCGCCGTCGACGTGGGCGCGGGTCTCGACGTCGCCTCCTACGCCGAGCTGAAGCAGTGCCTGGACCGGGGTGTCGAGGCCGGACGGATCATCGTCACCGCCGCGGTGAAGGACAAGGCGCTCCTGACCCTGGCCATCACCTCCGGCGTGACCGTCAGCCTCGACAACGCGGATGAGACGACCGACGTCGAAGCCATCGCGGCGGAGGAGGGCATCCAGGCCCACGTCGCACTCCGCCTGGCGGTGACGCATCCCGGCGTTCCGCCGACGCGCTTCGGTCTCACTGCAGACTCGTGGATGGCGTTCCTGAGGGGCCGCGGCGAGCTGCTGGAGGTCGAAGGCGTGCACTTCCACCTGAACGGCTATGACCGGCAGCACCGCGTCCTGGCGCTGGCGGAGGCCTGTTCGTTCGTCGATCGGCTCCGGGCCACGGGACACCCCGTCGGGTACATCGACATGGGCGGCGGGATCCCCATGAGCTACCTCGAGGACGAAGAATCGTGGCGGGCATTCTGGCAGGCGCTGGCCGCCGACACCGACGGGACGCTGACCTGGCGCGGCGACCGGCTCGGGCTCACCGACCCGGCCCTGGACCGGCCGTCCCCCGCCCTCTATCCGTACTGGCAGCGGGAGACCCGCGGAGCCTGGCTGACCGCCCTCCTGAGCACACCCGTCAACGGGACCACCGCCGCGGAACTCCTGACCTCACGGGGTCTGCAGCTGCGCTGTGAGCCGGGCCGCTCCGTCCTGGACGGCTGCGGCGTGACCCTCGCCGAAGTCGCCTTCCGTAAGACCACCAGCGACGGCGTGCCGCTCGTCGGTCTGCAAATGAACCGGACGCAGATGCGCTCGACGTCGGCCGACGTCCTGATCGATCCGCGCTGGCTGCGCCCTTCCCGGGCCGGCACCCCCTCGGCGCCGGGCGATGCGTTCCTGGTCGGCGCGTATTGCATCGAGGAGGAACTGATCCTCCGTCGGCGCCTGGCCTTCCCCCAGGGCGTGGCACGGGGCGACATCGCCGTCTTCGTCAACACGGCGGGATACCTCATGCACATTCTCGAGAGCCCGTCTCATCAGCTGCCGCTCGCACAGAATCTCGTGCACCGGGACGGCGGCTGGATCCCCGACGGCGAGTCCTGAGGACCAGTTGTCCGCACGGCACGGAAACTGTCCGCACGGCCCGGAAAATCGGCGGTGGAATGTCAGTGCCGGCAGGTAGAACTTCCCTCATGACGAACACCACTTTCCCGCCGTTCACGGTGACTCCGGCAGCGATCGAGCAGATCACGGCACTCGGCGGCGCCGTCATGATCGACGCCGAAGACGGCGGGTGCAGCGGGTCGGTCTATGCGTTCAGCGTGGTGGACCAGGAGTCCCCCGGAGTCACCGGAGCAGAGCGTTACGGCTGCCCTGGGGCGTGGCTCCTCGTGTCCCCACGGGCGCGGGGCGTCTTGCCAGGAGCGACGCTGGATTACGCCGCGCGGCTGCGCCCTCCCCGATTCCGGGTGATACGGAACCCTAATACGCCACAGGTGTGCGCCTGTCGACGGTCGTTCGGAGAGCCATGGCCCGGGCCGGGCCGGCCGGAATGCTGCTCTTACCGGCCGATGCCGTGGGATGACGGCTTCGAACCTCCCGCGGCATGGAAACGTCAGACGGGCTATGTCGACGAAACATCCGACCACCCGTCGGAAGACGAGCGCGGGAGCACCACACGCCGCTGACGGTTCACCGGAGCCGCATCCCCTCGAGATCCTCCTGCAACCAGACGGTGTGGTCATAGACCAAGGAGCAGAGTGCCCTGAATTGGTCGTTCACCGCCTTTTCGTCCTCAACGGCGAGCCGATGGCCATTCCGGACCGAGAGGATGACGTCATTGAGGCTGCCCATGCCGCCATAAGCCCTTCTGATGTGCGACAGGCCCCGGGGTTCATCGCTTTCCAGAAGGACGAGACCCTGGGACGCCCAGGAAGGCCAGTGCCGCACATCACAGTCGTCTAAAAGTCGATTCAGCTGCGACAAATCTGTCATCAATTCGACACGACGACGCGCCCTCGAGTTCCCGCGCCACGGGAACAGAACCCGCCACTTCAATTTCCCCATGATCCAGTCCCTGCGTGGCTCAAAAATCGCTCGTCCACCCGTCGGCACGGCGTTCCTCGGCGATCTCCGCCGGAATCAGCAGGCACGGAACGACTCCGGGTTTCTCGTTCATGAGGACAAAATACTCCCCGGAACGACATCTCTCGCAGAAAGGCCGGTGACCTCGACGGTTACGTCGCGAGCGCCCTCCCGAATACCCTCGACGGCAGCAGGATGGGATGACAGAAAAGGCCGTTCGCGCCTCGTCCTGCAAGCGCTCGTCCGAATAAATCGGATAACAAACAATTTTCGGTATTCCATGCAACATCTTGTCGGATCCGCCCGCAATGTTAGGACACCTTTGATGATTGGCAGAAATACCTGACATGCCCTTATAGTTCACACGAGTATTTTGAGAACTTTTGCCGTGCCGGGCGACACCGCCGCAGCGCACCGCGGGTTCATGAAGGGCCGCACGGAATGCCGCCCGTTTCTTGGAGGAAACCTTGAAGTCTGATTCGATCACCCCTGCCCGCAAGAGCCGTCTGCGCCGCAATCTGCCCATCGTGATCGCCGGCGCCGTCGGCTCGGTCGCGCTGGCACTCAGCATGTCGCCGACCCTGGCCGCGTTCACCGCCTCGATCACCAACAGCACCGACACCGCCGGGCTCGGCAGCCTGTCGATGCAGGAGGCGAACCAGACCGGCACCATCCTGTGCAACAGCACGGACGGCGGCTCGATCTCGACCAACACGGCGACCTGCGCCACGATCAACAAGTACGGCGGAAACCTGGCCATGGTGCCCGGTCAGACCGTCTCGACTCAGATCACCATCAAAAACACCGGCACCGTCCCGGCGTCGGCCTTCAACCTCAGCCCCGCCGCCTGCGCGCAGAGCAACAACGGCCCGGTCAACGGCACGGCCACGGATCTGTGCTCCAAGGTGACCCTCGTGGTGACCTCCGGCTCCAGCACGATCTACAGCGGCACCCTGGCCGCTTTCAACGCACCGGTGGACATCCTGGCCAAGACGGCCGCCTCCTCGGTTCCGGCCGGCACCACGGTCCCCTTCACGTTCGCCGTGACGGTCCCCGCGGCCACGGGCAACACCTACTCCGGCCTGCAGCTGAGCCAGCCGCTGACCTGGACGTTCTCCTCCTGAGGTCTGTCCCTTGAGCATCCTGGTTCGCAGGCGCCCGGCTCTCGCCCTCTGGGGGGTGGGGGCCGGGATTCTGTTGGTCGTCGGCGTCGCCGTGTTCCTCCTGAGCGGGTACCGCGTCTTCGCCGTCACCACGCCCAGCATGGGCACCACGCTGCCCGTCGGCTCCCTGGTGGTCGTTCATCCGCAACCGGCGTACGACGTCGGCGAGATCGCGACGTTCCGCGTGGAGAACCGCGTCTACACGCACCGGATCATCGCCGAGACGCCCCAGCGGCTGACCACGAAAGGCGATCTGAACGGCGCGGTCGACGGCTGGCGTGTGCCCACCGACGACGTCGTGGGCTCCGTCGTCTGGAGCAGCCGCGGTCTCGGCTGGGCCGTGAGTGCCCTCCCCTGGCTGCTCATCGGTGGACTGATCGTCGAGGTGCTCGCGCGCACCCGCCGGGACAACCCCGTCTGGAAGCAGAGTGTGCGGCTCGGCGGCGGCTCGCTCGTGGTCGCGGCCATCTCCCTGTGGCTCCGCCCGTGGACCAATATGCAGATGCTCGGGTACCGCCCCGCCGACTCCCGCGACGGAGTCCTCATGCACGTGGTCAACACCGGGCTCTTCCCCATGAGCGCCGGCTCGCAGCGGCTCAGCAGCGGGCAGGACGCCGTCACCCAGGTGACGACTACGAACGCGTCGGGTCACTACGTCATCAATCCTCTGCCCGCTCTTGAGTGGTGGCAGCAGGCGCTCGTGATCGTCGTCTGTCTCGTCCCTCTCCTGGCCGCCCTTCTGGTCCGTCCCGCCACGGCCGGGGACACGCCGGAAGGGGACGAGGACACCCAGGACTCCCGCACGCGCCGTCGTGGGGTGATCCTCCTCGCGGTCATCGCGGCACTCACCGCCCTCGCCGTCGCGCTGGTGAATTCCCTGAGCACTCACGGGGCCTTCGTCGCCAGCGTGCAGAACAGCGCCGTCACCTCCGGCACGCGGACCTTCTTCACCTGCAAGCAGGCGGAGTCGAGCCTCGGCGCCGCCTCGACCTACGGGGCGTACGCCCTGGCGGCGGGTGCGGCGCGGAGCGAGAGCGACTTCTCCGGCACCGGCCGCACGGCCACGTACCTGATCACTCCCACGACGACGGCGTCCATCGGCTGCGCGCGGGACACCCCGGCCGTCTCGGCTTCCTTCGCCGGCAACCAGTGTCTGTCGATCCCCGGGCTCAACACGGGCCCGAACACCTTCTCCCTGGAGGCCTGGTTCCGGACCACCTCCACGAGCAACGGCAAGATCATCGGATTCGGCACCGCCACCAACAGCAGCACCGACGCCAACAACGACCGCCACCTCTACCTGGACAACACCGGCCGGATCGTCTTCGGGGTGTACCCCAACGCGGTGCGGACGCTGTCCACGGCAGCGGGCAAGAGCTATGCGGACGGCGCCTGGCACCATACGGTCGCGGTGCTCTCCTCAGCCGGCATGCGGCTCTATGTGGACGGCGTGCTCGTCGGATCGAACACCGCCGTCACCACCGGAGAGGCCTACAACGGGTACTGGAAGGTCGGCTGCGGGACCCTCGCCGGCTGGGCCAACGGCGACGGGACCGGCTACAACGGACCGTCCTACTTCACCGGGTCGATCCAGTACGCCGCCGTCTACACCACCGCGCTGACCGCCGCCCAGGTCTCCAGCCACTACGACGCCGGCCGGTAGCCTCGCGGAGACTGTTCCCTGCCACGCTGCACACACCCCGCAACGGTGTGCGGCACGCCGCTTGCGGGATGCCTTGTCCTCACCGTCCGCGGGTGCCAGGGTGGAGGACATGAGCGTCAGCGCACCTGACGACCAGAACACCGCGATGATGAAGGCCGCCGGCCAGAACCGGTTCGGCGGGCCCGAGGAGATCCACGAGGTCACCCTCCCCCGCCCCAAGCCGGGCATCAGCGAGATCCTGGTGCGGGTCCATGCCGCGGGGATCAACCCGACCGACTGGAAGCACCGTGCGGGCCAGTCCTGGTTCCCGGAGCCGTCGGTGCCGCTCGGCTGGGACGTCTCCGGCGTCGTCGAGGCGGTGGGGCTCGGGTCCACGCTCTTCGAGCCCGGTGATGAGGTCTTCGGCATGCTGCCCTACCCGCACGGCGTCGGGTCCCACGCCGAGTACGTCGTCGGTCCCACTCGCGCGTTCGTGCGCAAGCCCGCAACGATCGACCATGTGCAGGCGGGCGCACTCCCCCTCGCCGCGCTCACGGCGTGGCAGGCGCTCGTCGACACCGCCGGCGTCGCGCCCGGCGACAGGGTGCTGATCCATGCCGCGGCCGGAGGCGTCGGGCACCTGGCCGTCCAGATTGCGAAGGCGCGCGGCGCGTACGTGATCGGCACGGCAAGCGCTCCGAAGCATGAGTTCCTCCGCGGGCTGGGCACCGACGAGACCATCGATTACCGCGAGACCGACTTCGCCGAGGCGGTCCGTGACGTGGACATCGCCCTCGACACGATCGGCGGCGACTACCAGCTGCGGTCCCTGCGCACGCTGCGGCCCGGCGGAATCCTCGTCTCGACGCTGCCGCGACCTGCGAAGGGTCTGCGCGCGGAGGCCGAGCGTCTCGGCGTCCGCGTGAAGCTGATCCTGGTGGAGGCCGATCACGCGGGCATGCAGGCGATCGCCGATCTGGCGGCCGACGGCTCGCTGAAAGCCACGATCGCCGGCACGTTCCCGCTCGCGGAGGCAGCAAGGGCCCACGAGGCCGGTGAGACGGACCGCACCACGGGCAAACTGGTCCTCGTCATGGACGAGGACACGGCCTCCGGGGACTGAGCGACTCCCTGCGGAACGCCCGCGGAGCCCGGCCGCGTGTCAGCCGAGTGCCCGGGGGTGTGCCGCCGCGTACACCTCACGCAAGGTGTCGGCGGTGACCAGGGTGTAGATCTGCGTGGTGGTGACGGACGCGTGTCCGAGAAGTTCCTGGACCACGCGCACGTCCGCGCCACCCTCCAGCAGGTGGGTGGCGAAGGAGTGCCGGAGCGTGTGGGGCGAGATGTCGCGCTCGATCCCGGCGCGTTCCGCGGCGGCCTTCAGGATCGCCCAGGCGCTCTGCCTGCTGATCCTGCTCCCCCGCACATTCAGGAACAAGGCGGGAGTGCCCTTGCCTTTCGCCGCGAGAACGGGCCGTCCGCGCACCAGGTACGCCTCGAGCGCGCGGGCCGCATAACTGCCCAGCGGCACGACCCGCTCCTTCGAGCCTTTCCCGAAGAGTCGCACCAGAGCGGGACCGTCGGATTCCTCACCGGCGAGCGCCAGATCGTCCACATCCAGTCCGACCGCCTCGCTGATCCGGGCGCCGGTGGAGTACAGGAACTCCAGCAGAGCCGCATCCCGGAGACCTGCCGGAGTGTCGGTAACGGCGGCTTCCAGGATGCGCTCGACCTCCGAGAACGGGATCGCCTTCGGCAGCCGTTTGCCCGGCATAGGCGGGCGGACCTCATGGGCGGGATCGTTCACGGTGAGCCCCTCGAGAGCCCAGAATTTGTGCAGGCCCCGGACCGCGACGATGGTCCGCGCCGCCGACCTGACGCCCAGCGCCGTGCCGCCGTCCGCGCCGTCGTGCAGGGCCTGGGCGAAAGCGCTCACGTGGCCGCGCTCGATGTCCTGCGGCTCGCGGAGCCCTTCGGCGGCCAGGAACCGGGCGTAGCGGTTGAGGTCGCGCTCATAGGACTGCAGGGTGTTACGCGCCAAGCCCCGCTCCACGGAAAGATGCTGGAGGTACTGCCGGATGGCGCGCTCGACGGCGGTCGGCGGCGTCGCCGGTTTCGCGGCTTCTCCAGTGCCTGCCGACGTCTCAGTGCCGGCGCTCGGGGCGCTCACCGGAAGTGGGGATGCGCGGTCCAGGACGCCTCGGCGGGACGGAGCCCGGCCTGACGCAGCGCCGCTCCTGTCAGCTCGCCTCCGCTCCTGGACACAGCAGCCTGCAGCGCCAGCACTCCGACCACCGTGGAAACATTGTGGATGTCCCCCGCCAGGATCGCGGAGACCGCCTCCTCCAGGGAGACCCAGGCGTATTCGAACTCGGATTCCTCGTCGGTGCGCACATGGCGGTCCTGCTCGGGCACCGGGCTGAGGCCGGTGGCCACGAACACCCGCAGAGCCTCGGACGAGCCTCCCGGGGAGTTGAAGAAGTCCACGAGCACGTGCCATTCAGCGGCGCGGAGGTCCGCTTCCTCGGCCAGCTCGCGGGCGGCGGCGTCCAGGGGCGGTTCATCCTCGACGTCCAGCAGGCCGGCGGGCACCTCCCAGAGGTCCATGCCCACGGGATGACGGTACTGCTTCAGGAGCAGGATCCGGCCCTTCTCATCGACCGGGATGATCGCCACGGCGCCGGTGTGATCGACGTAATCGCGCACCATGGTCGGCCCGCCGTCGGTGAGGGAGAAGGTGTCCGAGACGACGTCCCAGATCCGGCCCGAGAACACCGTCTTCCGCTCCGCGAGGGGGCGGGTGTGGACGGCGTCGGCCAGCGGGGCGCCAGGGGTTCCGTCGGGCTGTCCGTGCTGTTCAGCGCCGGGTGACTGGGTCATGCTTCTCCTTCGCTCACCGGGGACGGCGAGTGGCGCATCCCCACTATCGACAATAGCCGCGCCGACGCCCGGCGTCGGTGATTGAACGGGGGAAGTCCTCAGCCGGGCCCAGCGGGCACCTCGCCGGCCGGCTCAGGCGGCGACGCTGCCCGCCGTCGTCGGCTGGGAAGCCTCCGCACTCCCCCGCGGGACGATGAGCAGAAGCGATGCCGCCGTGCACAGCACAGCGCCGATGGCGAGCGGCAGGTCCAGTCCGTAGGCGGAGATGCCGATCGACGGCAGGACGAAGAGCACGACGGCGGCGACGGTCGCCGCAGGACTGACACGGCTGCCGGCAGGCTCCGGCACCGGGCGCTCAAGCCGTGAGGTCCCGAGGGAGATCACCCAGACCACGGCGAAGACGGCCACCAGGAGAAGCGGGCGGGTCAGCCACCAGGCGGTGGAACCCGGGGCCGGCATGGGCAGCGGCAGAAGAAGCTGGATCCCGGTGAGGACGACGATCGCCGTGACGTGCCAGAGGTAGATCGTCATGAGCCGGGAACCCGCGGCGAACACCACGGCCTGCAGCCATCGCAGGCGCATGAGAGCGGTGAGCGGTCGGCGCAGCAGGGTGAAGAGCGCGGCCTGAATGGGCGCCAGGATCGCGATCGGCGTGGTGGGCGGCCACTGATTGCTCAGCATGCTCGTGGAGTACGAGCCGAAACCCACCAGGGCGCCGATGACGAGGAAGCCGAGCGCGACCACGCCGAGCAGCTGCCACCAGCTGAGACGGGAGAACCAGCCGTCCTTGAGGCAGAATCCGATCTGCTGAGCGAACAGCCACACGAAGGCGACATTGGGGATGCCGAACAGCTCGTCCCCCGTGCCGTAACCGTTGAGATCGATCTTGCCGAGGCCGAGCGCCCAGATGCCGACCACCAGGCGGATGATGTCGACCACCAGCGCCGCCGCAAGAAGCACGATCAGGGTGAGCCAGGGGGCACGCTTGTGCCAGCGGATCATCCACGGGGCCAGCGACTGCACCAGGAGATAGGCCCCGAGGAACCACAGCACCGAGCCGACGGGGACCTCCACCGCGCTCACGAGCGCCGGATCCAGACCGATCACCTTGACCACCAGAAGTGCGGCGGCGAGGAAACAGTAGAGCGGGAGCGCAGGACGGGCCAGTCGCGCCAGCCGGGACCGGACGAAGCGGCCTGGGCTCTCGCCCCGGGCCTGCGCGGATTCCCATCCCGTCCGGGCGGCGAATCCGCCGACCACGAAGAACAGGGGCATGATCTCTGCCACCCAGGAGACCGGGGCCACCCACCGCAATCCCGTCACCGGGCTGTCGAGGAGGGGCGAGCCGTCCGGGTTGCGCCCCACCCCCACCAGGACGAGGTGCACGAAGACGACCACCAAGACACAGGCCACCCGGGCGAGGTCCAGGGTGAGATCACGCCCGGCGGGGATCGTGGGCCGGGCTGCGGGAACGTGAGGCTGACTCATGGGCCCAGCCTAATATTCCAGTCGTTGGATTAACAAGTGCCGAATCCGGACGTGACGAAGGGTGGGTGGCCCGGTCGTGTGACCGGGCCACCCACCCTTCATGCGGAAACCCTGCTGAGATGGCCGCCCTACTTGGCGGCGGTCTCCAGCGCGCCGGAGTGGACCAGAGCGGCCTGCACCAGACCCGCGAAGAGCGGGTGAGGACGGGTCGGACGGGAGCTCAGCTCCGGGTGAGCCTGGGTGGCCACGTAGTACGGGTGGACGTCCCGCGGAAGCTCGACGAACTCCACGAGCTTGCCGTCGGGGGACGTGCCGGAGAACACCAGGCCGGCGTCGGCGATCTGCGGACGGAACTTGTTGTTCACCTCGTAGCGGTGACGGTGACGCTCCCCCACCTCGGTGGCGCCGTAGGTCTCCGCGACCACGGAGCCTTCGGTCAGCACGGCCGGGTAGAGGCCCAGGCGCATGGTGCCGCCGAGGTCGCCCTTGCCGTCCACGATGTCGATCTGCTCTTCCATCGTGGCGATGACCGGGTACTTGGAATCCGGCTCGAACTCCGAGGAGGACGCGCCTTCCAGCCCGACCACATTGCGGGCGTACTCGATGACCATGCACTGCAGGCCCAGGCACAGACCCAGAGCCGGCAGACCGGACTCACGGGCGAACTTGAGCGCGCCGAGCTTGCCTTCCAGCCCGCGGATGCCGAAACCACCCGGAACGCAGATGGCGTCGACGCCGGCCAGTGCGGCCTTGGCGCCGGCCTCGGTCTCGCAGGTGTCCGAGGGGACCCAGCGGATCTTGACCTTGGCGTTGTTGGCGAAGCCACCGGCACGCAGCGCCTCGGTCACGGACAGGTAGGCGTCCGGCAGGTCGATGTACTTGCCCACCAGGGCGATCTCGACCTCGTGGCGCGGGTTGTGGACGGCTTCGAGCAGCTTGTCCCACTTGCTCCAGTCCACGTCCTTGAACGGCAGATCCAGGGCACGCACGATGTAGGAGTCCAGGCCCTGGGCGTGCAGGGTCTTGGGGATGTCGTAGATGCTCGGGGCGTCGGCCGCGTTCACGACGGCGTCGCTGTCCACATCGCACATGCGGCCGATCTTCTCGCGCATGGCTTCCGGCACCTCACGGTCGGAGCGGATCACGATCGCCTCGGGCTGGATGCCGATGGAGCGCAGAGCCGCTACGGAGTGCTGCGTCGGCTTGGTCTTCAGTTCCTGGGACGGGCCGATGTACGGGACCAGGGAGACGTGCAGGAAGAAGACGTTGCCTCGTCCCACATCCTGGCGCACCTGGCGTGCGGCCTCGAGGAACGGCTGGGATTCGATGTCACCGACGGTGCCGCCGATCTCGGTGATGATGACGTCAGGGACCTCGTGTCCGGCCGTCGGTTCGGCGGGCAGGCGCATACGGCGCTTGATCTCGTCCGTGATGTGCGGGATGACCTGCACCGTGTCACCGAGGTATTCGCCGCGGCGTTCCTTGGCGATGACGGTGGAGTACACCTGGCCGGTGGTCACGTTGGCGGAGCCGTCCAGATTCTCATCCAGGAAGCGCTCGTAGTGACCGATGTCCAGATCGGTCTCGGCGCCGTCGTCCGTGACGAAGACTTCGCCGTGCTGGAACGGGTTCATCGTTCCAGGATCGACATTCAGATAGGGATCGAGCTTCTGCATGGTGACCGAAAGGCCACGAGCCCGGAGAAGGTGGCCCAGACTTGAAGCAGTCAGGCCCTTGCCGAGGGAGGAAGCCACGCCGCCGGTCACGAAGATCTGTTTGGTGATCTTGCCGGAGTCCTGGAAGCGGGAATTTACACGGGAATTGGATCGCTGCACCACGGAGTTCAAGCCCTATCACCCTTTGTCTTTCTCAGGCCATGGTCGATGCTGTGAACTGCCGCGCATCGTCCAGAAGTTCCTGCGCGTGAGCACGCGCGGATTCGGATTCCTCCTGGCCCGCGAGCATGCGGGCCAGTTCCACCACACGGGCGTCATCGTCGAGCACTTCCACATCGCTCGAGGTGAAGCCGCTGTCCAGGCCGCCGTCGGCGCCCCGGACACTGTTCTTGATGACCCGCACATGCTGGTTTGCGAACGCGGCCACCTGAGGCAGATGCGTCACCACCAACACCTGGACGTGACGGGCGAGCATCGCCAGCCTCCGTCCGATCTCGACGGCGGCACGGCCGCCCACCCCGGCGTCCACCTCGTCGAAGACGAAGGTGGGCACCGGGTCGACTTCCGCGAGCACCACTTCGATCGCCAGCATCACCCGGGAGAGCTCGCCGCCGGACGCTCCCTTGCCGACGGGCCGCGCCGGAGCCCCGGCGTGGGGCTGCAGAAGGATCGCGATCTGGTCCTGGCCGTGGGGGCCCGGTTCGGGCGCCTCCTCGACCTGGACGTGCAGGCGGGCGTCCCGCATGGCCAGCGCGGCGAGTTCCGCACTGACCCGTTCCGCGAGCTCACCGGCGGCCCGGACGCGCAGCTCGTGGAGCTCGGCCGCCAGTCGAGCCAGCTCGGCGCGCCGGCTCTCCACCTGGGCCTGCAGTCCCTCGATGCGTTCGGTGTCGCCCTGGAGCTCCTCCAGCCGCACCCGGGACGTCTCGGCCCACTCCAGGACCTCGTCAATGCTGGGGGCGTACTTCCGCACCAGCTTGGACAGCTCGGCGCGCCGCGCTTCCAGTGCCGCCAGGTGTTCCGGGCCTTCGGTCTCGAGGCCGGCGGAGTAATGCGCGAGTTCGGAGGCGATGTCCTCCAGCACGACGGCGGACTCGGCGACACGTGACGCGAGGGCTTCCAGCGTGGCGTCGTGCTGGGACACCTGTTCCAGGGTCCGCTGCGCGGCGGTGAGCAGCTGCAGCGCGTCCCCGGCTTCGGAGTAGTCGTCGCCGCTGAGGACGCCCTGCGCGGTTCCCGCCGCGATTCGCAACTGCTCCACGTGGGCGAGCTTGACCGACTCGGCCTTGAGCCGCTCGTCCTCCCCCGGTTCGGGGGCGACGGCGTCGATCTCGGTGAGGGCGGCGTCCAGCGACTCCGCCTCGCGCAGCCGTTCCCGCTCCGCCGCCTGCAGCTCGGCCAGTTCCTTCTCGGCCGCGCGATACGCGTGGTAGCACTCCTGATAGGCGGTCAGGGCTTTCCCGAGCGCCGGGCCACCGAACTTGTCGAGTGCTTCGCGTTGCGCGGTGGAGCTCTTCAGCCGGATCTGGTCCGTCTGGCCGTGGATCACCAGCAGCCGCTCCCCCACTTCGGCGAGAGCCCCCACCGGGGCGGAGCGCCCGCCCAGGTAAGCACGCGACCGGCCTTCCATGCTGACGCTGCGCGCCAAGAGCAGTTCGGCGCCCTGATCGCTGGTCTCGACCTCAGCGCCGGCCTCCTCCGCCCGTTCCAGAGCAGCGTGACCTTCCGGCAGCAGCGCCGTGGCCTCGACACTGGCCGCTTTGGCGCCCACCCGCACCGCTCCGGCGTCTGCCCTGGCGCCGAGCAGCAGCCCGACGGCGGTGACCACCATGGTCTTGCCGGCGCCGGTCTCGCCGGTCACCACGCTGAGCCCGGGGCCCAGCGGGAGCCTCGCCTCCGTGATGACACCGAGGTCCCTGATGCGGATTTCTTCAATCATGCTGTGCTTTCGTCTCGTCTCCCCTGCACGGCCGGCCTCTCAGCACGGTTCACAGGTGTTTCGGGCTGGGCACCGGGGTGCTGTTCTGTGGTTCGTCCTGTCCACCGGGGACGGGACGGTCGAGGACGGACTGATCGACCATCGGCACCTGTCCCGTGGGCGCCGAGTGGACCTGGTGCATAGGGCCGCGCCAACCGCTGGTGGGCAGTTCGAACTTGCTCACCAGTCGTGCGGAGAACGGGGTCTGGTGCGTGCGCGCCAGACGGACGGGCGTGTCCGAACGGGTGACCTCGATCCGGGACCCGGGCGGCAGGTCGAGTGATCGCCGGCCGTCGCACCAGATGACGCCATGGGCGTCGGTGCGGGTCAGCACCTCCACCGCCAGACGCGACCGCGGTGACACCACGAGGGGCTTCGCGAAGAGCGCGTGTGCGCTGATGGGAACCATGAGGAGCGCCTCCACCTCGGGCCAGACCACCGGGCCGCCCGCGGAGAACGCGTAGGCCGTGGAGCCCGTGGGGGTCGCCATGACGACGCCGTCACAGCCGAAGGAGGTCAGCGGACGCTCATCCACCTCCATCACGACTTCGAGCATCCGCTCCCGGTTGCCCTTCTCCAGCGACACCTCGTTCAGCGCCCAGGTGTGCCAGATACGCCGGCCTTTGACCCAGACCTGCACGTCGATGGTCATCCGTTCCTCGACCACGTAGTCCTTGCGCGCGATCCACCGGACGGTGTCCTTCAGGTCCGCCCGCTCGCTTTCCGCCAGGAAGCCCACGTGGCCCAGGTTGACGCCGAGCAACGGGATGTTGATCTCCCGCACCATCTCGGCGGCGCGCAGGATGGTGCCGTCACCGCCCAGGACCATGCCGAGCTCGATCCCGTCCAGATCGCAGTCCTGCCCCAGGATCTCCGTGGGCGTGTCACGGTCTCCGAAGTAATCCTCCATGTCCTGACGCTCCGCAGGATTCATGACCGGGATCAGGCCGCTCGACGTCAGCTCCAGGCACGCTTCGCGGGCAGCCTTCAGGGACTCTTCGCGTCCCGTGTGGGCGAAGACGAGGATCCGCCGGCTCATACCCGCTCCTAGTGTTTCGGCCCGGCCTGGTGCGCCGGCCAGATGGTCGTGAGGAGTTCCGCCACCGTGATTCCGGGCCTCGCCGGATCGGTGACATCACCTGGGACGATCTTAGGCACGTCGCTTCCGGCAGGCACAGCATCCGGTCGGTCCGGGCGCGCCAGCCACAGGAAATACTCGTGGTTCCCGTCCTGACCCGGCAGGGGGCTTTCGGCCAGCCCTCGGAGCACCAGCCCGGCGTCGACGGCGCTCTGCGCCACCCGGCCCACGGCTTCGCAGCGCTGTTCCGTGCTGTTCACCACGCCCGTGCGGGACAGACGCTCCCGGCCCACCTCGAACTGCGGCTTGACCATGAGCACCAGTTCACCGCCCGGCGAGGTGCATGCGGCGAGGGGCTTCATGACGAGGGTCAGGGAGATGAAGGACAGATCGGCGACGGTCAGGGAGGCCTCTCCCCCGATGTCGGCGGCCTGGAGATACCGCACGTTCATGCCCTCGAAGACGTGAACCCGCGGATCCTGCCGCAGTTCCTCGACCAACTGATCATGTCCGACGTCGACGGCGGCCACCTCCCGGGCGCCCGCCCGGAGGAGGACGTCCGTGAACCCGCCGGTCGAGGCGCCGGCGTCCAGGCACCTCTTGCCGGTGGCCGAGACCTCAGGGAAGGCATCCAGGGCGCCTCGCAGCTTGTGGCCCGCACGGGAGACGAATTCCGTGATGCCGCTCTCCGCGACCAGCAGCTCCGTCTCCTCCGTCACGCTCACGGACGCTTTGCGGAGCAACTGCCCGGCGCTGCTGACGAGTCCCGCCGCGATGAGCCGCGCCGCCTCGGTGCGGGAGCGCGCGAGCCCGCGGCGTGTGAGTTCCTGGTCGAGACGGGTCATCGCGGCTGGATCCCGGGCACCAGGGGGCCGTCCAGCAGCGAACTGAGCGCATCGTGGATGCGGTCCAGCCCGGCGGGGTGCTCCTCCAAGGGGGCGTTCTCCAGTTCTTCCAGGGTCGACAGCACCTGGGCCACGGCAGGGTCCTGCACAGGGCCCATCCCGTCGGCGCTCATCCCGTCATCGGCGTGCTCATCCACGGTGGTCTCCTCGGCATCCATCAGTCCCCATCGTAACGAGGACACGGTTCAGGGGGCGTGTCGCAAGGCCCTCACAGGCCCGGCGTCTCAGCGATTCCGCCAGACCACCTCGGGGGCCGTGGCGGTCTCCGTCTCGGGCACGGCGGACCACCAGGCGGCACAAGCGGCACGCCAACCGTCCAGCGAGTCCTCCTCCGCAGTGACGACCACCCGGTCCCCCTCCACGACGGCGGACGCCTCGCCGACGCGCCGCGCGCCGTCGTCGTGCACCGTCTCGGGATAGGGGCGGTACAGCGCGCCCAGCTCCGCGATCAAGTGGGTGGGACGCTCCAGGGTGAGCGCGTTCAGCGCGTCCCGCGCCGTGTTGACCCCGGTCAGCACCTGGATCGTGGCGAAGCCGGCGCGGTTGCCGCCCAGGATGTCCGTGTCGAGTCGGTCGCCGACGACGGCGGGCCGCGAGGACGACAGCCGGGCTGCGGCCGCGTGGAACAGCGGGACCTCCGGCTTGCCCGCCACGACCGGCGTCACTCCTGTCGCGGCCTGCACGGCGGCGACCAGGGTTCCGTTTCCGGGAGCGATGCCGCGGGCCTGCGGGATGGAAAGGTCCGTGTTGGTCGCGACCCAGAGGATCCCCGTGGCGACGGCGTAGGAGGCCTCGGCGAGGTCCTTCCAGCCGAGCCCGGGGTCGAAGCCCTGGACCACGGCGTGAGGGTCATCCGTGGCCTTCCAGACCGGTTCGAGACCCGCGGCCGAGACCTCCGCGGCGAGCGCCGTGCTGCCCGTGATGAGGACCCGGGAGCCCGGCGCCAGACGTTCCGCCAGGAGCCTCGCGGCCGCCTGCGGAGAGGTGACGACCTGTTCCGCCGTGGCCGGAGCGCCGAGCTCCCGCAGGTGCTCAGCGACCCGCTCCGGGGAGCGGGAGGCGTTGTTGGTCACATACGCCAGCCCCACTCCCCGATCCGCGAGACCGGACAGCGCTTCCACGGCGCCCGGAATCGCGGACGGTCCGGCGTACACCACACCATCCAGGTCCGAGAGGATCGCGTCAAAGCGGTCGATCAGCACGGGGGAACTCGGCAGGGTCATGCTCAGCGGTCCTGGGACTCGCCCTCGGAACCGCTGTCCGGCTCCTCGGCGGAATCATCGGAGATGTCCGCGGGCGCGGGCTGCTCCACCAGGCCGTCAGCCTCGTCGACGAAGACCTCGGTCTCATCGTCCGTCTCATCGTCCGAGGCTGCGTCATCGTCCTCGGAGCCGGCCTCCGTCTCGTCCTCGGAGTCAGCCTCGTCCTCGGAGTCCGCGTCGCTCTCCTCGGAGGAGGCGTGACGGCGCTCCTCTTCCTCGTCGTCGCCCACCAGATCGAAGATCTCGGGCTCCGCGAACTGACCGACGCCGAGCGCCTCCTCGGCGACCAGCGCCTGGCGGGCCCAGCGTGCGGCCTCGTCCTCGCGGCCCGCGGCGACGAGAGCGTCGGCGTAGGCGCGGAACAGGCGCGGGCTGTAGGAGAAGGCCCGGTTGATGTCCAACTGCGGGATCTCCAGCTCGGCCAGGGCGGCGGCGAAGTCGCCCTTGTCGGCCTGTGCGCCCGAGGCGACGATCGCGAGCTCGACCTTGCCCGGAGCGTCCAGGTCCTGGGCGTCCTCGCTGCGGGCCAGTTCCAGCGCCTTGTCCGGACGGCCTAGGCCACGCTCGGAATCGGCCATGAGCGGAAGGTGCACATTGGAGCCGGAGATGCGGCGGAAGGTCCGGAATTCGCTGAGTGCCTCGGCGTAGTGGCCGGCGGTGTAGGCGGTGACTGCGACAGCCTCGCGGACGGACGCCAGACGGCCGGCGCGGCGGCTCGCGGCGAGCGCGTGCTGGTAGGCCAGCTCGGCGTCCTCCTCCAGGTAGCGACCGGCCATCACCAGGTGCTGGGCAACGAACATGCCGTTGCGGCTTTCGAGGGAGCGGAGCTCGCCGAGGGTGCCGCGGTCCAGCTCGCGACCGGTGACGTCCTCGTCGATCTCCGGGGAACGCTCGCGGTCCGGGCGGTTGGCCGACCGCAGATCGGCCGGGTTGATCGAGCGGCCGTACGAGTCGCGAGGACCGTTGCCGGCGTCGTCGCGGCGCGAGAAGGAGCGACGGTCATCGTCGCGGCGGCTGCCGCCGCGGTCCTCCCAGCGGCGCTCTCCCCCGCGGTCATCACGACGGCGGTCATCGCGGTCACGCCCGTAGCCCTCGCGCTGGGGGCGGTCACCGAAGGGCTTGCGGTCGCCATACGGGCGGCGCTCACCATCGCGCTGCGGACGGTCACCGAAGGGCTTGCGGTCGCCATAGGGACGGCGCTCACCTTCACGCTGCGGACGGTCACCATAAGAACGGCGCTCACCATCACGCTGCGGACGGTCACCATAAGAACGGCGCTCACCATCACGCTGCGGGCGGTCACCATAAGAACGGCGCTCACCATCACGCTGCGGGCGGTCACCGAAGGAGCGGCGCTCACCGCGGTCTTCCCAGCGACGCTCACCGTCACGCTGCGGACGATCGCCGAACGGCTTGCGGTCACCATACGGGCGACGCTCACCATCGCGCTGGGGACGGTCGCCGTCGCGCTGCGGACGGTCACCGTACGGCTTGCGGTCACCATACGGACGACGCTCACCATCACGCTGGGGGCGATCGCCGAAGGAGCGGCGCTCACCGAACGAACCACGGTCGTCGCGACGATCATCACGGCGCGGGCCATAGCCCTCGCGCTGCGGTCGGTCACCATACGGACGACGCTCACCATCACGCTGCGGCCGGTCACCGAAGGGCTTACGGTCGCCATACGGACGACGCTCACCATCACGCTGCGGGCGATCGCCGTCGCGCTGGGGACGGTCACCGTAGGGCTTGCGGTCGCCGAAGCCGCCGCGACGCTCGCCGTCCCGGGAATTGCGGTCGCCGAAAGGCTTGCGGTTGCCCTGGGGGCCGAAATTCCGGCCGCTTCGCCGGCCGCCGTCGTGCTCTGCCATGGTGGATTCCTCCTTGTGCGAGCCGACCAGCGCCGCACGCAGTCGATCTCTTCGCCTCTTTGGTTTTTCCCCGGGACTCCGCCCGGCACAATCCCTTCCATTCTAGGCGACGGGAGGGCCGTGAGCCGCGCCACTCCGCGGACGCCCGACGCCGGACACACGACTGCCGGGGCACGCTCTGCAGCATGCCCCGGCAGTCGCTCCGGCACCCTCGGAGGGAACCGGCCGGTGTCACAAGATGACGTCAGCGAGCCGCCCGACCGAGCTCCTCACCCGTGACTTCGGCGATCTCCTCGTCCTCCATGCGGACACTGAGCGGACGACGGAATACCCGCGTGATGACCAGAAGGACCAGGAAGCCCGCGCCGAGCCAGATGGCGCCGTACAACCGCGCCTCGTCGGACAGGAAGTACCAGAGCACACCGGTCAGGATCATGCCGATGACCGGGAGGACCATGTTGCGGAGAATCGCCTTCGACCCCTTCCGGTCCTTCTTGATGAACACGAAGTACACCACCACCGTCACGTTCACGAACGTGAACGCGATCAGGGCGCCGAAGTTGATCATGGAGGCCACGAAGTCCAGGGACAGCGGGATGGCCAGCAGCGACACGGCGCCGACGAACAGGATGGCGTTGAACGGCGTGTGCGTCTTCGGGTGGATGAAGGAGAAGAAGCGGGACACCGCACCCTTGCCGTTACGGCCCATCACATAGATCATGCGGGACACGGAGGCGTGGGAGGACAGGCTGGACGCGACGGCGGCTGCGAACGATGCGGCGGTGAAGAGGATCTGGAAGAACTGACCGCCCACCTTCAGCGCCATCTGGGGCAGGAGCGACTCATCGGTGTTCTCGAATCCTTCCACCGTGGGGAACGTCGCCTGGCTGAACCAGGCGGCCACGAAGAACACCAGGCCACCGATGAGCAGCGCGATCACGATGGCCCGTGGCACCGTGTTGGCGTCCTTGGCCTCTTCGGAGTACATCGTGATGGCGTCGAAGCCGATGAAGGAGAAGCACACCACGGTGGCACCGGCGATCACGGAACTCGTGTCCACGCCGTCGTGGAAGAACGGTTGCGTCGTGAACGGGGTGCCGGTGCCCGCGCCGTTCTGCAGAGCATTCCAGGCCAGCACCAGGAACACCACGATCAGCACCGTGGAGAACACCACCAGAAGGCCGTTGATGCGGGAGGTGCTGGTCATGCTCCAGAGGTTCAGCAGGGTGATCATGGCGACGTACAGCACCACCCAGATCCATTCCGGCACATCCGGGAAGAGGGAGGTCAGGTACGTCCGGACGATCAGCGCGTTCACCAGGGGCAGGAGCAGGTAGTCCATGAGGGACGTCCAGCCGACCAGGAACCCGACATTCGGGTGGATGGTCTCCGAGGTATAGGTGAACGCGGAACCGGAGGAAGGGAAGACCCGCGTCATGCGGCCATAGCTGATGGCCGTGAAGAGCAGGGCGATGAGGGCGACCAGATAGGCGGTCGGCACGACGCCGTTGGTCTCTTCGGACACGATCCCGAAGGTGTCGAAGACCGTGGTGAGCGTCATGTAGCCGACGCCGAGGCCGACGATTGACCAGAGGCCGAGCGTTCGCCTGAGGCGAGGAGTGTTCTGGGACATCTTGGGGAGACTTTCTTGTGGGGAGGCGGGCTGCCCCTTGCGGGAGCAGCCCGGAGTGACCGGAAAGTTCGGCCGGACCGGCGGACCGGTCCGGGAGTTCTGCCGGGAGAAGCTCCGGCCACGAGGCGAAATGTGTTCTACGCCACACCGAGACGATAGTCGCCCATCATCTCGAAGGGAAGAGTATTTATGAATGACGTTCAAAAATTTTTTGGAACTGTCACATGACCGAAACACTGGATGATCCGTCCAGCGACCGTCGCTTCCGCCCACTGCGGACCCAGCACGGCCTTCCTTAGGGTGTGTTCCAGACCTCGCTCCACCCCGGATGATGCCTCGAGAGGACGGTTTCCATGACTGAACAGACCGGATCACTGCCGCTGGACGGCCTGCTCGTGGCCGACTTCTCCCGCGTCCTGGCCGGCCCCCTGGCCACCATGACCCTCGCCGATCTGGGCGCCACCGTCATCAAGGTCGAACGCCCCGGCACCGGGGACGACACCCGCAGCTGGGGACCCCCCTTCTCCGCTACCGGTTCCACCTATTTCGAGAGCGTGAACCGGAACAAGCAATCCCTCTGCCTTGACCTGGGCGACGCCGGCGACCTGCGGCTCGCCCGCGAGCTGGCCCGCCGCGCCGATGTGCTGGTGGAGAATTTCAAGCCGGGCGGCATGGCCCGGCTCGGGCTCGGATACGAAGAACTCTCCGCAGAGAATCCCGGCCTCATCTACGCCTCCATCTCAGGATTCGGCAGCGCGGGCGGCGCAGGACTCATGGGCTATGACTTCGTCGTCCAGGCCCTCGGCGGCCTCATGAGCATCACGGGCGAGCAGGACGGCCCGGCCATGAAGGCGGGTGTCGCGCTCGTGGACGTTTTGACGGCGAAGGACGCGACCCTGGGCATCCTGGCGGCTCTCACCGCACGGCACCGTGACGGCCGCGGCGCTCACCTCGAGGTGAACCTGCTGTCCAGCCTCCAGGGCGCGCTCGCCAATCAGGCCCAGGCGTATCTCGGCGCCGGCGTGGTCCCCGGGCGGATGGGGAACGATCACCCGTCCATCGCTCCGTACCAGCTCCTGAACTGCGCCGACGGCCCGCTCGCGGTGGCGTGCGGCAACGACACGCAGTTCGCCCGGCTCGCCTCACTGCTCGGGCTGGACGCTCTGGCCGCGGATGACCGCTTCGCCACCAACTCGTCCCGGGTGGCCCACCGGCAGGAACTCACCCGGCACTTGGAAGCCGCTCTGGCCACGGACACCGCGGCCGGCTGGCAACAGTCCTTCACCGCGGCGGGCATCCCCGCGGGACGGGTGTCCGGGATCGACGAGGGGATCTCCTACGCCGAAGAACTGGGACTCCACCCCACCATCGAGGTCCAGGACGCGTCAGGCGCCACCGTGGGACGGCAGGTCCGGCACCCGATCACCTGGACCCCGGCCTTCCCCGCACCCACCCAGGCGCCGCCGCGGCTGGGCGAGCATTCGGAGCAGTTGCGGGAGTGGCTGGGATCCGGGACGGCCCAGGACGCCTGAACTCAGGCGGCCCTGCGTCAGGAGGCTCTGAGCGCAAGCCAGAGATTCGCCGCCACGTCCGGGTCATCCAGCTCTGCCTGCAGGAGCCGCTGCGCGATCCCGATACGGTGCCGCAGGGAGTTCCGGTGGATGCCCAGTTCCCGCGCCGCCGGCTCCCACTGGCCGCGGTTCCGGAGATAGCACTGGACCGTGGCGAGCAGATCGCCCCGCTCCTGGGCACGCAGCGTCTCGACCCACCCCGCGGCACGAGGGTCGAGCGGACTCACCGGGGGCCGGGTCAGCGCTCCGGGAGCGGCCTGCGTCAGAACCTCCCGGAGCGGTTCGAGCCGTCCGGGCACCTGAGCCGGCGTAAGCGGCGCGCTCAGCACCGCCCGCACGACGACGCCGGGCCTCTCCCCCGGCGACCGGTCGGCCGGGTGCCGCGCGGCGTCGTCGTCGAGCAGGCAGATCTCCACCTCGCCTTCCGTGCAGCGCAGCCGCAGCGCTCCCGCCTCGATCGACAGTCCGCCGTCCAGCGTCCCAAGCACGGCAGCAAGTTCCCGGTCCGTCGCACCCTCCGGCAGACCGTCCAGGAGGAGCACGCGGATCCGGCCCGCAGGCAGGGCGACCCCGATATCCCCCGCCAGGAGCCGGGCGGCCTCGAGATGGCCTCCGATGAGCAGGCGGGCCACCGCCGCATGGAGCAGACTCGTGCGACGGTCCGCCTCCTCGTCCTGCTGTGCCTTGAGGGAGAGCAGCACGCAGACCGTCTGGATGACCTGTCGGTCGGCACGGGTCAGCGTGCGGCCCGCTCCGATGGCCAGCACGCCCGCGATCCGCTGGCCGACGAGGACCGGGTGTGCCACCACGTCGGCGCCGTGCACCTGGAAGGTGGCAGCGGACCGGAGTCCTCGCAGGTTCAGCCGCGCCGTCTCCTGCTTCAGCTGCGGCAGGAGAGGCCGCGTGCTGTCGGGCCAGACGGTGGATGGTGCCTCCTCCGCCGGTAGATAGGCGGCCCAGCCGCCGAGCGCCTGCGCCAGCGCGCGGACCACGGACGCGAGGGCGTCCGGTCGGGCGGCGGCGCGTGCCAGAGCGGTCTGTGTGCCCAGGCTCGCCACCAGATCGGACTGGCCGAGGCGCGCCACGAGGTCCCAGTACACGCGGGAGACATCCATGAACGGCACGCCATCCGGGACGATCAGGAGCTCCACCCCGTGGTCTCGGCAGGCTTCGACGAGCGTCCCCGGAACCTCATTGAGACCCGCCCCGAGTCCCAGGCCGAGAGCGGAGACTCCGTGGCGCGCGAGCCGTGCCACGTACTCGTGCGTCCGGTGAGCCGGTCCGCGGAACGGGATGCCGGTGGTCAGCAGCAGTTCCCCGCCTTCGAGATACGGCGTGGGATCGTCGAGTTCCGAGATGTGCACGCCGGAGACGGTGCGTGCCGCCGGCGGCCTGCCATCGAGGGTGGTCAGGCGCGCGCCCAGAGTGGTCTGCACGTGGGCCAGGCTGATCATCGTGTCGCTTCCTTGCGCTCCGGGTGACGACTCCTCGGCGGAGTCTGGTCGTTTCAACCACAAGACACTGTAGCCGAGTCGAACCGACCAATGAACGCCGTGTGAGCGCTCGGTACCGTGGAGCCATGACCGCCGTCACACCCCACGGAGAGACCATGAGCATCTACGACCTCGTCGACATCGATTCCCTCTACTCCCCCGCCGAGCTGGCCTTCCGGGACACCGTCCGGGAGTTCGTGGATCGGCGCATCCGTCCCGGCATCGCTCGCTGGTACGAGGATGCCGTGTTCCCCACGGAGATCATCCCGGAGATGGCTGAGCTGGGTCTGCTCGGCATGCACCTGCAGGGCTACGGCTGCCCGGGCCGGACCGCGGTCGAGTACGGTCTCGCCGCGCTCGAACTGGAAGCCGGAGACTCGGGTCTGCGCACGTTCGTGAGCGTCCAGGGCTCCCTCGCCATGAGCGCCATCCACAAGCACGGCAGCGAGGAGCAGAAGAACGAGTACCTCCCTCGCATGGCAGCCGGCGAGATCATCGGCTGTTTCGGTCTGACCGAGCCGACCGCCGGCTCCGACCCGGGGAGCATGAAGACCTTCGCCCGCCAGGAAGGCGAGGAATGGGTGATCAACGGCTCCAAGCGCTGGATCGGCCTGGCCACCCTCGCACAGATCGCGATCATCTGGGCCATGACCGACGACGGCGTCCGTGGCTTCATCGTGCCCACCGACACCCCGGGTTTCACCGCCACCCCTATCCAGCCGAAGCTGTCCATGCGTGCCTCGGTCCAGTGCGACCTGGAGCTGAACGAGGTCCGGCTCCCCGCCACGGCACTGCTGCCCGGCGCCAAGGGCCTGCGGGGCCCGTTCGAGTGCCTCAACGAGGCCCGCTACGGGATCGCCTGGGGTGCGATGGGCGCCGCCCGGGACAGCTACCTCGCGGCGCTGGAGTACTCCCAGCAGCGCCTCCAGTTCGACCGCCCCCTGGCCGGCTACCAGCTGACACAGGAGAAGCTGGTCAACATGGCACTGGAGATCAACAAGGGCCTTCTCCTGGCCACTCAGCTGGGCCGCCTGAAGGACGCCGGCAAACTGGCGCCGCACCAGATCTCCGTGGGCAAGCTGAACAACTGCCGCGAGGCCATCAAGATCTGCCGCGAAGCCCGCACCATCCTGGGCGGCAACGGAATCACCCTGGACTACTCGCCGCTGCGGCACGCCAACAACCTGGAATCGGTCCGCACCTATGAAGGCACGGACGAGGTCCACACCCTGGTCCTCGGCAACCACATCACCGGCGTCCCGGCCTTCCGCTGAGCAGCGACGACACCTGGAGGATTGAGATGAGCATCGACCTGCGGCAGTACATCGACGGCGCCTGGATCGAAGGCCTCGGGGCCCCTCTGGAGAGCAGGAACCCGAGCCGCCCGGACGAGCTGATCGCCTCCGGTCGTCAGGCCACCGAAGATCAGGTGCGCGACGCCGTCGCCGCAGCCCGTTCGGCGGCCCCGGCCTGGGCACGCACCCCCGTCGCCGAACGCGGCGCCGTCCTGGTGCGTGCGGCGACCATCCTGGAAGGTCAGGCCGACGCGTGGGGCGCGGAACTGGCTCGCGAAGAGGGCAAGACCTTCCCCGAGGGCAAAGGCGAGGCGCTCCGGGCCGCGCAGGTCTTCCGCTATCAGGCGGCCGAAGCGGAGCGCGAGGCCGGCACGGTCTTCCACTCCCCGAGGGCGGGCGAGCAGATCCTGGTCACCAGGAAGCCGCTGGGCGTGGTGTCGATCGTGACGCCCTTCAACTTCCCGATCGCGATTCCGGCCTGGAAGATCGCTCCCGCGCTGGTTCATGGCAACACCGTGGTGTGGAAGCCTGCCAGCACCGTGCCCTTGCTCGCCGTGCGCCTGGCAGAGGCTCTCGACCAGGCGGGGGCTTCCCGACGGGGTACTCAACCTGGTCCTCGGATCCGGAGCGCTCGGCGACGTCCTGGTCGACCACCCGGAGGTGGACGGCCTCAGCTTCACCGGCTCGACCGGGGTGGGCCGAGCCCTGGCGGGACGCGCCGCCGCGCGTGGTGTCCCGGTCCAGGCAGAGATGGGCGGCAAAAACGCCGCGATCGTCCTCGCGGACGCCGATCTGGACCTCGCACTGGAACAGGTCCTGCTGGGCGCCTTCCGATCGAGTGGCCAGAAATGCACCGCCACCTCCCGGCTCATCGTCGAAGAATCCATCGCGGACGCCTTCCTGGAGCGGCTCACCGCCCGTGTCGGCGCGCTGCGCCTCGGCGATCCTCTGAACGACGACGTCGACCTCGGCCCGGTCATCACCGCTCAGGCTCGCGACTCCATCCAGCACTCCGTCCGGCAGGCGATCGCCGACGGTGCCCGCCTCCTGGTGGGAGGACCCGAAGCTCCGGTGCCCACCGCAGGGCACTTCGTGGCGCCCACGGTCCTGGAAATCACCGGCGAGGCGCCCGTATGGCGGGAGGAGCTCTTCGGACCGGTCCTCACCGTGCGACGGGCAGCGGACCCGGCGGAGGCCTTCGCCTTGGCCAATGACTCGGAGTTCGGCCTGTCGGCGGCCCTGTTCACGCAGGACCTCACCCTCGCACTGGAAGGATTGGAGACCCTCGACGTCGGCGTGCTGCATGTGAACTCCGAATCTGCCGGTGCCGACCCCCATGTGCCCTTCGGAGGGGCCAAGAAGAGCGGGTACGGACCGAAGGAGCAGGGGCAGGCCGCGCGCGAGTTCTTCACCCACACCACCACGGTCTACCTGCGAGGTGGGCAAGCGCGCCCCTGAGCCGCATCAGGGAGTCGCCCCGCACGGAATCGCTGCCAGCGCCAGGGGCGCCGCCGTCCTCACGGCGGTGCCCCTTCCCTTTCGGCTAGGGCTCTTTCGGCTAGGGCTCTTTCAGCTAGTGTGGCGCCATGGACATCAGGAAAGCCACCGACGAGGACTGGCCCGCGATTTACGAGTTCTATCGCGACATCATGGCGGAGGGATTCACGTATGCCTTCCCCGCCGGACAGACGCTCGACGAAGCGCGTCCCTGGTGGATGGAGACCGAACCTGGGCAGACCGTCGTCGCCGTTGAGGACGGCACCATCATCGGGTCAGCCAAGATGGGCCCCAACAGGCCCGGTCGAGGCAGCCACATCGCCACCGCATCGTTCCTGGTCAACCCCCGATACCGCAATCGTGGGACAGGCCGGCGCCTCGGCGAACACGTCATCGAGTGGGCCCGTGCCGAGGGCTACCACGGCATCCAGTTCAATGCGGTCGTCGCCGCCAACCGGCCGGCCGTGCATCTGTGGCAGTCTCTCGGGTTCGAGATCATCGGAACAGTCCCGGAGGCCTTCGATCACCCTGTCGACGGCCTGGTCGGCCTGCATGTGATGTTTCGGCGCGTCTGAGGCCTGTCAGAGCCAGAGCAACAAGCAAGATCCCCTACGCCGGTCACCCAGCACTGCTGATCAAAGGCCCAGTCCCCCGCCTCGGTCGGGGTGGATCCGTTTTCTGGTCTAGAGGGCTGAGACTTCCGATGGAGTTGTGCGGGTGCCCTCAAACACGAACAGCCCCTGTGTGTGGGGGCTGTTGGTGGTGGTTAATCGGGGACAGCCCCCAGTGTGTGGGGCTGTTGGTGGTGGTTAATCGGGGGTAGCCCCCTGTGGTGGTTGGTGTTGGTGTTGGTGGTTAAATGACGAGCGGCCCCGAGCGTCGTTGCTCGGGGCCGTTCCTGTGTGGTTGTGTCCGGCGGTGTCCTACTCTCCCACACCCTCGCGAGTGCAGTACCATCGGCGCTGTGGGTCTTAGCTTCCGGGTTCGGAATGGGACCGGGCGTTTCCCCCACGCTATGACCGCCGTAACTCTTTCAAACACCCCGCCCGTGGGTGGGGGTTGGTTTGTAAGGGTCACTGGATCGTTTCCGTGACACGCAACACCGATCCATTGGTTCCCCAGTTGTGGCGGGGTGGTGGTGTTGCTTATTTAGTTGTGGTGGTTCCCTCGTGTCAAACCTGGTGGGTTTGTTGTTTGGGGACCGCATGGTGGACGCGTAGCACAGTTTTTTTGATCCACACCCGGGTGGGGTGTGGTGTGTGGTCAGGTTGTCGGCTTATTAGTACCGGTCAGCTTCACAGGTCGTTAGTCCCTGCTTCCACGTCCGGCCTATCAACCCAGTGGTCTGCTGGGAGCCTCTCGACCCCGAAGGGTCATGGAAATCTTATCTTGAAGCGGGCTTCCCGCTTAGATGCTTTCAGCGGTTATCCCATCCGAACGTAGCCAATCAGCGGTGCACTTGGCAGTACAACTGACACACCAGAGGTTCGTCCGTCCCGGTCCTCTCGTACTAAGGACAGCCCTTCTCAAATTTCCTGCGCGCGCAGCGGATAGGGACCGAACTGTCTCACGACGTTCTAAACCCAGCTCGCGTACCGCTTTAATGGGCGAACAGCCCAACCCTTGGGACCTACTCCAGCCCCAGGATGCGACGAGCCGACATCGAGGTGCCAAACCATGCCGTCGATATGGACTCTTGGGCAAGATCAGCCTGTTATCCCCGAGGTACCTTTTATCCGTTGAGCGACGGCCATTCCACAATGTACCGCCGGATCACTAGTCCCGACTTTCGTCCCTGCTCGAGATGTCTCTCTCACAGTCAAGCTCCCTTGTGCACTTACACTCGACACCTGATTGCCAACCAGGCTGAGGGAACCTTTGGGCGCCTCCGTTACTTTTTAGGAGGCAACCGCCCCAGTTAAACTACCCATCAGGCACTGTCCCTGACCCAGATTATGGGCCGAAGTTAGATGTCCAAAGTGACCAGAGTGGTATTTCAACGATGACTCCACGAACACTGGCGTGTCCGCTTCACAGTCTCCCACCTATCCTACACAAGCCACTCCGAACACCAATACCAAACTATAGTAAAGGTCTCGGGGTCTTTCCGTCCTGCTGCGCGTAACGAGCATCTTTACTCGTAGTGCAATTTCGCCGAGTTCATGGTTGAGACAGTAGGGAAGTCGTTACTCCATTCGTGCAGGTCGGAACTTACCCGACAAGGAATTTCGCTACCTTAGGATGGTTATAGTTACCACCGCCGTTTACTGGGGCTTAAATTCCCGGCTTCACACCGAAGTGTTGACCGGTCCTCTTAACCTTCCAGCACCGGGCAGGAGTCAGTCCGTATACATCGTCTTGCGACTTCGCACGGACCTGTGTTTTTAGTAAACAGTCGCTTCCCCCTGGTCTCTGCGGCCCTTATCCGCTCCGAGGAGCAAGTCCTCTTCACAGTCCGGGCCCCCCTTCTCCCGAAGTTACGGGGGCATTTTGCCGAGTTCCTTAACCATGATTCTCTCGATCGCCTTAGTATTCTCTACCTGATCACCTGTGTCGGTTTAGGGTACGGGCGGCTGGAACCTCGCGTCGATGCTTTTCTCGGCAGCATAGGATCACTGAATCCCCCACAAGGTGGGGTCCCATCACGTCTCAGCCTTAATGTTCCCCGGATTTGCCTAGGGAACGGCCTACCTGCTTAGACCGGGACTACCATCGCCCGGCTCAGCTACCTTCCTGCGTCACACCTGTTAATACGCTTACCTCCCCCGATCAGTTCCCAGCCTCACCACACACCACTTGCCCGAAGGCTCCTGGAGGTGGATTGGGTGGTTAGTATCCCGGGCTCAGTATGGGCGGTTCTTCGCCGGTACGGGAATATCAACCCGTTGTCCATCGACTACGCCTGTCGGCCTCGCCTTAGGTCCCGACTCACCCAGGGCAGATTAGCTTGACCCTGGAACCCTTGATCATCCGGCGGACGGGTTTCTCACCCGTCTTTCGCTACTCATGCCTGCATTCTCACTCGTGTGGTCTCCACCACTGGTTTACACCGCGGCTTCACCGTCCACACGACGCTCCCCTACCACTCCAGACGACTGAACCACGAAGGCTTGTCTACTATCTGAAATCCACGACTTCGGCGGTGTACTTGAGCCCCGCTACATTGTCGGCGCGGAATCACTTGACCAGTGAGCTATTACGCACTCTTTCAAGGGTGGCTGCTTCTAAGCCAACCTCCTGGTTGTCTAAGCAACTCCACATCCTTTCCCACTTAGCACACGCTTAGGGGCCTTAGTCGGTGGTCTGGGCTGTTTCCCTCTCGACCATGAAGCTTATCCCCCACGGTCTCACTGCTGCGCTCTCACTTACCGGCATTCGGAGTTTGGCTGACGTCAGTAACCTTGTAGGGCCCATCGGCCATCCAGTAGCTCTACCTCCGGCAAGAAACACGCAACGCTGCACCTAAATGCATTTCGGGGAGAACCAGCTATCACGAAGTTTGATTGGCCTTTCACCCCTACCCACAGCTCATCCCCTCCATTTTCAACTGAAGTGGGTTCGGTCCTCCACGACGTCTTACCGTCGCTTCAACCTGGCCATGGGTAGATCACTTCGCTTCGGGTCTAGATCACGCCACTCAAACGCCCTATTCAGACTCGCTTTCGCTACGGCTTCCCCACACGGGTTAACCTCGCGACGTAACACTAACTCGCAGGCTCATTCTTCAAAAGGCACGCCATCACAGGTACAAGCCTGCTCTGACGGATTGTAGGCACACGGTTTCAGGTACTATTTCACTCCCCTCCCGGGGTACTTTTCACCTTTCCCTCACGGTACTGGTCCGCTATCGGTCATTAGGTAGTATTTAGGCTTATCAGGTGGTCCTGACAGATTCACACGGGATTTCTCGGGCCCCGTGCTACTCGGGTATCATCCCTCGAGCGGTGCATCAACGCGACAATTACGGGACTCTCACCCTCTATGGTCGACCATCCCAAGCCGTTCATCTACGTCAGCACATTCACACCCGACCAGGTCAGTGACCCTGGTACGGAACAACCCCACAACCCCGACCATGCAACGCCCACTGGCTATCACACATGGACCGGTTTAGCCTGATCCGCTTTCGCTCGCCACTACTCACGGAATCACATGTTGTTTTCTCTTCCTGCGGGTACTGAGATGTTTCACTTCCCCGCGTTCCCTCCACACAGCCTATGCGTTCAGCTGCGGGTGACTACCCATAACAGGCAGCCGGGTTTCCCCATTCGGACATCCTGGGATCAAAGTTCGGTTATCAACTCCCCCAGGCTTTTCGCAGATTCCCACGTCCTTCATCGGCTCCTAATGCCAAGGCATTCACCGTGCGCCCTTAAAAACTTGGCCACACAAAAACCAAGACAAACACCACAACCCACACAACCCCCCAAAGGGGATCACCCAGGCCATGACGCTCGCCTTATAAGATGCTCGCGTCCACTATGCAGTTCTCAAACAACAACCCCACACCCCCATCCAACACACCCAACCGGGCACGCCTTCCAGAAGCAGGGCAACCAAACGAAACAACAACCACCACACACCCCACAAGGAGACATGCGACAGGCCTGTTGCTTCAGGACCCAACAGTGTGTCAACAACCCCAGCACCACCACAACACCAACAACTTTCCAACCACCACAACACCCAAAGGCATCACAGCGGCGTACTCACCACCAGCATCACAGCACCCGTGCAGGAACCGCACCCCCAGCCGGCAAGCCCCCTTGTTTCACAGGAACCCACCAACCATCACGAGGATGTGTCTTTTCGATATTCCACCCATGAGCACCACACCCCAGGAACGAACGCCCTGGCAGGCGGGTTCTACACTCAACCACCACCACAACCCATGCAGGCCACGACAGCGATCTCGTTTGCTCCTTAGAAAGGAGGTGATCCAGCCGCACCTTCCGGTACGGCTACCTTGTTACGACTTAGTCCCAATCGCCAGTCCCACCTTCGACAGCTCCCTCCCACAAGGGGTTAGGCCACCGGCTTCGGGTGTTACCAACTTTCGTGACTTGACGGGCGGTGTGTACAAGGCCCGGGAACGTATTCACCGCAGCGTTGCTGATCTGCGATTACTAGCGACTCCAACTTCATGGGGTCGAGTTGCAGACCCCAATCCGAACTGAGACCGGCTTTTTGGGATTAGCTCCACCTCACAGTATCGCAACCCTTTGTACCGGCCATTGTAGCATGCGTGAAGCCCAAGACATAAGGGGCATGATGATTTGACGTCGTCCCCACCTTCCTCCGAGTTGACCCCGGCAGTCTCCCATGAGTCCCCGCCATTACGCGCTGGCAACATGGAACGAGGGTTGCGCTCGTTGCGGGACTTAACCCAACATCTCACGACACGAGCTGACGACAACCATGCACCACCTGTGAACCAGCCCCGAAGGGAAACACCATCTCTGATGCGATCCGGTCCATGTCAAGCCTTGGTAAGGTTCTTCGCGTTGCATCGAATTAATCCGCATGCTCCGCCGCTTGTGCGGGCCCCCGTCAATTCCTTTGAGTTTTAGCCTTGCGGCCGTACTCCCCAGGCGGGGCACTTAATGCGTTAGCTACGGCGCGGAAAACGTGGAATGTCCCCCACACCTAGTGCCCAACGTTTACGGCATGGACTACCAGGGTATCTAATCCTGTTCGCTCCCCATGCTTTCGCTCCTCAGCGTCAGTTAATGCCCAGAGACCTGCCTTCGCCATCGGTGTTCCTCCTGATATCTGCGCATTTCACCGCTACACCAGGAATTCCAGTCTCCCCTACATCACTCAAGTCTGCCCGTACCCACTGCAGAACCAGGGTTGAGCCCTGGCCTTTCACAGCAGACGCGACAAACCGCCTACGAGCTCTTTACGCCCAATAATTCCGGATAACGCTTGCGCCCTACGTATTACCGCGGCTGCTGGCACGTAGTTAGCCGGCGCTTCTTCTGCAGGTACCGTCACTTTCGCTTCTTCCCTACTGAAAGAGGTTTACAACCCGAAGGCCGTCATCCCTCACGCGGCGTCGCTGCATCAGGCTTTCGCCCATTGTGCAATATTCCCCACTGCTGCCTCCCGTAGGAGTCTGGGCCGTGTCTCAGTCCCAGTGTGGCCGGTCACCCTCTCAGGCCGGCTACCCGTCGTCGCCTTGGTGAGCCATTACCTCACCAACAAGCTGATAGGCCGCGAGTCCATCCAAAACCACAAAAGCTTTCCACCACCAACCCATGCGGGCAATGGTCGTATCCGGTATTAGACCCAGTTTCCCAGGCTTATCCCAGAGTCAAGGGCAGGTTACTCACGTGTTACTCACCCGTTCGCCACTAATCCACCCAGCAAGCTGGGCATCATCGTTCGACTTGCATGTGTTAAGCACGCCGCCAGCGTTCATCCTGAGCCAGGATCAAACTCTCCAAAAAGAAATTCAAAACCCAGCAAACACCAATCCACCACAGGGGCGGCGAATCAGTGATTACCAAAAAAACATTGGTATCAAAAAAACATGACACACTATTGAGTTCTCAAACAACAGACATCCAACCGTCTATCCCGGACACGAAGGTTCCAGGACGATGAGGAAGGTTGTTTGCCGCCTTCGGGCGGTTCCGGATCCTTCAGGACCCTTTCCGTCTCCGTCGCGGCGACTGGATCAACTATACGCACCTTCCGGCGTCCGCGCAAATTCAGCACCCAGGGGTGCCTCCACGCCCGGAACTTCCGCGGAATCCCGGGGGTTTCGTGGGTTCGCGGGCCCCGGATCGGGTCATCGTTCCCGGCAGACGATTCTGTGAACCCGGCCACATCAGTGCCGCGTCAACGCGCTAGGGCGCGCTAGAACGCTCAGTACGGTCACGGAAGGACTGGACTCGGCGTTCCTCGCGGCAGATGCTGGAGTGGTCAGTGCCGGAAGACGCCGGCCCCTCCCTCGGACCAGGAGTACGCATGCTCATCGCTCTCGCCCAGATCCACAGCGGCGCCGATCTCTCCGCCAATCTCGAATCGGTCAGGGAGTTCACCGCTCGGGCGGCCGAGGCCGGAGCCCGTCTGATCGTGTTCCCGGAAGCCACGATGCGCGCGTTCGGCAATCCACTCCACGACATCGCCCAGCCACTGGACGGTCCCTGGGCCCGCGAGGTGGAAGGAATCGCCCACGAATACGGCATCACCATCGTCGCCGGCATGTTCACCCCGGGCGCCGAGCCCGCGGGCGATGCCCGGGCCAAGGTCCGCAACACCTTGCTGGTGGCGGGACCTGAAGTCTCCGCCTCCTACACGAAGATCCACCTCTACGACGCCTTCGGCTTCGCGGAGTCGGACACGGTCGAGCCGGGCGACGTGGCCGTGACGTTCGAACTCGACGGCGTGACGTTCGGCCTGTCCACCTGCTACGACGTCCGCTTTCCCGCCCTGTTCACCGCGAACGCCCTGGCCGGCGCCACCGTGCAGATCGTCTGCGCCTCCTGGGGACCCGGCCCGGGGAAGGTCGAACAGTGGGAACTCCTCACGCGCGCCCGCGCACTCGACACCACGAGCTACCTGCTGGCCTGCGGCCAGGCGCGATCCCGCGTCCGTCGGCGTGGAGAATCCGAAGGGTCTCCCTACCGGGGTGGGGCACTCCGGCGTCGTGAATCCGTTCGGACAGGATGTGGCGCGCGCCGACGGCGCCGTGCAGCTGCTGTTCGCCGAGCTCGACCTTGACGTGGTCCGCCGGGCCAGGGAAGTCCTTCCGGTGCTCGCCAATCGCGTGGAGTTCTGAACCCCTCCGGAAACGGCGACGGCCCGCCACTCCCCCGGCCCACCGTGAAGGTGAGCCGCCCAGGGAGGGCGGGCCGTCGTCGTACGCCGCGGAAAGGGCGGAAGGTCAGGCGACCGTGACGCTCGCGAGATTCTTCTTACCGCGGCGCAGCAGCAGGTACTTGCCGTGCAGCAGCTCCTCGGCCGGCACCACGAAGTCCACATCCGTCACCTTGACGTTGTTGACGTAGGCGCCGCCCTCGGTGATGGTGCGGCGGGCATCGGACTTGGACTTCACCAGCTCGGTCGCGAGCAGGAGATCCACCACCGCGAGGCCGTCGGCCGGCACGGTCGCGGAGGCGAGCTCCGCGGACACGGCCAGGAGCGTGGCCTCGTCCAGCACCGACAGATCGCCGTTGCCGAACACGGCCGCGGACGCCGCGATGACCTTCTCGGTCGCCTCGACACCATGCACCAGACCGGTGACCTCCCACGCCAGACGGCGCTGCGCCTCACGGGCGAACGGACGCTCGGCCACGGACACGGCCAGCTCCTCGATCTCCGCACGGCTCAGGAAGGTGAACACCTTCAGCCGGTCCACCACATCAGCGTCTGCCGTGTTCAGCCAGAACTGGTAGAAGGTGTACGGCGAGCACATGTCGCCGTCCAGCCAGATGGCGTTGCCTTCGCTCTTGCCGAACTTGGTGCCGTCCGAGTTGGTGATCAGCGGGGTGCCCAGCGCATGCACGCTGCGGCCCTCCACCTTGCGGATCAGCTCGGTGCCGCTGGTCAGGTTGCCCCACTGGTCGCTGCCGCCGGTCTGCAAGACGCAGCCGTAAGCGCGGTTCAGTTCGAGGTAGTCCATGCCCTGGAGGATCTGGTAGCTGAACTCGGTGTAGCTGATGCCCTCGTCGGAGTTCAGACGGCTCGCGACGATGTCCTTCTTGATCATCGTGCCCACACGGAAGTGCTTGCCCACCTCGCGCAGGAAGTCGATCGCGGACAGCGGCGCGGTCCAGTCCAGATTGTTCACCAAGCGCGCGGAGCTCTCCCCCTCGAACGAGAGGAAGCGCGAGACCTGCGCCTGGAGCTTCTCCACCCACTCGGCCACGGTCTCCCGGGTGTTGAGCACCCGCTCGGCCGTCTGGCGCGGATCACCGATCAGCCCCGTGGAACCGCCCACCAGCGCCAGCGGCTTGTGGCCGGCCAGCTGGAGACGGCGCATCACCAGGAGCTGCACCAGGTTGCCGAGGTGCAGGGACGGCGCCGTGGGATCGAAGCCGCAATAGTAGGTCACAGGCTCGCCGGCGAGGAGTTTCTCCAGTTCCGCCTCATCCGTGGACACGTGGACCAGGCCACGCCACTTCAGCTCCTGCCAGACGTTGGCAAAGGCGGAATCGTTCTTCTGCTTGGCGAGGGCGGAGCCCTCGATGGTTTCGCTCAGCTGTGACACCCCTCCAAATTAGCATTCTCCACGGGTTCAGGCCTTCTCGATGCCCTCGGGGATCCGCCCGGAGGCGATCAGGCGGAGGCGCTGCGTGGGGCGGGTCATGGCGACGTACAGATCGCCCACGCGCCCGTCCGCCTCGTCCAGGAGTTCCTGGGGTTCGAGGATGATGACACCGTCGAACTCGAGGCCCTTCGCCTCCTGCGGACTGATCACCACGATGTCCTGGTCGTAGCTGCCCGACCCCGTGCCGACGCGGCTCCCGTACTCGGCGCGCAGGGCCGCCTCGGCCGCGGCGCGGTGGCGGGGGCCGCTGATGACGGCGAGCAGGCCGCCGTCGAGCATCTCGAGCTCTTCGGGGACGGCGCGCACCAGATAGGGGCACGACGTCGGACGCGGACACCCGGTCGATCTGCGGCGCCCAGCGGCCCTCGCGGACCGCCTTCGGGGCGGAGACGATCTGACCGGCGGCGTTCGCCATCCGGACCGCGGCCTCGGCGATCTGCGACGGGGTGCGGTAGTTGACCGTGAGTTCCTCGAGGCGCCAGTGATCACCGAACTCGGGGGTCAGCGCCGAGGCCCAGGACAGTGCGCCCGCAGCGGAGCTGGTCTGGGCGATGTCACCCACGATCGTGAACGACTTGAGCGGGCACCGACGGGCCAGCAGGCGCCACTGCATGTGCGAGAGCTCCTGCGCCTCGTCCACCACCACATGGCCGTAGGCCCAGTTGCGGTCTCCACGCGCACGGTCCGCGGCGCTCAGCCGGTGGTGCTGCTCGGCGTTCCGCTCCGCGAGCTCCTCGGCGGTGAACAGCGGGTCGATGCCCATGTGCTCCATGTTCCGCAGGGTCGCCTTGGCGTTCTCCACGTCGCGCTGGCGTTCCTGCTCCGCGAGGGCGGCGTTGCGGCCGGCGTGGACGTCGTAGTCGCCCAGGAGTTCGGCGGCCTCATCCAGGAGCGGCACGTCCGCCTCCGTCCACGGCGCGTCCGCCGGGCGGAGCAGGAGTGTGCGCTCCGCCTCGGTGAACCCCGGAGTGCAGGCCTTCAGGATCTCCGGACGGGAGAAGAGCTCGGACAGGAGCTTCTCCGGCGTCATCGGCATCCAGGCGAGGTTCAGCGCCACCCGGACGTCGGCGGAGGACCGGACGTCCTCCGCCAGGTACGAGCGGTCCGCGCTGTTGCCCGGGTTGGCGGCCAGGACCTTCTCGGTGAGCTGCTCCGTGAGCTCGCGCAGCAGGATCTTGACGAACGTCCCGCGCGCCTCGTTGTGCGGCTTGCCGGACTGGCGGGCCTTCTCCCGGGCACGGGAGACCTGCTTGGGGCTCAGGGTCAGGCGGTAGCCCTCGACCTCGAGCGTCCGCGGCGAGCGGAAGGTGCGCTGGCGCTGCGCCACGGCGTTGGCCACGACGATCGCCATGGCCAGGCGTCCCTTGAGGGCCGCCACCTGCGGATCGGCTTCCGGGACGGCGTCGATGCCCGGCATGAGCTTGCCGAGGCTGGCCATGACCACGCCGGTCTCACCCAGGGACGGCAGCACGCGCTCGATGTACTTCATGAAGGACGTGCTGGGGCCGACCAGCAGCACACCCGCGGACTTCAGCCGCTCACGGTGCGTGTACAGCAGGTACGCGGCGCGGTGCAGGGCCACGGCGGTCTTGCCGGTGCCAGGACCGCCCTGGACCACGAGTGCCCCGGACATGGAGCTGCGGATGATGCGGTCCTGCTCGGCCTGAATGGTGCTGACGATGTCGGACATCTGTCCGGTGCGCTTCGAGTTCAGGGCGGCGAGCAAGGCGCCCTCCCCCTGATGACCGGTCTGCTCCCCCAGCATGCCGGGGTCGAGAACGTCGTCCTCCATGGCCTTGAGGTCGCGGCCGGACAGGATCAGATGACGACGACGGCGCACCCCCTGCCGGTCAAACGCCGTGGCCTGGTAGAAATGGCCGGCCTCGGGGGCACGCCAGTCGACCATGAGCCGCTGCAGGTCTTCCGTGGACAGGCCGATGCGGCCGATGTACTGGGCCTCACCGCCGTCGAGGTCCAGGCGCCCGAACACGAGCCGGTCCTCGACCGCGTCCAGCTGGGCCAGCCGGTCCTCATACAGCGCGGCGAACGCGTCCCGCTCGGACACGTTCTGCATGCTCCCCACGGGTCCACCCCGGCGCACACGGGCGAGCTGCCCGCGCTTCTCTTCGCGGAGTTCATCCAGCCGGTGGTACAGGCCGTGGACATAGTCCCGTTCACGCGCCAGCTCAGCCTCGAGCATCAAGCAACTCCTCTTCGCCAAGGTTCCCCGCCATTGTCGATAACGGACCGTCCATTCTACAGCCATTCGGGTGAACGGAAGGGAACGTCCCGGCGGACCGGCGGAGGCGGCTGCCAGAGGGTGCCGGGCTGACCGGCGGAGGCGACTGCCAGAGGGCGCCGGGCGGGACTCGGCGCGCCCGGCGGAGCAGCCTCTGAGGGAGCCCTCAGAGGCTGCTCGGCCCGTGCATCCGGGTCAGACCTTCTGGAGGGCGTGCACAAGGTCCAAGTCGATGCCGGCCGCGGCCAGGCGCTCCCGGCCCGGGAGGCCGTCAAGCTCCATGACGACGCCGATCCCCGTGACCTCCACGCCGGCGCGGGAGAAGAGTTCATGCGCGGCGGCGAGCGTCCCGCCGGTGGCGAGGACGTCGTCGAGCAGGAGGACGCGGGTGCCGGGGGCGAGGTCGTCCCGGTGGATCTCCAGCGTGGCCGTGCCGTACTCGAGGGCGTACTCCTGCGCATAGGTTTCGCGCGGGAGCTTGCCGGCCTTGCGCACGGCGACGACACCCTTGCCGGAGGCGTAAGCGGCGGCCGCGGCGAGCAGGAAGCCGCGCGCCTCCACGCCTGCCACGACGTCGAAACGGCCCGCGTACGGCTCCACCAGGGCGTCCACCACGGTGCGGAACCCCTCGCCGTCGGCGAAGACCGGCGTCAGGTCACGGAAGACGATGCCGGGTTCCGGATAATCCGGGATGACGGCGCAGAGCCGGTCGAGAAGGGCGATGGCGGATTCATGGGCTGTTTCAGGCACGCCCTCCAGGGTAGTACGGGCAGGCCGCAGGAGACGTGCGCAGGAACTCCCACGCCCGCCCCTCCGACCGGTTCCTCAGGCGCCGGCCGGGACCGCCTGGACCGCGCGGAACACCCTATTTCCCCCGATCACCGTGCCGAGGACCGGATTCGCCGCCTGCTCTTCAGGGGTCAGGCTCACCGGGTTGGCGCCGAGGAGCGTGAAGTCAGCCACACGGCCCGGCTCCACCCTCCCGGCGGAGTCCCCTCGGCCGCCGGCAAGCGCGGCGACCGAGGTCATGCCCCGATATGCCTGACGGACATCGACGGCCTGGCGCTCCTGCACCGGCCTGATGCTCGCGTCTTCGACCGGACGCCGGAGCTGGGCGTCGGCGAGCCCGACACGCGGATCACCCGGCCCGATCGGCCAATCCGAGCCGAGCGCGACGGCGGCTCCGGCCTCCAGCAGATCCCGGGTGCGCCAGCCGTGGGCAGCGCGTTCACTCCCGATCCGCCGGGACCAGTTGTCACTGCCGTCCGCGGCGGTCATCCGCGCGCCATGGCTCGGCTGCAGACTCGCCACCACCCCCAGTTCCCCGAACCTCGGCAGCAGAGCATCGGGGATCGACTCCACGTGTTCGATCCGGTGCGGACCGCCCGCAGCCGTCCCCGCAGCCTGAATGGCATCCAGGGCGTGCCGCACCGCACGGTCGCCGATCGCGTGGGTGGCCGTGGGAATGCCGTGGGCGGTGAAGAAGGCGACGGCGGCCGCATAGGCCTCCGGATCGCGCCAGAGGGCATCCTGATTCTCGCCATGGCTGTCCGCGTGCTCGAACCACGCGGTCCCGTTGTCCGCCGTGCCGTCCAGCATGAATTTCACGCCCTCCACGCTCCAGCGGCGGCCATGACGCCCGATGAGTGCCGCCGTGTCCGCCCACACCTCCGGAGTGGAATCCGCCGGGACCAGCGGTGAGCAGCGCACGCGCACCGGCAGTTCCCCGTGTTCCTCGATCCAGCGGTAGACCTCCTCCCCCGGTTCTGCGAAGTCCAGGGCATGGACGCCCGTCAGACCCCACGAAGCGAACGCCTCCAGCTGCGCCAGCACGTATCCGGCGGACTCCTCGAGGGGCGCCTCCGGGTAGTGCGCGAAGACGAGATCCATGGCCTGCAGTTCGAGGATGTAGCCGCTCGGGGTGCCGTCCGCGGCCAGTTCCACGGATGATTTGTCATCGAACACCTCGGCGCCGGTGAGGCCCGCGAGCGCCACCGCCGCCGGGCTGATCACCAGGCTGTGAGCATCTGCCGTCATGAGGGACACCGGGACGCCCGGGAAGCTCTCCCCCAGGAACCGCCCTTCCGGCACGGCGGGGAAGACATTGACATCCAGACCGTAGCCCGTGACCCAGGCTCCGTCCGGGCTCTCCAGGACCCGGTCCGCGAGCAGTTCCAGGACCTCCGCCAGTGTCCCCGCAGGGGCCAGGTCCACCCCCTGCCCCTGTTCGATGGCGCCCCAGACCGGGTGAGCATGAGGGTCCACCAGCCCGGGGATCAGGGTGGCGCCCGGGAGTTCATGGACCTCGGTCCCCTCTCCGATCCATGCGGCCGGATCGGCGCCGACGGCGACCACCCGGCCGTCCCGCACCGCGACGAAGGCGCCCAGCGGGTCCGCCGCGGTGACGGGCGGGCGGGTAGTGGCGCCGTCGTCGAAGGTCTCGACCTCCGCCACCCGGTACACGGCGTCCGCAGGCTGCGGAGCGCAGCCGGTCATGCGTGGTTCCCACGGAAGAGGCCGGCGCGCGGCGAGCGTCCCACCAGCCAGTACACGAATGCGGCCACCGTCATTCCGGCCGGAATGGACAGGCTGAGCCCTCCGACGGCGGCCGCCCAGGGGCCCGTCCAGAAGGTGGTTCCCACGAAGAGCGCCGCCACCAGTCCGCCCAGCACCATGGCGGAGATCCCGGCCCAGTTGAATCCGGCGTCGTACCAGAAGGGGCCGCCGCGGTCCTGATCCAGGAGCTGCTTTCCGTCGTAGTGGTTGCGGCGCATGATGATGTCCATCACGAACACCGCCATGGCCGGCCCGGTGAGTATGGTGACGAGTTCCAGCATGGTGCTGACACTCGTGAGGAAGTCGAATACCAGAATCGAGTACAGGGTCATCGCCGTGCCCAGGACGCCGATCACGAGCACCGCCCACACGCGGCTGATCCGCAGGCCGATGGATTGAAGGGTGAGGCCGGCACTGTAAGCGGTCAGTCCGTTGTTGCTGACGGTGTTCAGAACCACCGCCACCACGAAGACCGGCACGAACCAGCCCGGCATGATTCCTTCCAGCGCCTTCTCCGGGTCACCCATGTCCAGGGAGGTCGCCGCGAAGGCGCCCATCGCGGTGAACACCACGCTGGGCAGGAAAGCACCCAGGAAGGTCCAGCCGGCGACGGCGGAGGGATGGGTCCTGCTGGGCAGGTACCGGGCCAGGTCGGGGCTGTTGCTGTACGAGAGCGGAGCGGACGCCACGATGGCGAACCCTCCCGCGAGAGCGGCCCACAGGGACGCACCTTCCAGCGCCTCGGGCGGCTGGTAGGACCAGTCCACGTGCCCCAGGATGAAGGCGCCGACCACGATGAAAACCAGGGTGAGCAGGATGCTGAGCGGCCCGTAGAGACGCAGAATGGCGCCGTGTCCATAGACGGCCAGCGCGATGGTGGCGGCGGCGATGAGGACGATCACCGCGGAATTGACGAGCGGTGAGGCTTCCAGGCCGAACCGACCCGCCAGGCCGATGCCGGCCACGGATGCCGCGGACCAGTTCAGGGCCAGGTAGGCGGCGGCGATGAGCCAGCCGGTGACCACGAGGACCACCTTGTTCCCCCGGATCCCGTACATGGCCCGCGAGATCACGGAGCCGGTGGTGCCTGCCGACGGCCCACTGATCGAGATGAAGGCCGTGAAAGCCCAGAAGAGGTTGCCCACCACGATCACCCAGAGCGCCTGCTCGAGGCTGAGGCCCATGAGGACGAGGGCGGCGCCGACCACCAGACTCAGGTAGCTGACGTTCGGGGCGGCCCAGACGGAGAAGAGGCTGCGGGCCTTGCCGTGCCGTTCCCCTTCCGGAATGTGGTCTATGCCGTGGGCTTCGAGCCGGACGGCGGTCTCCGGGCCTGGGGCGCCGGTGCCCCAGGGGGCGGCGGCAGAGGCTTCTTCGCCGCTGCGCGTGGCGCCGTCCACCTCGGAAGTGCTGTGCATGACAGCCATGGGAAATCCTTCGCGATCACAGTCTCCAGCTAGCACGAGTGCTATTGGTCACTTGTCCAATAATTGTGATCCATCTAATAGTGTGGAGGTCATGGTGTCAAGAGCCCCCACTCCGCGGATCCGGAAGAACCCTGCGGAACGACGCGATGAGATCCTCGATGCAGCTGCCAGGATCGCGCTGGCCGAAGGACTTGAAATCGTCACGGTCCGGCGCGTGGCAGAGGACCTCCAAGTGCGCCCCGGACTCATCGGTCACTACTTCCCGTCCGCGGAGGAGATGGTGAGCGAGGCCTTCGCCCGCGCCGCCCACGCCGAGCTGGAGACCCTTCTGCCGGCGGAGCCGGCCACGGGCACACCGCTGGAACGCCTCCGGGACTTCTTCCGCCGCTCTGCCGGGGACGATTACCTGGCCCTCAGCCGCCTCTGGCTCAATGCCCGCCACACCAGCCGCTTCCGGCCGTCCTTGCAGGATGCCGTCCAGAAGCAGGAGGCGATCATGCGGGACCGGCTCCTGACGATCATCACCGAGGGGAAGGAGCAGAACCTCTTCTCGTGCCCGGATCCCCTCGGAGCGACGCTGGAGATCCTGGTGGTGGTCGACGGCCTGGGTTCCTATGCCAATGACACGAGCGACTACTGGCACGCCAGCCTGGCCGATCTCAGCGCGCGGACGGCGGAACGGGTCCTGGGACTGGCACCCGGCACGCTCGCCGGCTGACCTGGCAAGGGACCGTGCGGGCCGGTTCGTCAGAGGCAGTGCCGCCGAGGCACCGGCGCGCGGAGCGCGGGGGTGCGACGGTCAGCGCGGCTTCGCCGGGCGGTACACGGAGACGCTCGGTTCGCCGTCGAGCCAGAACCGCCACGGATACTCCAGGCTGCCGCCTGCCCCGGAGACCCCTACCCGCGGACCCGAGAGCACCGTCCGGGCATCCGCGATCCGGTCCGCGAGCGCGCTGCGTGGCACCTTGAGGTCCAGCGGCGGCGCGAGCAGGTCCGCGCCAGTGTCCGCCGTCGTGAGGGCCAGGCAGGTGGCCAGCCGGGCCGGGCCGCGGGCGAGTTCGCTCTCCTTGCGGGCGGCGGGCCTGCGGCTCCACGCGAGGGCGGCGCCCTCGACGACGACGCCCGCCCGCAGGAGGATTCCTGAGGCCCGGCCGTCCGGGCCGCACACCAGGTTCGCGCAGTAGTGCATCCCGTAGGTGAAGTAGCAGTAGAGATGAGCGGGCGGGCCGAACATGGCGGCGTTCCGCGCCGTCTTGCCGCGGAAACTGTGCGCGCCCGGATCGGGGAACTCGGAGTCCCGCTCACCGCGGTACGCCTCCAGCTCGGTCAGCCGGATCGCGACCGTGCCTTCCGGCGTGGTGTGGCTGATCACCGAGCCGAGCAACCGGGGCGCCAGCTCCACGGGATCCCCGCTCAGCAGTTCGCGGACCTCCCCGGGGCTCAGGAAGTCCTCCTCGCGGTCCGCTGCAGCCATCTCCGTCATGGCCCCGACGCTAGCATCCGCCTCTGACACGGGCCGCACACCGCCCGCACGCTGCCCTTCCACTGTCGTGTCCGAAAACCGCCAGTGGACATGTCCGGAAACTGCCAGAATGAAGCCATGGACTTCTGGCAGCGCTACCGGGCGATCGACACGAGGGACGCCCGCTTCGACGGGCAGTTCTACACGGCCGTCAAGAGCACGGGCATCTACTGCCGTCCCTCCTGCCCGGCCCGCACCCCCAAACCGGAGAACGTCGAGTTCTTCGAAACCTCAGCCGCCGCGCACGAATCCGGTTACCGCGCCTGCAAGCGCTGCCTTCCCGAGGCCGTGCCGGGCACCCCCGCCTGGAACGTCCGCTCCGATATCGCCGCGCGCGCCATGCGCCTGATCAATGACGGTCTGGTGGACGACGGCGGCGTCCCCGCCCTCGCCGGCCGGCTCGGCTATTCGACGCGGCAGCTCGGTCGCATCCTGAGCCAGGAACTCGGCGCCGGCCCGCTGGCCCTGGCCCGCGCGGCCCGTGCGCAGACGGCCCGGCAGCTGCTCGTGTCCACGGGGATGAGCCTGGCTGATGTCGCCTTCGCCTCCGGTTTCAACAGCGTCCGGCAGTTCAACGAGACCATCTCCGCCGTGTTCGACAAGACGCCAGGTCAGCTCCGGGCCACCGCGAACGGACGCCGCGACGCGGCCGACGCCCCGGCCGGCACCCTGACCCTGCGCCTGCCGTACCGGGAACCGTTCGACCCCGGGGTGTTCCGTTTCCTGGCAGTCCGTGCGATCCCCGGGGTGGAGATCGCGGACGAGACGACGTATGAGCGGGCCCTCGCCCTGCCGCACGGTGTGGCGCATTTCCGGGTGTCGGCCACCGGCCGGGGGTATCTGGAACTGCAGATCCACTCCGTGAACCTGAAGGACCTCCACCGGCTCATCACCCGGGTCCGGAGGCTCTTCGACCTCGACGCGGACCCCCAGGCCATCGACGCGGCTCTTGCGGAGGACCCTCGACTGGCGGCATCCGTGGCGGAGGTCCCCGGGCTCCGGCTGCCGGGCGCCCTCGACCCACAGGAGATGCTCGTGCGGGCCATGGTCGGTCAGCAGATCACCGTGTCCGCGGCCCGGACGGCCCTGGCGGGGCTCTCCGTCTGCGGGGAGCCGTTCGAGACGTCCGCGCCCGGGCCCGCCACGGCTGAGGCGATCCCCCACCCGGAGGCGCGGATCACGCGGCTGTTCCCGGCGCCGTCGTCGCTGGCCGAGCATGTTCCGGAGCTGCTGCGGGGACCGGCCCGCCGGACGGCATCGCTGCAAGCGGCGGCCGCGGCCATGGCGTCCGGGGAGCTGGATTTCGGCTTCGGCGACACCCCGGAGACGCTCGCGGCGGCACTGCTGCCACAGGCGGGGATCGGGCCCTGGACCGTCGGGTACCTCTCCATGAGGATCCTCGGCGCCCCGGACGTCTTCCTGTCGGGGGACGCCGCCGTGCGCAACGGGATCCGCGCACTCGGCGAAGACGCCGGAGACCCGACGTTCACCGCCGTCTCCCCCTGGCGTTCCTACGCCACCCTGCACCTCTGGCGCCTGGCGGCCCTGCCGCGCGCCACCACCACGTCAACGCCCGCGAACCCCGAGAGGAAAGCACCGCATCATGGCTGACTACACCACCCTCACCACGCCCGACGGCCCCTTCACCGTCATCGCCCAGGACGGCGCAGTCCTCGCGTCGGGCTGGACCGCCGATCTGGGCGAGCTGCTCCCCCAGGTGCACCTGAGCCTGCGGCCCGCGGAGCTGCGCCGCGTTCAGACTCTCGGCGCGCTGACGGATGCCGTGGTGGCGTATTACGACGGCGACCTGACCGCGCCGATGACCGTGCCGGTGCACCAGAAGTCCGGTCCGTTCCGCGAACACGCCTGGGACGTGCTGCGGGAGGTCGCGGCGGGCAGCCCCCTGACCTATGCCGGCTACGCCCTGGCCGCGGGGAACCCCAAAGCCGTGCGGGCTGCGGCCAGCGCGTGCGCGTTCAATGCGGCAGCGCTGTTCGTCCCGTGCCACCGGATCGTCCGCACCGACGGTTCCCTGGGCGGCTTCCGCTGGGGTCTTCCGGTCAAGGAGAGCCTGCTGGCCCGGGAGGCCGCGGCGTCCTGACGAATGCGGGGTCAGATGATGTCCCCCGGTCGCTCCGGACGGGACATCATCTGACCCCGTGACGCTCTTGAGTGGCCGGGCGGCTACTTCGTGGGTGCGACGCCGGACGGCCAGGGCAGCAGCTCCGGCAGGTCGACGTCGTCCGCGGCGGCCGAGGCGCGCAGGGACGACAGGCTCGGCTCACGACCCGCCAGCCACGCGGCGATGTCCGTGAGCATGCCGCTCACCACCACTCCGTCGCCCCCGTGGCCGAGTGTCCGGGGCGGCAGGCCGAGGGGCTGGAGCACGAGGTGCCGGCCTTCCGGTACCCGCGCGGCGAGAAAGTCCAGCAGGTGCAGGCAGAAGGCCTTGGACCAGGTCTCCGGCCCGTAATCCAGGCCGAGGTCCGTGCCATGGATGGTGAGCTCACGCCAGAGCGCGAAGGCGCCGTCCCGCACCACGCCGTCCCGGTAGCTGATGGGGACGTCCCACTCCTGAGGTTCCAGGCTGGCGAGGGCGTCCAGTGCGCGGGTCGTCGCGGCCTGGACGTCTTCGCGGTGCTCCTCCGCGGTGTGGCCCGCGGCGAGTTCGATGCGCGCCGTGCGGCCCTCGTAGCCGCCGTCGTACAGGTCGATCCGCTCGCCGCGCTTCGCGTGCTCGATCTGCCGCGCCATCGCCTCGCTGATGCCCATGACGTGGGCCAGGACGTGACCCCGGGTCCATCCGGGAAGGACTGACGGCGCCTTCACGGCCTCATCGTCCAGGGAGGCCGCCAGCTTGTTCACCAGGTCCGCGGCGGACCGGAGATCGTGGAGCAGGGTGTCGTCGGCGGAGGCGTGGTCCGAGGACCCGGAAGTGATCTGGCTCATGCCGCCATCCTAGGCCAGGGACGACCGTTTCAGTGAGTGGCCATGAACCGGAATCCGTGCCGGACGCGCCAGAGGCCGGGTTCCGCAGGAGTGCGGAACCCGGCCTCTCGGGGCACGGCGATGACGGCTCAGGCCACGAACGACCGTGCCTCGCTCAGCTCGACTTCAAGCGCCTCAAGCTGACGTGCGACGGCGGACGGCGCGGTGCCGCCCTGAGCGCTGCGGCTGGCGAGCGAGCCCTCGGTCGAGAGCACGCTGCGGACCTCGGGAGTCAGTTGCGGGGAGATGGCCGCATACTCCTCGTCCGTCAGGTCCCACAGCTCGACGCCGCGGCTCTCGGCCTGCTTGACGGCCGCGCCGGAGAGCTCGTGGGCCTCGCGGAACGGCACGCCCTGCCGGACCAGCCATTCGGCCACATCGGTGGCGAGAGCGAAGCCCTGCGGCGCGAGCGACTGCATGCGCTCGGTGTTGAAACCGAGCGTCGCGATCATGCCGGAGACCGCCGGGAGCAACAGTTCCAGGGTGTCGGCCGCGTCGAAGACGGGCTCCTTGTCCTCCTGCAGATCCCGGTTGTACGCGAGGGGCAGGCCCTTGAGCGTGGCGAGCAGCCCGGTCAGATCGCCGATGAGGCGGCCGGCCTTGCCACGCGCCAGCTCCGCGACGTCAGGGTTCTTCTTCTGCGGCATGATAGACGAGCCCGTGGAGTAGGCGTCATCCAGCGTGACGAAGGAGAACTCCTTGGTGGCCCAGAGGATGACCTCCTCCGAGATGCGGGAGATGTCCACGCCGATCATGGCCGCGATCCAGGCGAACTCCGCGAAGACGTCACGGGAGGCCGTGCCGTCGATCGAGTTGTGCACCGCCGAGAAAAAGCCGAGGTCCGCTGCGACGGCCTCCGGGTCCAGACCCAACGAGGAACCCGCCAGGGCGCCGGAGCCGTACGGCGAGACGCCCGCACGCTTGTCCCAGTCCTGGAGCCGCTGCACATCGCGCAGGAGGGCCCAGGCGTGGGCCAGGAGGTGGTGGCTGAGCAGGACCGGCTGCGCGTGCTGCAGGTGCGTGCGGCCCGGCATGGCGACCTCGGGGTGAGCCTTGGACTGCGCCACGAGGGCGTCCACCACGTCCAGCACACGTGCGGCGATGATCCGGGCGTGATCCCGCAGGAACATGCGTCCCAGGGTGGCGATCTGGTCGTTGCGGGACCGGCCGGCGCGGAGCTTGCCGCCCAGGTGGGTGCCGGCGCGCTCGAGCAGGCCGCGTTCCAGGGAGCCGTGCACGTCCTCGTCGCTCTCGGCCGCCACGTAGGCGCCGCTCGCGACGTCCTCGTCCAGCTGCGTGAGGGCGGCCAGCATGCCGTCCAGCTCGGTGTCGTCGAGCAGACCCGCCTTGTGGAGCACGCGGGCGTGCGCCTTGGAGCCGGCGATGTCGTACCGCGCCAGACGCCAGTCGAAGTGCGTGGACTTGCTCAGCGCGGCGAGTGCGTCCGCCGGGGCGCCGGCGAAGCGCGCGCCCCAGAGGGCGCCCTCGTTCGTGCCGTGGGTTTCGGAGCTCATGCTCAGGCTCCCGCGACCCGCTGGTCGCGGGTGGAGGCGACCTTGGAGGACATGCCCCAGAGCTCGATGAAGCCCTTGGCCTGGGACTGGTCGAAGGTGTCGCCGGTGTCGTAGGTGGCGAGCGAGAAGTCGTACAGGCCGGTGTCCGAACGACGGCCGTTCACGATGGCCTGGCCGCCGTGCAGGGTCATGCGGATGTCGCCGGAGACGTACTTCTGGGTGTCCTCGATGAAGGCGTCCAGGGAGCGCTTGAGCGGGGAGAACCACTGGCCGTCGTAGACCAGTTCGGACCAGCGCTGGCCGACCGTGGCCTTGAAGCGGGCCTGCTCGCGCTCGATGGTGACGTCCTCGAGGTGCTTGTGGGCCGTGATGAGCGCCATGGCGCCGGGGGCCTCGTAGATCTCGCGGGACTTGATGCCGACGAGGCGGTCCTCGACCACGTCGATGCGGCCCACGCCCTGGGCGCCGGCGCGGCGGTTGAGCTCCTGGATGGCCTGCAGCGGGGTGACGGCCACGCCGTCGATCGCGACCGGGACACCCTGGTGGAAGGTCACGACGACCTCGTCCGGCGCCGGCGGGAACTCCGGGGTGGCGGTGTAGTCGTAGATGTCCTTGGTGGGGGCGTTCCAGATGTCTTCGAGGTAGCCGGTCTCCACGGCGCGGCCCCAGACGTTCTGGTCGATCGAGTACGGGTTCTTCTTGGTGGTCTCGATCGGCAGGCCCTTCTCCTCGGCGAAGGCGATGGCCTTGTCCCGGGTGAGGGCGAGGTCGCGGACCGGGGCGATGCACTTCAGGTCCGGGCCGAGGGTCTGGATGCCGACCTCGAAGCGGACCTGGTCGTTGCCCTTGCCGGTGCAGCCGTGGGCGACCGTGGTGGCGCCGAATTCACGGGCGGCCTTGACCAGGTGCTTGACGATCACGGGGCGGGAGATCGCGGACACCAGCGGGTAGTGGCCCTGGTAGAGGGCGTTCGCCTTCAGGGTGGGCATGGCGTACTCGTTGGCGAACTCATCGCGGGCGTCGGCCACGTAGGCCTCCACGGCACCGCAGCCGAGGGCGCGCTGGCGGATGGTCTCGAGGGACTCGCCGCCCTGCCCGACGTCGACCGCCACGGCGATCACTTCGGCGCCGGTGGCTTCGCCGATCCAGCCGATGGCCACAGACGTGTCAAGGCCGCCGGAGTAGGCCAGGACGATGCGCTCAGTCACGTGAGTATCTCCTTCAGGAAGTGGTGTATGTAAAACTATACATGACTATGAGTAAGTATTCATAGCCTTCTGGATCAATTCGGATTGCTGTCCGCCATGGCCAGGAACCGGGCGGCGAGAGCCTCCCCGCCCTGGGGGTCCCGGGCGACCAGGAGCACGGTGTCATCCCCCGCGATGGTGCCCAGCACGGACGGCATCACGGAGTGGTCGATGGCCAGGGCCAGGAAGTTCGCGGCGCCAGGCGGGGTCCGCAGCACCACGAGATTCGCCGACGCCTCCGCCGTGACCAGCAGTTCACCGCAGAGTTTCTCCAGGCGGGCGTCCAGGATCTCCTGGGCGACGGCGCTCGTCGGGCCACGGTCGCCGCCCTCGCCGGGGACGGCATACACGAGGCCGCCGTCGCTCCCCCGGACCCGGACCGCGCCGATCTCCACGAGATCCCGGGAGAGCGTCGCCTGCGTGACCTGCACGCCGTCGTCGGCCAAGAGAGCGGCCAGCTCCGCCTGTGAGCGCACGCTCTCGCCCCGCAGGATCGCGCTGATGCGCGCCTGGCGGGCCGTCTTGGTGGCGGGGCTCGTGGCCCCGGGCTGCGAGGACGTCATCAGTCCAGACCCGGCACCACGGACAGGCCGGAACGGTGCATGAGCCACGCCATCACGGCCTTCTGGGCGTGCAGACGGTTCTCAGCCTCGTCCCACACGACGGACTGCGGGCCGTCGATCACGTCCGCGGCGATCTCGTACCCGCGGTACGCGGGCAGGCAGTGCAGCACGATGGCATCCGGCGCGGCCTGCGCCATGGCCTCCTCGGTGACCGAGTAGTCACGGAAGAGCGTCATGCGGGACTCCTTCTCGGCCTCCTGCCCCATGGACACCCAGGTGTCCGTGGCGACGACGTCGGCGCCGGTCAGAGCCTCGGCCGCGTCGCTCGTGACGAGGACGCTGCCGCCGGTCTGGGCGGCGCGCTCCTCACCCGCGGCGACGATCTCCGGCGCCGGCAGGTACCCCTCCGGGCCCGCGATGCGCACGTGCATGCCCGCGTTGACGGCGGCCAGGAGGTAGGAGTTCGCCATGTTGTTGGCGGCGTCGCCCAGGTAGGTCAGGGTGAGGCCGGCCAGCGTGCCCTTGTGCTCGCGGATGGTGAGCAGATCGGCCAGCAGCTGGCACGGGTGGTAGTCGTCGCAGAGCGCGTTGATCACGGGCACTCGGGAGTTCTCCGCCATCTCCACCAGGCCCTGGTGCGCGCCGGTCCGCCACACGATCGTGGAGACCATGCGCTCGAGCACGCGGGCGGTGTCGGCCACGGACTCCTTGTGGCCGATCTGCGCCTCCCCGGGATTGATGATGAGGGGGCTGCCGCCGAGCTCGGACACGCCGGCGCTGAACGACACGCGGGTCCGGGTGGACGTCTTGTCGAAGATGACCGCGACCGTCTTGCGCGCCCGGCCTTCGCCCGCGTACACGGCCAGGGAGTCCGGTTCGGCCTTGAGCCGCACCGCAAGGTCCAGGACCTCGTTCAGCTCGGCGGGGCTGAGGTCGGTGTCTTTGAGGAAGTGACGTACGGAAGTCATGGGAACCTACTCTGCCGCCGAGGCGGCCTTGGCCGTGGAGAGGATGCCGGGGAACGCGCCGAGGAACGCGTCCGCCTGGGCATCGCTGAGGATGAGGGGCGGCGCCAGGCGCAGCGTGTGGGGGCCGGGCGCGTTGAGGATGAAACCGGCGTCGAGCGCCGCGGTGATGAAAGCGGGCGCGACGTCGGCGTCCAGGTCGATCCCGATCAGCAGGCCGCGCTGGCGGACCTCCGTCACGCCGGGCACCGCGGCCAGGCCGCGCGCCAGGCGCTCACCCGTGGCGCGGACCTGAGCCAGGATGCCCTGCTGCTCGATCACGTGCAGGGTAGCAAGGGCCGCGGCCGTCGCCACCGGATTGCCGCCGAACGTGGTGCCGTGCTGGCCCGGGTTCAGCAGGGCGGAGACCTTCTCGCCGAACGTGACGAGCGCACCGATGGGGAAGCCACCGCCGAGACCCTTCGCCAGGGTCATGGCGTCCGGCAGCACGCCGCTCTCTTGGAAGGCGAACCACTGGCCCGTGCGCCCCACGCCGGTCTGGACCTCGTCCAGGATGAGGAGGGCGCCGTGCTCGGTGCACAGTTCCCGGGCGAGCCGCAGGTACTCGGGATCGAGCGGACGCACACCGGCCTCGCCCTGGATCGGCTCCAGGACCACGGCGGCGGTCTGGCCGTCGACGGCGTCGCGAAGCGCTTGCTGATCGTTGAACGGAAGATGGACGACTCCGCCGGGCAGCGGCTCGAACGGCTCACGGTAAGCCTGCTTGGCGGTGAGGGCGAGAGCGCCCATGGTGCGGCCGTGGAAGGCTCCCTCGAGGGCGATGATCTTCCGGCGCGGCCCTTCCGGTCCGTCCGCGTTGCGGCGCGCGAGCTTGAACGCCGCCTCATTGGCCTCGGTGCCGGAGTTGGAGAAGAACACCTTGGAGCCGTCGGGCGCGCCCGCGAGCTCCAGGAGCTTCTCCGCGAGCGCGATCTGCGGCGGGGAGGCGAAGAAGTTGGAGACGTGGCCGAGGGTGGCCAGCTGGCTCGAGATCACCGAGGTGACGAACGGGTGGGCGTGGCCCAGCGCGTTCACCGCGATCCCGCCCAGCAGGTCCAGGTACTCCTTGCCGTCGGCATCCCAAACCACGGCGCCCGCGCCGCGGACCAGCACGCGCTGCGGCGTGCCGAAGACGTTGAGCAGGGCTCCGGAGTAGCGCGAGAGCCACTCCGCGCCGCTCGCCGTGCGGGCGTCCAGGAGGCCTTCCTCCTGCGCGGGGGTGATGTCAGCGTGCTTCGCCATGCGCGTCACAGCCCTTCCGTGGTGAGGTCGGCGTCCGCGTCGCGGACCACCTGGGTGCCGATGCCAGCCGTCGTGAAGACCTCGAGCAGCATGGAGTGCGGCAGGCGGCCGTCCACGATGTGGGACTGCGGCACTCCCCCGTCCACCGCCTTGAGGCAGGCCTCCATCTTGGGGATCATGCCGGACTGCAGGCTCGGCAGCATGGCCCTCAGCTGATCGGCGGTCAGGGTGGAGATGAGCGAGTCCTTGTCCGGCCAGTTCGCGTACAGGCCCTCGACGTCGGTCAGGATCACGAGCTTGCTGGCGCCCAGCGCTTCGGCCAGGGCCGCCGCGGCGGTGTCCGCATTGACGTTCAGCACATCCCCGGTCGGGGAGCCGTCCGGCCCGATCTCGGGAGCGACCGTGGAGATGACCGGGATCCGGCCGGCCTCCAGGAGGTCGTGGATGGCGCGGGGGTTCACGCCCACCACCTCACCCACGAGGCCCAGGTCCACGGCCTCGCCGTCCACCTCGGTGCCCGTCCGGATGGCCTGCAGCAGGCCGCCGTCCTCACCGGAGAGTCCCACGGCGTACGGGCCGTGGTTGTTGATGAGGCCCACCAGCTCACGGCCCACCTGACCCGTGAGGACCATGCGCACGACGTCCATCGCCTCGGGCGTGGTGACGCGCAGTCCGCCCTTGAACTCGCTCTCGATGCCCAGCCGGGCCAGCATGGAGTTGATCTGCGGACCGCCGCCGTGCACGACCACGGGCCGCACGCCCACGTGGTGCAGGAAGACGATGTCCTCCGCGAAAGCCCGTCGCAGTTCCTCGTTGATCATGGCGTTGCCGCCGTACTTGATCACCATGGTGTTCCCGGCGAAGCGCTGGATCCAGGGCAGGGCTTCGATGAGGGTCTCGGCCTTGGACTGAGCCTGGCTGAGATCCCTCGTCATGCTGGAGGTCATGTCTCTCCTAAGGCGTGGGTGGTGCGCTACTCAGCTGGAGTAGGCGCTGTTTTCGTGCACGTAGTCGTGGGTGAGGTCGTTGGTCCAGATGGTGGCCTCGTCCTCGCCGGCGTTCAGGTCGATCTCCACGAGCACCTCCCGGTCCTCCAGGCTGACCAGGGAACGGTCCTCGCCGATCCCGCCGTTGCGGCAGATCTGCACCCCGTTGATGGCCACGTTCAGCCGGTCCGGGTCGAAGACGGCATCCGTGGTGCCCACAGCCGAGAGCACGCGGCCCCAGTTCGGGTCCTTGCCGAAGATCGCGGTCTTGAAGAGATTCGAGCGCGCGACGGCGCGGCTCACCGTCTCGGCGTCGAGCTCGCTGGCGGCGTTGAAGGTGCGGATGGCGATGTCATGCGCGGCGCCCTCGGCGTCGCCGATGAGCTGGCGGGCCAGGTTCTTGCACACTTCCTGCAGTCCCTTGCCGAACTCCTCGCCGGCCGGGTAGGACCCGGAGGCGCCGGAGGCGAGCAGCAGGACGGTGTCGTTGGTGGACATGCAGCCGTCCGAGTCGGCGCGGTTGAAGCTCAGACGCACGGCCTCCCGCAGCTCCGCGTCCAGGAGTTCCGGGCTGACGATCGCGTCCGTGGTGATAACCACGAGCATGGTGGCCAGGCCGGGGGCGAGCATGCCGGCCCCCTTGGCCATGCCGCCGATCGTGAAGCCGGTGCCGAGCGGATCGAAACCGATGTAGCTGGCTTCCTTGCTCACGGTGTCCGTGGTCATGATGGCCTCGGCCGCGGCGGACCCGGCATCCGGACCGGCGTTGTCCACCAGCAGTTCCAGACCGGGCAGGATCTTGTCCATGGGCAGCTGCTCGCCGATCAGGCCCGTGGAACAGACGGCGACGTCCCCGGCGGAGACGCCGAGCAGCGCGGCGAGCCGTTCCGCCGTCGCGTGCGTGTTCTGGAAACCCTGCGGGCCGGTGCAGGCGTTCGCGCCGCCCGAGTTCAGGACCACCGCGTCCACGCGGCCGTCCGCGAGGACCTGGCGGGACCAGTGCACGGGAGCCGCGGCCACCCTGTTCGAGGTGAACACCCCGGCGGCGTGCTTGGTCGGCCCGTCGTTGATGACCAGGGCCATGTCCGGCTTGCCGCTGGCTTTCAGGCCTGCGGTGATGCCTGCTGCACGGAATCCGAGGGGAAGGGTGACACTCACGGGGCGACTCCTAGCTGGGCGAGACCCAGGGATTCGTCGAGACCCAGGGCGATGTTCATGGACTGCACGGCACCGCCTGCGGTGCCCTTGGTCAGGTTATCGATTGCCGCACTGACAATCACCCTTCCCGTGTGCGCGTCGTACGCCAGCTGGAGGACGGCGTGGTTGGAACCCTGCACGGACTTGGTGGTCGGCCACTGGCCTTCGGGCAGGAGGTGCACGAACGTCTCGTTCTCGTAGGCGTCCTGCCAGGCCGCGCGCAGCTCCTCCGCGCCGACGCCCGGCTTCACCCGCGCCGTCGCGGTGGTCAGGATGCCGCGGCTCATGGGGGCGAGCGTCGGGGTGAAGGAGACCGTGACGGGCTCGCCCGCAGCGTTGCCGAGTCCCTGTTCGATCTCCGGGGTGTGGCGGTGCCCACCGCCCACGCCGTACGGCGACATGGAGCCCATGACCTCCGAGCCGAGCAGGTTGACCTTGGCGGCCTTCCCGGCGCCGGACGTGCCGGAGGCGGAGACGATCACCACGTCCTGCGGTTCGAGGAGGCCGGCCGCGAAGCCCGGGGTGAGCGCGAGGAGGGCCGACGTCGGGTAGCAGCCCGGCACGGCGACGCGCTTGCTGCCGCGGAGCTTCTCCCGCTGGCCGGGGAGCTCGGGCAGGCCGTACGGCCACGTGCCCGCGTGCGGCGAGCCGTAGAACTTCTCCCACGCCGCGGCGTCCTCGAGACGGTGGTCCGCGCCGGCGTCGATCACCAGGGTGCCTTCGGGCAGCTGCGCGGCGATCTCGGCGGACGCGCCGTGCGGCAGTGCCAGGAACACCACGTCATGCCCGGCCAGATTCTCCACGCTGGTCTCTTCCAGGATGCGGTCACCGAGGGTGTGAAGCTGCGGCTGAACGCTGCCCAGGCGGGCCCCGGCGTTGCTGTGGGCGGTGATGGCGCCGATGGTCACTCCGGGGTGGGTGGCGAGCAGGCGCAGCACCTCTCCCCCTGCGTAACCACTGGCTCCGGAAACGGCGACGGATATGCTCATGCGCACACTCTACACCTCGAAGCAAGAATATGCATTGTTGTAAATATTTATGCATCGGCATGGCGCGGTGACCGCTCCGGAGCCACTGCATAAGATGTCCCTGACGGTAATCGAGAGGGACACGGGAGGCACACACCATGCACGCCATCATCGCCCGGGAGACCGGCGGACCAGAGGTGCTCGAGTACACCGAGACGGACGTCCCCCAGCCCGGACCCGGCCGGCTCCGCTTCCGCGTGGCCGCCACCGGGGTCAACTTCATCGAGACCTACCAGCGGGAGGGCATCTATCCCCTGCCGTTCCCCTGGACCCCCGGGGCGGAGGCGTCCGGAGTGGTCGACGCCGTGGGTGAGGGAGTGACCGGCTTCGCGGTCGGCGACCGGATCGCCACCGCCGAGGCCGCCGAATGCTACGCGGAGTACGCGATCGTCGACGCGGACAAGGCCCTGCCCGTCCCCGACGGCCTGGACCTCGAGACCGCGGCGGCGCTTCCTCTGCAGGGCATGACCGCCCACTACCTGGCGACCTCCAGCTTCCCGGCCGGCGAGGGCACCACCGCCCTGGTGCACGCCGGGGCCGGCGGCGTGGGGCTGCTCCTCATCCAGCTTCTCAAGGCCCGCGGCGCACGGGTCATCACCACGGTGTCCACGCCGGAGAAGGCCGACCTCGCGCGCCTCGCGGGCGCCGATCTGGTGGTCGACTACTCGGACTTCGCCACCCAGGCGCGGCAGTTCACGGACGGCCGCGGCGTGGACGTGGTGTACGACGGCGTCGGCAAGGACACCTTCGACTCCTCCTTGCAGAGCCTCCGTGTCCGCGGAACGCTCGTGCTCTTCGGCGCGGCCTCCGGGCCGGTCCCGCCCGTCGATCCCCAGCGGCTCAACCAGGGCGGCTCCCTGTTCCTCACCCGGCCGACGCTCGGACACCACCTCCAGGACGCCGAAGAACGGCGCTGGCGCTCGGGCGAGGTGTTCGGCGCGGCGGCCGACGGCGGCCTGTCGGTGCGCATCGGCGCCCGGTACCCGCTCTCCCGCGCCGCCGACGCCCACCGTGACCTCGCCGCGCGGCGGACCACGGGCAAGGTGCTGCTGATCCCCGATGGCGACTGACACGTCCGCGGCCCACGATGGGCCAGGATACGGTCTCCCGCGGACCGGACACCGGGGCCTTCAGCGGAACTTCATCAGTGGTTCACTCACGACAGAAAGGATGCTGGCGTGACCGAGCATCCCGAATCCTCCCCGCATGACCCTTCCCCCGCTCCGGAGGCCCCCGGCCCCGAGCCCGCGGTGAAGGCCGGCGGCGCGCCGTCGTCCACGGGGACCGTCCACGAACCTCAGATGCCGGGCGGCGTTCTCGCGCCCCCGGAGCGCACCCTGGTGGACATCTTCCTCGCCACGGTCGAGGCGAACCCCGAGGCCTCGGCTCTGGATGACGGGAAGAAGTCGCTCAGTTACGCCGAGCTGGCCGACGAGGTGCGTGGCTACGCCCGCAAGCTCCACCGGGCCGGGCTCGGCGCCGGGGACAAGATCGGCATCCGGATCCCCTCCGGCACCAATGAGCTCTACATCGCCATCCTGGCCATCCTCCTGTTGGGCGCCGCCTACGTGCCGGTGGACGCCGACGACCCGGACGAACGCGCCCGCCTCGTGTTCAGCGAAGCCAAGGTGGCCGGCATCCTCAAAGCCAAGGGCGAAATCGTGGTGGACAAGAAGCGCCCCAAGCCCTTCCCGGCTCCCCGCATGCCGTTGCCCGAGGACGATTCCTGGGTCATCTTCACCTCCGGCTCCACCGGAACTCCGAAGGGCGTCGCCGTGCGGCACCGCAATTCGGCCGCGTTCGTGGACGCCGAGGCGCGGCTCTTCCTCCAGGGTGAGCCCATCGGCACCGACGACCGCGTGCTCGCTGGGCTCTCGGTCGCCTTCGACGCCTCTTGCGAGGAGATGTGGCTCGCCTGGCGGCACGGCGCCTGCCTCGTCCCCGCACCGCGCGCCCTGGTCCGCACCGGCATGGACCTCGGGCCGTGGCTCATCAACCACGGCATCACCGTTGTCTCCACCGTCCCGACGCTCGCCGCGCTCTGGCCCGCCGAAGCGCTGGAGAACGTGCGCCTGCTGATCTTCGGCGGCGAAGCGTGCCCGCCCGAGCTGGCCGAGCGCCTCGCCGTGGACGAGCGCGAGGTCTGGAACACGTACGGGCCCACGGAGGCCACGGTCGTGGCCTGCGCCGCTCCCCTCGGCGGACCCGGCCCCGTGCGCATCGGCCTGCCGCTGGACGGCTGGGACCTCGCCGTCGTCGACGCCGAGGGCGTGCCGGTGACGGAAGGCGAGATCGGCGAGCTGATCATCGGCGGTGTCGGCCTGGCGCGTTACCTGGATCCCGCGAAGGACGCGGAGAAGTACGCGCCGATGCCCAGCCTCGGCTGGGAACGCGCCTACCGCTCCGGCGACCTGGTCCGCTACGAGGCCGCGGGCCTCATCTTCCAGGGCCGTGCGGACGAACAGGTCAAGCTCGGCGGACGCCGTATCGAACTCGGCGAGGTCGACGCGGCCCTCCAGGCGCTTCCGGGCATCGCCGGCGCCGCGGCGGCCGTGCAGACGACGGCGGCCGGGAACCAGGTCCTGGTCGGCTACCTCGTGCCGGCCGGGGACGCCGAGCCGGACCTGGGCGGGCTGCGGGAGATTCTGGGCGAGTCCCTGCCCGCTCCGCTCATCCCCCTCCTGACCACCACCGACAGTCTGCCGACCAAGACGAGCGGCAAGGTGGACCGCAAGGCCCTGCCGTGGCCGCTGGCCGGAGGCTCTGCCGACGCCGCGGACGCCGCCCCACTGAATCTTCCCGACGATGCCCAGTGGATCGTGGACACCTGGAGCGCCGTGCTGGGCGCCCAGGCCACGAGCCTCGACGCCGACTTCTTCGCCCACGGCGGCGGTTCCCTCGCCGCCGCGCAGCTGGTCTCCGCCCTGCGCCGCCGCTACCCGACCGTCACCGTGGCCGACATCTACGCCAACCCCCGCGTCGGAGCCCTCGTCGAAGCCTGCCGCGCCTCCGTCCCGGACGGCGAGGCCGTCGTGGCGAAGGAGCGTGTGGTCCGCCGGACCGCCCGGAAGACCCAGGTGTTCCAGACCCTCATGGGCGTGCCACTGTTCATCCTGGTGGGCATGCGCTGGCTGACGTACCTCATGGCCGTCAACAATTTGCTCTCCGCCTGGCGCGTCCTCCACGCGGCGCCCACCGTCTCCTGGTGGTGGGTCCTGCTGTCCTGGGCCGTCTTCGTCAGCCCCCTGGGCCGGATGGGCATCGCCGTGGTGGCCGCGCGGGTGCTCCTGCGAGGGGTCACCCCGGGCGTATACCCCCGCTCCGGCCGCGTACACCTCAAGCTCTGGCTCGCGGAGCAGATCCAGGACGCCGCGAGCGCGGTCAGCCTGGCCAGCGCTCCGTGGGTCCCGTACTACGCCCGTGCCCTGGGCGCCAAGCTGGGCCGCGACGTGATCCTCCACTCCGTGCCGCCCGTCACCGGTCTGCTGACCGTCGGCCGCGGCGCGAACGTCGAGCCCGAGGTGGACCTCTCCGGCTGGTGGGTCGACGGCGATAAGGTCCACATCGGCTCCGTCTCGATCGGTCCCGGCGCCACCATCGGCGCGCGCAGCACGCTCATGCCCGGCGCGAAGGTGGGCGCCGACGCGATCGTCGAGCCAGGCTCCGCCGTGACCGGCAAGGTCAAGGCGGGCACCACCGTGGCCGGATCCCCGGCCGGCCGGACCGGCAAGGCCAAGCCGGCCTGGCCCGAGTACGGTGGCGTCAGTGAGGGCGTCCGGGAGTTCAGCTGGTTCACCGCCTTCGCCGCGGCCTCCGGGCTCCTGGCGTGCATCCCGTTCATCTCGGCCGCGGTGGCCGGGCTCGTGGTCGTGGGCGCCCTGCACGGCGCGGCATCGCTCTCCGAGTCCCTCGGCGCACTCGCCTGGTCCGTGCCGCTGGCCTCCGTGGTCTGGTTCCTCTGCAACGCGCTCCTGATCCTCGGGACGACGCGGGCGCTGGCGATCGGCCTCGTGGAAGGGCATCACCGCGTGCGCAGCCGGGTCGGCTGGCAGGTCTGGGCCACGGAGCGTGTTCTGGACATGGCCCGCGACCTCCTATTCCCGATCTACGCCAGCCTCTTCACCCCGATCTGGCTCCGGCTGCTGGGCGCCACGATCGGCAAGAACGTGGAGGCCTCCACCGTCCTGCTGGTGCCGAGCATGACCACCGTGGGCGACGGCGCGTTCCTGGCCGACGACACGATGGTCGCCTCCTACGAGCTGGGCGGCGGCTGGCTCAAAGTCGCCCCGGCCAAGGTGGGCAAGCGAGCCTTCCTCGGCAACTCCGGGATGACGGCGGCCGGCCGCAGTGTGCCGAAGAACTCCCTCGTGGCGGTCCTCTCCGCCACACCGCGCAAGGCCAAGTCGGGCAGCTCCTGGCTCGGCAGTCCCCCGGTCCGGCTGCGGCGCGTGGCACAGAGCACCGACGCGAGCCGCACCTTCGAACCGCCCACCCGTCTCAAGGTGGCACGCGCCCTCTGGGAGCTGTGCCGCGTCTTCCCGGTCCTGCTGACGGGCTACCTGGCGGTGGGCGTCATGGTCCTTCTCGACGCCATCGCCCGCGGCACCGGCTACTGGCTGGCCGCGCTGCTCGGCGGTCTCGTGGTCCTGCTGGCCGGAGCGGTCGCGGCCGCGAGCGCCGTCGTCGCCAAATGGGTCCTGGTGGGGCGGATCCGCGAAGGCGAGCACCCGCTCTGGAGTTCCTTCATCTGGCGGAACGAAGTGGTGGACACCTTCATCGAGATGGCCGCCGCACCCTGGTTCGCACGGGCCGCAGCGGGCACTCCCGCCCTGGTCTGGTGGCTCCGGGCGCTCGGCGCGAAGATCGGTCACGGCGTCTGGTGCGAGAGCTACTGGCTGCCGGAGGCGGACCTGGTGACCCTGGGCGACGGTTCCACCGTGAACCGCGGCTGCGTGGTGCAGACTCACCTCTTCCACGACCGCATCATGGCGATCGATACCGTAACGTTGGAGGCTGGTTCCACCATGGGGCCGCACGGCGTGATCCTGCCCCAGGCATCCCTGGGCAGCGGGGCCACGGTCGGTCCCGCGTCCCTCGTGATGCGGGGTGAAGCGGTCCCGGCCGGGAGTTACTGGATGGGCAATCCGGTCAGCCCCTGGCGCGGACCGTAGCAGCCCCCGCACCGTCCCCGTCCCCGACCCTGGATGACCCTCTCTCCCATGTCTGAGCACCACGGCAAGAAGCACCCGGCCTCCACGATCCCGGACCCGTACACCCCCGGGCACGGGAGCGCGGACTACAGCGTCCGGCACTACGATCTGGAACTCGACTGCCGGCTGGCGAGCAACCGGCTGCAGGGTGTGGCGATCCTCCGGGGGCGCGCGAATGCGAAGCTGTCCCAGATCTCGCTGGATCTGGCTGGTCTCAAGCCGACCAAGATCCAGCTCAACGGATCCCGCGTGGCGAAGTTCGCCCAGCGCGGGGACAAGCTCGTCGTCAACGCCCCGCACAGCATCGCCAAGGGCGAGGACTTCCTTCTGGAGGTGCGCTACGAGGGCAATCCGCGGCCGCGCCGTGGCACCTGGGGTGAGGTCGGCTGGGAGGAGCTGCGCGACGGCGTGCTGGTCGCCGGACAGCCGGACGGCGCGCCGTCGTGGTTCCCGTGCAATGATCACCCGAGCCAGAAGGCCTCCTACCGCTTCACAGTGACCACCGACGCCGGCTACCGCGTGGTGTGCAACGGCCGCCTCGTCGAGCACCGCCGGAAGTCCAGCCGCGAGACCTGGGTGTTCGAGCAGAAGGAGCCGATGGCCACCTACCTGGCGACACTCCAGATCGGGCGGTACACCACGTTCGATGTCGACGGCGCCGCGAGCGCGGTCCCGATCCACGTCGCGGTGCCGCCGTCGCTCCGCGGTCAGGCCGAGACGGGGCTGGCCCGGCAGCGCGAGATGATGGACCTCTTCGAGGACCGCTTCGGCCCGTACCCCTTCGGCGAATACAGCGTCGTGGTCACGGAAGACGAGCTCGAGATCCCGCTCGAGGCGCAGGCCTTGTCGATCATCGGGCGCAACCACCTCGCCACCGAGTGGGAGGCTCAGCGCCTCGTGGCTCACGAACTGAGCCACCAGTGGTTCGGCAACTCCCTGACGGTCGGCAGCTGGAAGGACATCTGGCTGCACGAAGGGTTCGCCTGTTACGCCGAATGGCTGTGGAGCGAGGCCAGTGGGACGCTCAGCACCCAGTTGCGGGTGCTCGCGGCCTGGCGCAAACTCGCGGATCAGGCCCAGGACCTGGTGATCGGCGATCCCGGCCCCCGGGACATGTTCGATGACCGCGTGTACAAGCGGGGCGCCCTGGCCCTCCACGTGCTGCGGACCGCCATGGGCGACGAGCAGTTCTTCACCCTCCTGCGGGAGTGGACCCGCGAACACCGCCACGCCGCGGTCACGCCGCAGGAACTCTTCACCCTCGCGGATTCACTGGCGCCGGGGCTCGACGCGGCCGGTCTACTCCGGCCATGGCTGCACGAAAAGCACCTTCCGCCGCTGCCGGCACCGCTGCCGTGAGCACGTGCGGAGGCAGCCCCTCCGCACGGGCCTCCAGCCATACCACTCCTGGCGCATAGGCCGTCGCGTCGCCCGCGGGCGTTCGCCGGTGTCCGCGCGCGGCCAGGACCGGGATACCAGACGGATCCGTTCTCAGGCCGTGGCCGTCGCGCTTGGCCACGGCCTCTTTCGCGGCCCACAGCGCGGCCCGGCCGGCGTTCCTTGCTCCAGGTTCCTGTGTCCGGAGCCAGTCGCGTTCCGGCCCGCTGACGGCGACGTCGTCGAAGCCGTCGAAGATCTCCCGTTCGAGGGTCAGGTCTAGACCGATGCGGAAGTCGGGATCGGCTCCCGTCACGACGACGACGGCGCCCCACTCCCCAGCACGGCTGGCGGACAGTGCCACGCCGGGGAGGCTCTGTGGGCGGGGGTTCTGTGGGACTGAAATCTGTGGGCTTGAGTTTTCCGGGCCCACTCCCGTCAGCGCATATCCCGGCCTGCCGTGTCCCGCCCCCCGGCCGCAATCAGGGCATTCGTAGGCACTGACCAGTCGTCCCGGGTGGACGTCGAGGATGTCCCCCAGGAGCTGTCGCTGCACCCGGCGCAAGGCGCCGAAGCGCGCTCGCGCGGTGCCCGAGGTGAAGGCGCGCGCCCGTTCCTGTTCGGCGGCGTCGAGGGGCGGAAGGCCGGCATCGCGCGCGGCATCATCGAGAGAGCCCAGCCAGGTGAAAACGCGCATGGTTCCATTGTCCCCGGTGCGGCGGCTCGGCCTCCGCATCCCGTTCAACCGCCGTTCATCGGCCGCGTCTACGGTGACGCCATGAGCATCCTGAACCACTCGCTCGCGGGGATCCAGCCGCCGCTCGGCTACTCCGTGCTGGACGATGATGACGACGATCCCGTCCTGCTGGACGCCCACGGCGTGCCGCTCGACACCTGGCGGGAAGGCTATCCGTACAGCGAACGTCTGGACCGGCCCCGGTACGAGATGGAGAAGCGTCTCCTGCAGATCGAACTCCTGAAGCTGCAGAAGTGGGTCAAGGGGAACGGCCGCCGGCTGCTCCTGGTGTTCGAAGGCCGCGACGCCGCGGGCAAGGGCGGCACCATCAAGCGCTTCACGGAGCATCTGAACCCCCGTGGCGCCCGGGTGGTGGCGCTGGAGAAACCCAGTAGCACCGAGCAGAGCCAGTGGTATTTCCAGCGCTATGTGAAGCACCTGCCGGCGGCCGGCGACATGGTCCTCTTCGACCGCTCCTGGTACAACCGGGCCGGTGTCGAGCGGGTCATGGGATTCTGTACCGACGAGCAGTACCAGGTGTTCCTGCGCCAGGTGCCGTTGTTCGAAGAACTCCTGGTCCAGGACGGCATCGACGTCGTGAAGTTCTGGTTCTCGGTCTCCCGCTCGGAGCAGTTGACACGCTTCACCATCCGCCAGGTCGATCCGGTGCGTCAGTGGAAGCTCTCCCCCATGGACCTGGCCTCCCTCGACAAGTGGGATTCCTACACAGAGGCCAAGGAGACGATGTTCCTGGCGACGGACACCGCTCATGCCCCGTGGACCGTGGTCAAGAGCAACGACAAGAAGCGCGCACGCCTCGAGGCCATGCGCCACGTGCTCGACCTGTTCGACTACGACGGCAAGGACCCCGAACTAGCCACCGCCCCCGACCCGCTGATCGTGGGCCCGGCCTCGCGCATCTTCGAAGACGGAGAACACCCGGCGGCTTAGGCTCCAACCTCCCCCACCCTTCGCCCCTCCCCGCTCCGCCCTTCCCCCCTCACCCTTCTCGCACGGCCCCTTGCCTGCGTGGACCCACCATCGACTGCTCCGTACGATGCCGTTTTCGGCGAAGATCAGGGAGAAACGGCATCCTATGGAGCAATCGATGACGTCTGGGACGAAGCCCGGACGATGAAGGCCCCGCGCCGCTCTAGACTGACCGGATGACCGCGATCGATCCTGCCTGGCCCGTTTCCGAGTATGCGTTCCCTGGGCCGCTGCGGGATCGGCTCGTGGCCGCGCTGCTTGACGGGACGAAAACGTCCACGTCCTCGCTGCTTCTCGAGTACTCCGCGAAGGAGCCGGTGCCGCGCGCGGGCGAGCACGCCGTCGTCGTCGATTCAGCGGGTGTGCCGGTCGCCATAGAGACGGTGACCGCGGTAGAGGTGTGCCGTCTGGATGCTGTGACGATGGAGCATGCCCTGGCCGAGGGCGAAGGCTTCGGAAACGTCGCCGAATGGCGCGCCGCCCATGAGGAGTTCTGGCACTCAGCCGAATTCCGCGAATCCATCGGAGATCCGGGCTTCCGGGTCACGGAGGACACCCTGGTCGTCTGCGTGAGGATGGCTGTCCGGGCACTCTTCGCCCGTCCTTGAACCTCTGCCCGCCGTCAAACCCCGCCGTTAGACGCCGTTAAACATCGACTGCTCCATACGAAGCCGATTTCCCGGATATTCTCGGGATTTCGACATCGTATGGAGCAGTCGATGGTGGTGCGGGAAACGTCAGCGCTGGACGGCCCCGAAACGCTCCGCCGCGAGCGCGACCGCCGAGGCACGCGCCTCGGAAGCCTCGTCAGCGGTCAGGGTGCGGTCGTCAGCGCGGAACCGCAGACCGAAGGCGAGGGACTTCTTGCCCTCCGGAATCCCGGTGCCCACGTAGACATCGAACAGCGCGACATCCTCCAAGAGCTCACCGGCTCCTTCACGCAACGCGTCCTGAACGGCGGCGGCCGGCTGATCGCCGTCGACGATCAACGCCACATCCTGCGTCGCCACCGGGAAGGTGGAGATCGGCTTTGCCACCACGACGTCGGCCGCGGCGTCGAAGAGGACATCGGCATCGATCTCGAACGCGACCGTACGGGCCGGCAGGTCGAGGGACTTCACGAGCTTGGGGTGGAGCTCGCCCGCGTAGCCCACGAGGTCCCCGGACCGCAGACGCAGCACGGCGGTGCGGCCGGGGTGGAAGGCCTGGTGCGCGCCCTGTTCCACCACGAGTTCGACGCCGAGGACATCGGCCACGAGCTGTGCGGCATCGACCGCGTCGGCCCAGTCCCAGGCACGCGGGGCGTGACCCGGCCCGGCGGGGCTGTCCTTGCCCGTGAAGACGCCGGCAAGGTGCTGCGGCTGCGCGGGGATGCCCTGGTTCAGCCCGTCCAACACCTCGTCAGAAGGCTTGGCACCCAGCGGCGGGATGCCTGCGGAGCCCAGCTCACCTCCCGGGAGGAACACCAGACCCGCTTCATACAGCTCCAGGTCACGGAAACCACGCGAGATGTTGCGTTTGGCGGTGTCGATCAGGCCCGGGAGCACGGAGGTCCGCAGCCAGCCGAACTCCTCGCTCAGCGGGTTGGCGAGCTTGATGGCAGGCACCGCGGCACCGGCCTCCGGCGTTCCGAACACGTCATTGGACGCCTTCGTGACGAACGGGTAGGCGAGAACCTCCACCAGACCGGAGTCCGCGAGGGCCTGCATCACGCGACGGCGCTGCTTCTGGACGCGGCTCAGGCCCCGTCCGGGAGGCGCCACCGGAAGGGTGGCAGGGATCTTGTCGTAGCCGACCAGGCGGGCGATCTCCTCGGAGAGGTCCTCCTTGGTCTCCAGATCATTGCGCCAGCTCGGAGCCGTGACGGTCCAGCCGCCCTCGGTTTCGGTCACGGTCGCGCCGAGGTCCGTCAGGCTGTTCACGATCTGCTCGGTGGTGTACTCCACCCCGATCCGTGCGGAGACGAAACCGGACGGCAGGAAGATGTTCACCGTCTCCGGGGCCGTGCCCACATCAGTGCCCGCCTCGTCTGCGGTCCCACCGGCGAGTTCCACGAGGAGATCCACCACGCGCTGTGCGGCGACGGGCGCCAGGTACCAGTCGACACCGCGTTCGAACCGCTTGGACGCTTCGCTCGGCAGCTTGTGGCGACGGCGGGCCCTCGCGATGGAGATCGTGTCGAAGTGGGCCGCCTCCACCAGGATGTCTTTGGTGCTCGCGGACACCTCGGTGCGGGCGCCGCCCATCACGCCGGCGATCCCGATCGCTCCGGAGTCGTCCGCGATGACCAGGTCCTCGGCGTCGAGCGCACGGTCCTTCTCATCCAGCGTGAGGATGCGCTCGCCCGGGAGGGCACGGCGCACCACGATGCCGCCCTCGAGGGTGTCGAGGTCATAGCAGTGGTTCGGCTGCCCGAGCTCCAGCATGACGTAGTTGGAGATGTCCACCGGCAGGCTGATGGAACGGATGCCGGCAAGCCGGAGCCGGGAGACCATCCACTGCGGGGTGGGACGGCTGGCGTCCACGCCGCGGACCACGCGGGCCACGAAGCGGTCGCAGCCGGGCACACCGTAGATCGGCGCCTGGTCGGACAGCGTGACCGGGTAGCCCTCGGCGAGCGTCGACGGCACGGAGACCTGGGAGGCCGGATCGGTGAAGGCGGTGCCGGTGGCATGCGCGTACTCACGGGCCACACCCCGGATGCTGAAGGCGTAGCTGCGGTCCGGGGTCACGTTGATCTCGGCCGCCTCGTCGGTCAGACCGAACAGTTCGAGGGCGTCGGTGCCGAGCTCCGGGTCCAGGCCGAGGGTGGACAGCACGATGATCCCATCGTGCTCATCCCCCAGCCCCAGTTCGCGCGCCGAGGCGATCATGCCGGCGGAGACGTGACCGTAGGTCTTACGCGGCGAGATGTGGAAGTCACCCGGCAGAACGGCGCCCGGGAGGGTCACCACCACCTTGTCACCCTCCACGAAGTTGTGGGCGCCGCAGACGATGCCCTGGATGCCGGAGGGCTCGATGCCCTTGCCGTCCAGCGTCTGCTCCTGGCCTTCCGGGACCACGCGGACCTGGCACCAGTTGATGGTCTTGCCGTTGCTCTGCGGTTCCTTGACGAGGGACAGGACCTGACCCACCACGACGGGGCCGGAGATCGAATCGGCCGGACGGTGCACGTCCTCCTCTTCGAAGCCGACGCGGACCAGATCCGCCATCAGGTCCTCGGAGGACGCGCCTACAGGGAGCTCCGTGTACTCACGGAGCCAGGAAAGTGGAATGCGCACGCTTAGATCTCCATCCCGAAGTGCTCGCTGAAACGAATGTCGCCCTCGATCATGTCCCGCATGTCAGGAACTTCATTGCGGAACATGAGGGTGCGCTCGATGCCCATGCCGAACGCGAAACCGGAGTACACCTCCGGGTCGATCCCGGCCGCGCGGAGCACGTTCGGGTTGACCATGCCGCAGCCACCCCACTCGATCCACTGCGGACCGCCCTTGGCGCCCGGGTGCCAGATGTCGAGTTCGGCGCTCGGCTCGGTGAAGGGGAAGTAGTTGGGGCGCAGCCGGATCTTGGCTTCCGCGCCGAACATCTGCCGGGCGAAGTGCTCCAGCGTGCCGCGCAGGTCCGCCATGGACAGACCCTTGTCGACGGCCAGCCCTTCGAACTGGTGGAACACGGGCGTATGGGTGGCGTCGACCTCGTCTGTGCGGAACACCTTGCCCGGGCACAGCACGTAGACCGGCAGTTCGCGTTCCAGCATGGAACGGACCTGGACCGGCGAGGTGTGGGTGCGCAGCAGCAAGTGGGCCTCCGGGGGCTCCACGAAGAAAGTGTCCTGCATCTCGCGCGCCGGGTGGTCCGGCTGGAAGTTCAGGGCATCGAAGTTGAACCACTCGGACTCGAGCTCAGGGCCTTCCGCGATCTCCCAGCCCATGCCGACGAAGATGTCGCAGACCTGCTCCTGGAGCACGGAGAGCGGGTGCCGGGCGCCGGCACGGCGACGGCGCGGCGCGGCGGTGACGTCCACGGTCTCCTCGAGGAGGATCCGCGCGTCGTTTTCCTCCTCCAGCACCACGGTGCGGGCGGCGAGCGCCTTGTTCACCTGTCCGCGGGCACTGCCGATGAGCTTGCCGGCGGCGCTCTTCTGATCCTTGGGCAGATCGCGGATGGCCGCGTTCGCCTGGCTCAGGGGTGATTTCTCACCGGTGTGCGCCAGCCGTGTGGTCTTGAGTTCCTCAAGATCGGCGGCCTCCTCAAAGGCTGCCAGGGCTTCTGCGACAGCGTTCTGGAGAGCGGCCTCATCCAACGGGCTGGGGGCCATGACTTCCTTAGTGGTCTCAGACATGTACCGTGTTTTCGGGTCGAAGGGGTGGTGATGGGCCAATCATGGCCCTGCACAAGTCTAGTACGCAGGCCGTCGTAGGCTGGGCCCATGTCTGGCATGTGGAAAACCCGGGCCGCCCTCAACTGGGTGAACCTGAGCACGCCCCTCGGCCTCGCCGTGGCGCGGGCCGCACGCTGCGCCGTCGACCGCGGTCCGGAAGGCCTGTGGCTGGCCCGAGACTACCCCTGGGCATTCCCCACCGGAGGCGCCTTCACCATAGGATCCGTGATCCTCTCGCGGCCCGGTCTGCGCGTCGAGAGTGATGCACGGCTGCTCGCCCACGAGGCTCGGCACTCCTGGCAGTACACGGCCTGCCTGGGCCTGCCCTTCCTACCGCTTTACGGCCTCTGTGCCGCGTATTCCGTCTGGCGGACCGGCAGTCCGGCGCTGTCGAATCCATTCGAACGGGACGCGGGCCTTGAGGCGGGTGGCTATATTGGGCCGCAGGACCAGGATCGGTTCTGACCGCTCCCTTCGGGGACACGACGAGAGGAACGGCATGGAATCACCGACACGGACCATCTCCGTCACCGGGCACGCGAGCGCCCCCGCGGTGCCGGACGTCGCGACGGCTCACCTGAGCATCGAAACACTGGCCGGCACGGTGGAGGAGGCGTTCGCCCAGTCCGGACGCACCATGGACGCACTGCGGGACGCCCTGCACTCGTCGGGCGTCGAACCGCGCGACATCGCCACCACCGACCGTTCACTTCGCGCCGAGCGGAAATGGCGCGACGGGCACGACGACGGCCTGCTGGGCTACGTCGCACGTGGCACGGTGCGCGTGACGCTCCGCTCCCTGCCCGCCGCGGCGGGGATCCTGCAGAGCGCCATCGCCGCCGGAGGGGAACAGGCCCGGCTCGAAGGATTCTCCCTCGACGTCTCCGATCCCACCGCGGTCCGGTCGCAGGCGCGGGAGGCCGCCTGGCAGGACGCCCTCGCCCGGGCGTCCCAGCTCGCGGCATCGTCGGGTGTCACGCTCGGCCACGTCCTCCGCATCGAGGAAGGCTCCGCCGGTGGCGGGCTTCCTCCCATCGCCTTCGCCCGGGTCGCTGCCGCACCGCAGGCGGACGGCGCCATTCAGGCGGGCGAACAGGACGTCCAGGTGTCGCTCAGCGTGTCCTGGTCCGTGGACTGAAGCGCCCTCCCGGCGCGCGCTTCCGCACCTCGAGGTGAACGCTCTCCGGTGATCACACCCCCTTGATCGCACCCTCCCTGAGCGCACCCCTTGAACTCCGTTCGAACATATGTTCGAATACTTGCATGAGATGGAACGCACAGGCACTCCAGCCGGCACTGGTGGACACCGCCACTGCCCCGACGGCCGCCCCACTGTTGCCGATGGCAGGCCTGCTGCGTTCCATCTCTACGCCCGAGTTCGCGGGGATCACCTTCCATGAGGTCACCGCGAAATCGGTGCTCAACAAGGTCCCGACTCAGTCGACCATGCCGTTCTCCTGGACCATCAACCCCTATCGGGGCTGCAGCCATGCGTGCGTGTACTGCTTCGCGAGGAAGAGCCACACCTATCTGGACTTCGACTCGGGCCTCGACTTCGATTCGCAGGTGGTGGTCAAGGTCAATGCGGCGGAGGTGCTGCGGGCCGAACTGGCCCGCCCGTCGTGGAAGCACGATCACGTGGCACTCGGCACCAACACGGACCCGTACCAGCGGGCCGAGGGGCGGTATCAGCTCATGCCGGGGATCATCGAGGCGCTGGCCGAGTCCGGCACCCCGTTCTCGATCCTGACCAAGGGAACGCTCCTGTCCCGGGACATCCCCTTGCTCCGCGAAGCCGCCCAGGCGGTGCCGATCGGGCTCGGGATCTCGCTGGCGATGATGAACGAGGAACTTCAGGCCGCTATCGAACCGGGGACCCCCGGTCCGCGGGCCCGCCTGCGCCTGGTGTCCCGGCTTCGCGAGGCCGGGCTCCCGTGCGGCGTCATGGCCATGCCGATCCTGCCCTACTTGAGCGATTCGGACGATGATCTGGACGCCCTGTTCTCCTCACTCGCGGCGGCCGGGGCCACGGGGGTCACCGCCGGCGCGCTGTACCTGCGACCGGGCACCCGCGAGTGGTTCATGTCCTGGCTGGCCCGCGAACACCCCGCCTTGGTCGGGAAATACCGTCGGCTGTACGCTGGCCCGAAAGGCCAGGGCTCATACGCCGATCCCGGCTACCGGAAGTGGCTCGCCCAGCGGGTCGCCTTCTTCAAGAGGAAGCACGGCTTCCCGACGTCCAACGGGTTCGCGCATTCCGAGCTGCAGCAGTTCGAAGGGCAGCAGGCCGAAGGGCAGCAGGCCGAAGGGCAGGACTCTTCACCTACGTCCGGCCCAGCCCTGAACCGGAAGGTGCCTGCAGGGCTAGCCGCGGCCCGCAGCACGGACGGCGCGGTCACCGAGTACCACCCGGACCCGCGGGTCGAGGAGGCCCGCTACCCCGAAGGCAGCATGGCGTCCCTGAAGAACTGGACCCCGCCGTCGCAGGTCAAGATGTCACAGAGCAGCCCGGCACAGAGCAAGCCGGCCCAGAGCAGGCCGTCGCAGGCCGGCACGAACGGCACCGGCCAGGCTCCCACCGGCGTCACGTCACGGTTCGCCGGTCCGCCGACGTGGCGCACCCGCTGGAACCCCGCGGGGATCGGCGCCCAGGAGATGCTCCCGGCCCCCGGCTCGGAAAGAGGTCACCGGCTCCCCGGACGGAGCCTGTCAGGAACCGTTCGCCCGGCGGAGGACGGCGTCCACGATCGGGAAGTCCGCCGGAATCCACGGCAGGGCGTGCAGGGCGCCCTCTTCTAGGGGAATCCACCGCAGTTCATCGTGGTCCTCGAGCGCCTGCGGCTCGCCCTCGCTCACCTCCGCGAGCCACACCCTCATGGTCGCCTTCTCGTTGAGCACCCAGCCGTGCTCAGCACCGGACAGGACTTCGGGTCCCAGCACCACCGAGATCCCGAGTTCTTCACGGAGTTCCCGGTGCAGAGCAGCCTCCGGTTCCTCACCTGGTTCGACTTTTCCGCCGGGGAACTCCCAGAGCCCTGCCAGGCTTGCGGGGGCGCTGCGCCGGGCACAGAGCAACGAACGGGGCCGGGTGAGGGAATCCAGGACGGCGGCGCCGACCACGAGGCGAGGTGCGATAGTCATCGCGGACCAGTCTAGGTCCCTCCTTCGCGGCAGGTCACGGCGCGCGGAGGCGGAAGGAAATAGCGCCCAGGGCTCTCACGTTGCGACAATGGAAACATTGGTCCCGACGTCGTGATCACAGACCAGCCCACCCCTCAGTCAAGGACCCTCCGTGACCACCTCTCCCCCGGCCGGGACCATCGCACGTCCTCGCCTCACCTCCGCCGCCCTCACCCGGGCGATCGTCGCCCTCGCCATGGGCGGCTTCGCCATCGGCACCGTGGAATTCGCCATGATGGGCCTGCTCCGGGAAGTCGAGCATGGACTGCACCTGACCACGCCCCAGGCGGGAACGCTCATCTCGGCTTATGCCCTGGGCGTTTGCGTGGGCGCTCCCCTCCTGGCGGCCTTCGGCGCACGGCTTCCGAGGAAGCGCCTCGCCATCGGTCTCATGCTGTTCTACGCCGTCGCCAACGCGTCCAGCATGCTCGCGGACAGCTACGGCGCCATGGCCCTATCGCGCTTCATCTCCGGCCTGCCCCACGGCGCGTATTTCGGCATCGCGGCGGTGATCGCGGCGTCTCTCGTGCCCGCCACCAAGCGTGGCTGGGCCATCTCCATGGTGATGACCGGCCTGACCGTGGCGAATGTCATCGGCGTCCCCTTCGCGACGTGGCTCGGCCAGAACTTCGGGTGGCAGCTGCTCTTCGCCCTCGTCTCGGTGATCGCCCTGCTCACGGCGGGGGCCATCGCCCTCTTCGTGCCGTTTGAAGCGAGCACCCCGGGCGCCAGCATCCGTCGGGAGCTCGGCGCCCTCAAGCGCGTTCAGGTGTGGATGGCGCTGCTGATCGGCACCATAGGGTTCGGCGGGTTCTTCGCCACCTACACGTACATCTCGCACACCATGACCGAGGTGAGCCATCTTCCGGAGAGCCTGATCCCGCTGGTGGTCGCCATCTACGGCCTGGGCATGGTCATCGGAACCATCGTGGGCGGGCGCCTCGCGGACAAGTCCGTGATGGGTTCCATCTACCGTGCGCTCATCGCGATCGCCATCGCCTTGGTGCTCTACACCGTGGCCGCTCCGTGGGCGCCCGCGGCCCTGATCATGGTCTTCGTGGTCGGCGGCATCGGTTCGCTCCTCACCACTCCCCTGCAGACGCGTCTGCTGGACGCTTCCCCGGACGCCCCCAGCCTGGCGTCGTCGCTCAATCACGCCGCACTCAACCTGGCGAACGCGGCCGGCGCCTTCCTGGGCGGCGTCGTGATCGCCCTGGGCTACGGCTACACGGCACCCGCCCTCGTGGGCGCGGTCCTCGCGCTGCTGGGCCTCGGCGTGGCGCTCACGAGCGGACGACTGGAGCGCCGCTTCCCGGTGCAGTCGGTGCACCACGACGTCGAACACTGAGCACCCAGCACTGAGCACCAAGCACTGAAACACCAAGCACTGCGCACCCGACGCCGGACGATCCCGCGACGGAGACGGCGAAGGCCGGGCCTCATGGCCCGGCCTTCGCCGTGTGACGGAGTTTCCCGGCCTCCGTCAGACGGCGGCGCGGTAGATGTCCGGTTCCAGATAGATCACCCGCGCCGTGGGGACGGCGGTGCGGATCCGGTTCTCGGCGTCGTCGATGGCCTGGGCGATCGCTGCGCCCGTGGCGCCTTCCGGGACACTGAACTTCGCGGCCACCAGCAGTTCCTCCGGTCCGAGGTGCAGGGTCTTGAGGTGGATGATGCGGGTGCCGTCCTCCTGGATGGCCCGCTCGATCGCGGCCACATCCGTCGCGGTGGCGGACTCGCCGATCAGCAGCGACTTCGTCTCGAGCGCGAGGACGATCGCGATGGCCACAAGCAGGAGACCGATCATCGCGGTGCCGAGGGCATCCCAGACGCCATTGCCCGTCACGAGCGTCATGGAGACGCCGAAGAGGGCGAACACGAGACCGATGAGCGCACCGAAGTCCTCGAGGAGCACCACGGGCAGCTCAGGCTGCTTCGCGTTGCGGACGAACCGCACCCAGCCCTGACGGCCACGGATGTGATTCGCTTCGCGGATCGCGGTGCGGAAGGAGAAGCCTTCGGCGATGATCGCGCCCACCAGGACGGCGAGCGGGACCCACCAGAACGGCCCCTCGATGCCGTGCGGATCGTGGAACTTCTCGTACGCCTCATAGAGGGCGAACAGACCACCGACACTGAACAGCACGATCGAGACGATGAACGCGTAGATGTACCGCTCGCGCCCGTACCCGAAGGGATGTTCGGCATCGGCGGCACGCTTGGCACGCTTCCCGCCGAGCAGGAGCAGCAGCTGGTTCCCGGAATCGGCCACGGAGTGGATCGCCTCGGCCAGCATCGAGCTGCTGAGAGTGAAGGCGTACGCCACGAACTTCATCGCGGCGATGGCGAGATTCGCGGACAAAGCGGCCACTACGGCCTTGTTTCCGCCACTTGCGGACATGATTCCCCTTGAATGAGTTGGAGTGACAAATCATTCCAAGGCTAGTCGCACGCGGCGGATCCCGGGGACGGAACGAGATCTTTGACGCCCCGTGGCACCGGAGAAGGCCAGGCCGGAGCGGTGCTCAGCGGCGCTGTGCGCGGGCGCTGGCGTAGAGACAGACCGTCGCAGCGGTGCCGAGGTTCAGGCTTTCCGCCGAACCGTAGACGGGGACCGCCACCCGGTGGTCGCTCAGGGCGAGCTCCTCGGGGGCGAGGCCCTGGGCCTCATTGCCGAAGAACCAGGCGGTGGGTGACGCCAGATCGTACGACGGCGCCTGCTCACCGGACAGGGCAGAGGCACCGGACGCTCCGAGGCGGCGAGCCGCGCTGGCGTCCTGCAGCTCGTCCAGGTCCAGGGAACCGTAACCGTCAGCCGCCAGGATGCAGATCCCCCGCTCGGCACAGCGCGCCGCGAGATCCTCGACGTCGACGCCGGTCACCACGGGCAGGTGGAAGAGCGAGCCGGCGGTTGAACGCACGGCCTTGGGGTTGTAGATGTCGACGCTGGAGCCGGAGTAGATCACGGCGTCCGCACCCGCGGCGTCCGCGGCCCGCAGGACGGTGCCGGCATTGCCGGGATCCCGCACCTGGCACAGCACCGCGAGAAGGCGCGGGCCGGCGTCGAGCACTTCGTCCAGAGGGCGGTGCAGAAAGCGGCAGACGGCCACGATGCCCTGCGGATTGACGGTGTCGGCCATGGCGGCCAGCACCTCGTCCGTGGCGATCCTGGTCCGGACGCCTTCGGCGCCTGCGGCGAGTTCCGGGTAGCGGTCGAGACAGGCCTGGCTGGCGTACAGCTCGGTGACCAGACCCTCCTCCCCCCGGGACAGGCGTTCGCGGTGGGCCACGAGGGCTTCACGCACGGACTGCGGTCCTTCGGCAAGGAACAGACCCTGCCGGGAACGCGCCGAGCGCCCCGCAAGCCGGGCCACGTCTCTCACCCGGTCGGCCCGGGGATTGGACATGATGGCGGCTTGGGGGCGCTCGGAAAAGCTCACGCTGAGAAGGACTTACTTAGTTCTTCGGGGCGGAGGTGTCAGCCGGCAGGGCGTCCTTGGCGAGCTTCACCAGAGCGGCGAAGGTGGCGGCGTCGGACACGGCCAGCTCGGCGAGCATACGGCGGTCAACCTCGACCTCAGCGGCCTTGAGGCCCTGGATCAGACGGTTGTAGGTCAGGCCGTTGGCGCGGGACGCGGCGTTGATGCGCTGGATCCACAGGCGGCGGAAGTCGCCCTTACGCTTACGGCGGTCGCCGTAGCTGTAAACGAACGAGTGGAGCAGCTGCTCCTTGGCCTTACGGTACAGGCGGGACCGCTGGCCGCGGTAACCCTTGGCGCGCTCAAGAACAACCCGACGCTTCTTGTGGGCGTTGACCGCCCGCTTCACACGTGCCACGTGCGTACTCCTTCAATCATTGGCCCGCTCGGCTCGCCCTCTCGGGCGGCTCAGGGCCTTAAGTGGTTGGCCATCCGGCCGGGAAATGGAACTTAGAGGCCCAGCATCTTCTTGATGACCTTGGCATCGCCCTTGGCGACGATGCGGTCGCCGGCCAGGCGGCGGGTCAGGGTGCTGGGCTTGTGCTCCAGGTAGTGGCGGCGGTTGGCCTGCTGGCGCTTGAGCTTGCCGCTGCCGGTCAGCTTGAAGCGCTTCTTGGCACCACTGTGGGTCTTCATCTTCGGCATGGGGACCGATCTCCTTACGTTGCCACAGGCCCTGGCGGGCCTGCGAATCACATTCCGGCATCCTGACGGAAGCCGTTGGGCTTTCCGCCCTGAGCCCTCGTCATCGGAGGGCCGTCGGGCGAAGGACGGGTGTCTAGTTGGCCTTGCGGGCACCGGGCTTGGGAGTGCCCGGCTTCGGCATGGACGGCTTCGGCGCGGCAGCAGGCTTGGCAGCCGGCTTCGGCGCCGCGGCAGGCTTGGCAGCCGCAGGCTTGGCAGCCGCAGGCTTGGCCGCGGCGGGCTTGGCAGCCGCAGGCTTCGCAGCCGGCTTCCGCTCCTCCACCGGGGCTTCCTTCACGGGAGCCTCTTCGACGACGGCTTCCTCGGCCGGAGCCTCCTCCACGGGAGCCTCCGCGACGGGGGCTTCCTCGACAGGAGCCTCTTCGACGGAGGCTTCCTCGACGGGAGCCTCCACGACGACGGCCTCGTCAGCTGCGACGTCTTCGAGCGGCGCTTCCACCGCTACGGACTCGCTCGCCTTCAGAGCCTCGGCGAGCTGCTCGCCGAGGTTGTTGCTCAGCGGAGTGGCGTTGTCCGTGTCCACACGGTCCGACTCGGCCTGGGCCTTGGCCTCGTTCTGAGCCTTGGCCTCGGCACGCTGTGCGGCGCGACGGGCTTCGGCCTTCGCTTCGGCCTTGTTCTTGAGCGGACCGATCACCATGACCATGTTGCGGCCGTCGATGCGCGGGGTGGACTCGATGACGCCGACCTCGGCCACGTCTTCGGCGAAGCGCTGGAGAAGGCGGATGCCCATCTCGGGACGCTGCTGCTCACGGCCACGGAACTGGATCATGGCCTTGACCTTGTCACCGGCGCCGAGGAAGCGCAGCGCGTGACCGCGCTTGGTCTCGTAGTCGTGCTTGTCGATCTTCAGGCGGAACCGGATTTCCTTCAGGACCGTGTTGGTCTGGTTCTTCCGGGCCTCGCGTGCCTTCACCGCGGCTTCGTACTTGTACTTGCCGAAGTCCATCAGCTTGCAGACAGGCGGCTTGGCCTGAGGCGCAACCTCAACGAGATCAAGGTCTGCTTCTGCGGCCAGACGGAGGGCGTCCTCGATGCGGACGATACCCACCTGCTCACCGGCTGGGCCGACCAACCGCACCTCGGGGACGCGGATACGCTCATTGATACGTGGATCGCTAATGTGTAGCTCCTGTTGCTCGTTGCCTTGTTCCACTGGCAATGAGAAAGGCCTCCTCTTGCCAGTGCAAGCGGAGGCCTCAGGAAACTGAGTCGGACAAAGATCACAGTGCCGGAACATCACCGGAGTGATGGCCCTGCACAGGACTGCCGTCCTATTCTGACCCGGCGACCTTCAGTGTCCTGTTCCGGGGGCCTGAGCCCCTGGCCGAACGGCGGTCGACGCGGGTGGGAGAAATCTCCACTTGCAAACTAAGAGTAAATCTTACACGACTCCGGCACACGAATGCGAACGGCGCGCCCACACAGTGCTCGCGTCGGGTAACGACTCCCAGTTGGTCTGTGCCAAGCTTATCAAATGAGCACTTTTGAACACGAAGACCACGGCACCGCTGCGGGCGACCCCGCCGCCGGGCACACCCGCGACATCGCCGAAGTCCCCGCGGTCGAGGTCATCTCCACCGCGGCCGTCCACCTCATGAGCGCCGCCGCCGTGAAGCTCGGCCTCGCGGACGATCCGAACGCCGAGGACCTCAAGGACCTCGACGAGGCCCGCAAGCTCATCACCGCGCTGGCAGGCTTCATCACGGCGGCCGCCCCGGAGATCGGCTCCCAGCACGCCGGCCCGTTGCGTGACGGCCTGCGCACCCTGCAGCTCGCGTTCCGCGAAGCCTCCCTCATCAAGGATGAGCCCGGCAAGGGCCCCGGCGAGAAGTTCACCGGCCCCGTCAACTGACGCGGCACATCCATCACGACGACGGCGGGGCGCCACCTGGAGAAGGTGGCGCCCCGCCGTCGTCGTGTCCGGGAGCGGTGAGGGACAGCGTGCCTCTCGTTCAGACCGAGGCGAGCCGTCGGCGGACGACGCGGGCCACCGTCGCCACGACGACGAGGAGCACGCCGGCCACGCCGATCGCCACGAATCCCGACCACGGTCCGATGCGGTCGATGAAGAGGCCCGTCATCGGCGAACCCAGGGCGGTCCCGGCGGTGAGGAACGAGCCGTACCAGCCCATGGCCTCGCCGCGCCGGTCTTCGTCCACCAGGTCGGCCACGTACTCCGAGGCGGAGGACAGCACGGGGGCGCAGAGCAGACCGGGCAGGTTGGAGAGCAGCGCCAGGGACCAGGTGTCCTGTGCGAAGCCCATCGGGATGGTCAGCACGGCCATCGCCAGGAGCAGCAGCATGGGCGAGACCTTGCGCTTCATGGCCCCGTAGAGGATTCCGCCCACCATCGAAGACGCGCACCAGAAGAAGAACACGATCCCCAGCTCGGCCTCGTTGCCGTGCTGACGCAGCAGGCCGACGATCGACACATCGGTGCCGCTGAGCACGAGCCCAGCCCCGGCAGCCGTCAGGAACACGGCCACGAGTGCGCCGCTGATCCAGGAGAACGACTTCACCAGCCGGCGCCGCGCGTTCTCGCGCTCCGCCACGGCCGGTCCCGGAGGACGGGTGGCGACCTCCAGCAGTTCGCCCGCCGCGCCCTGGGGGTTGCCGGCCGCGGTGTCGGCCACCGCATGCTCGGCCGCTTCGCACTCCGCGGCGCGCTGCTCCTGCTCCTCGTCCGCCGTCGCCACTCCCTCGCGACGGGTGGGCGGGTTCATCCAGACCAGGAACAGGCCGGCCAGAGCCGTCAGCCAGCCGACCAGGGTCAGACCCCAAACGGTCGACCAGGTGGTGGCCAGCACCGCGGCGGCGGCCGGGCCGATCATGAAGACGAGTTCCGTGGCGATCGAGTCGAGCGCATAGGCGGTGCGCATCCGCTCGCCGTGCACCAGGACGCCCAGCGACTGACGGATCACACTGAAGATCGGCAGACTGAAAGCCCCGCCCACCAGGGCGAGCGGGAGGATCCATTCGTAGGACACGTGCGGGATGACGGTCCAGATGACGGCTTCCGAGATGATCGACGGGATCAGGGCGACGCGGAGTCCCGCGACGTCCACCCGGCGGCCGCGCCACGGAGCGCCGACCGCGATGCCGATGGTGAACAGCGCCGCCGCGACCCCCGCCTCGGCGAAACCCTTCCCGAGGGTCAGCACGATGTGCAGGGTGAGCAGGATGCCCGACGCGGAGTGCGGAATCCTCGCGATCATCCCCACGAGCAGCAGCCAGCGGACCTCCCGTTCAGCCAGGAGCTCCTTGTAGCGTGCGAAGTTCACGTCTCTGTTCCTTTGCGCGAGTCGTGATCACCCCGCGCTTCCCGGCACGGAGGATCAGGCTTGATGGAGGGTGACTTTGACCTCGATCGAGTCAACACCCTCAGCAAGTGTTTCATTTCCCGCCCAGCTCTGCTGTAAAGCGGACACCACTGCACTGACCTGGGCCGATTCCAGTCCGGGCTTCAGCGCGAGGATCACGCACAGCTCCGGTCCGAGGCCGCCACCGGGAACCTCTTCCCCTCGCGCGTCACGGGCGGCGACGCCGGAGCCCCGGCGCACCTGGATGTCCCCGACCTCCGGGTGCCCCACGGCACTGGCGCGGAACGCCTCGGCGACATCAGGGTCCAGGTAGGACGGCATCCACGGCTTCTGCTGAGCCAGCGCCCACAGCGGGGCCCGGCGCACCACGAAGGTGAAATCGCTGCCGGGATCGAGCACGAGCAGCTGCGCCTTCTCCGAGACCGCCGACAGCGCCGCGCGGGCGGCGTAGGCGGCCACGGGACGGGCCTCGGGGTGCCAGGCCTCGAGCGCACGCGCCGAGCTGAAGACGGGCATGGCGATCCGGCCGTCCGGGGCCTGCATGGTGACCATGGCCATGTCGGCCTGCTTGTCGGCGTGCAGGCCGTCGTGCCCTTCGCCTTCCTCGGCCAGCTGAGCCACGATCGGGATGAACACCCGGGAGGTCGCCAAGGCGTCGAGGACGCCGTCCTCTCCCCCGGTGCCGGTGCGCAGGGCGTTCAGCGCCGCCGTCAGACCGGGGTTCGCCTCGCCGTCGTCGTTCTCGAAGTTGTGGATGTGGGAGTCCTCACCGGCCAGCGAGCGGCCGGCCCAGGGGCGCCCCGCGGAGTCGGTCGGGCCGCCCGCCCCGGCGAGAGCCGCGGCGATGTGCCCGGGAAGTTCGCGACGTTCCGTCATGCCGGCCTCAGCGGCGTCCGGCGACGTCGAGGGCTTCGGGCAGCGTGAAGGCGCCGGAGTACAGTGCCTTGCCGATGATCGCGCCTTCGACGCCGAGCGGGACCAGCGCACGGAGCGCCTCCAGATCGGCGAGGCTCGAAATGCCGCCCGAGGCGACGACCGGCTTCCCGGTCTTCTCCACCATCTGACGCAGAAGCTCGACGTTGGGGCCCTGGAGCGTGCCGTCCTTCGTCACATCCGTGACGACGTACCGTGCGCAGCCGGCGTCCTCCAGGCGGGCGAGCACCTCCCAGAGGTCGCCGCCCTCCTTGGTCCAGCCGCGGCCGGCGAGCGTGGTGCCGCGGACATCCAGCCCGACGGCGATCCGGTCACCGAACCGCTCGATCGCGCGGGCGGTCCATTCGGGATTCTCCAGCGCGGCGGTCCCGAGGTTCACGCGGGCCACGCCGAGGTCGACCAGGGCGCGTTCCAGGCTGGCGTCGTCCCGCAGACCACCGGACAGTTCGACCTTCAGATCGAGCGACGTCACCACTTCACGGAGGATCTCCGCGTTGTCGCCGCGGTCGAAGGCGGCGTCCAGGTCCACCAGATGCACCCATTCGGCGCCGTTCTGCTGCCAGTTGAGCGCGGCCTCCAGCGGCGTGCCGTAGCTGGTCTCGCTGCCGGCCTCGCCCTGGACGAGCCGCACGGCCTGGCCGTTGACGACGTCGACGGCGGGCAGCAGCTCAAGGACGGGAAGCTGGGTCTGGGTCATGATCCCTCCGGGCGGCGCGCGGGGCGCCTATTTCGAGTCAAGGGTGAACAGGTAAGCGGCGACCAAGGCCATGGCGGCCAGGACGAAGAACGCGATGCTGAGCCAGCGGGGCTTCTTCTGCTGGATGAAGGAGATCCCCCCACCGATCAGCAGGCCGCCGAGGCCCATGAGCAGAATGGACCACATCAGGAATCCGCACCCGCTTCCGGGGTCGCTGCGGGCTCCGTGGAGGATGCGGCACGGCCCTTGCGGAGGGAACCGACCCAGTTGCAGAGCAGCCGCGCCCCGGCCTCCCCGGACTTCTCCGGGTGGAACTGGGTGGCGCTCAGCGGACCGTTCTCCACCGCGGCGACGAACGGGGCGCCGTGCTCGGACCAGGTGACCTTCGGCGGAGCCATGTGCGGTTGCGTGACGTCGAAGTCCCAGGTCTGCACGCCATAGGAGTGCACGAAGTAGAACCGTTCGTCCTCCACGCCCTCGAACAGGAGGCTTCCCTCAGGGGCTTTGACGGTGTTCCAGCCCATGTGCGGCACCACAGAGGCCGGCAGCAGTTCCACCGTGCCGGGCCATTCGCCCATGCCCTCGGCTTCCACACCGTGCTCGACGCCCTTTTCGAAAAGCACCTGGAGACCGACGCAGATGGCCAGCACCGGACGTCCACCGGCCACGCGACGGCCGATCAGACGGATCGCGTCGACGTCCTTGAGTTCCTTCATGACGGTCGCGAAGGCGCCGACGCCGGGGACGACCAGGCCGTCCGCATTGAGGACGTCCTCGGGCCGGGCGCTCAATGTCACCTGGGCGCCTGCCGCCTCGAGGGCGCGCACGGCGGACCGCACATTGCCGGAACCGTAGTCCAGCACGGTGACGGTCGGTTTGCCCTCCGGGCTCTCCGGCTTACGGCCGGTGTGGGCGTCGCGGACCGCGCCGTCCTCCAGGGACTGCGCGGGGCCCGCCGTCGTGTTCTCCTGCTCGCTCACAGTGCTCCCTTGGTGGACGGGATGCCCTCGACGCGGGGATCGGGTTCGATCGCCGCGCGCAGGGCACGGGCGAAGGCCTTGAACTGAGCCTCGACGATGTGGTGCGGATCGCGGCCGCGCAGCACATCCATGTGGAGGCAGATCCCGGCGTGCAGGGTGATGGCCTCGAAGACGTGGCGCGTCAGCGAGCCGGTGAAGTGCCCTCCGATCAGGTGGTACTCCTGGCCGGCCGGCTCACCTTCGTGGACCAGGTACGGACGCCCGGAGACGTCGACGACGGCCCGCGCGAGCGCTTCATCGAGCGGCACCGTGGCGTCGCCGAAGCGGCGGATGCCGGCCTTGTCGCCGAGCGCCTTCTTGAGCACCTCGCCGAACGTGATGGCCACGTCCTCCACGGTGTGGTGCGCGTCGATGTGGGTGTCACCGGTGGCCCGGACCGTCAGGTCGATCAGGGAGTGCTTGCAGAGCGCATTGAGCATGTGGTCGTAGAACGGCACCGTGGTGCTGATCTCGGCGACACCGGTGCCGTCCAGATCGATGCTGACGAATACGCTCGACTCGCTCGTGCTGCGTTCCATGCTGGCGGTGCGGGGCGTGCTCGCTGCGCTCATGCGGGAGACTCCTTCTGATGACGTGCTGTGTGGATGTCGATGGTCTCCGGCCGTTCCGGACCCCGCGAGGGTCCAGCGGTCCGGAAGGGCGGCGGCCCGGCCCTCAAGCGAATCGCCCTTCGGGCGGGATGCCGTTCAGGCGGAATGCCCGAGCAGCTCCCGGAGCCGGTTGAGGAACGCCGTGGTCTCCGGCTCCGTGCCGGCGGTGACCCGGAGATGCCCCGGGATCCCGACGTCGCGGATCAGGACTCCGGCGTCCAGAAGACCCTGCCAGATGGCTGCAGGGTCCTCCATGCCGCCGAAGAAGACGTAGTTCGAGTCCGAGGACGCGGGCTTCAGCCCCATTTCGCGGAGCTCCGCCACGATGCGGTCCCGCTGGACCTTGATGTCCTCCACGTCCGCCATAAGCAGTTCCCGGTGAGACAGTGCGGCCAGGGCGGTGGCCTGGGTGATCGCCGAGAGGTGGTACGGGAGACGGACCAGGCGGAGGGCATCGGTGATCTCCGGGGCGGCGGCCAGATAGCCCAGGCGGGCGCCCGCGAGGGCGAACGCCTTGCTCATCGTGCGGCTGACGATCAGACGCTCCCGGCCGGGCAGCAGTGTGAGGGCGCTCGGAGTGCCTTCATGCGCGAACTCGTGGTACGCCTCGTCGACGATCACGATGGTCCGGCTGGCCTCGCCCGCCTCGTACACGGCTTCGACCACGTCGAGGCCGAGCTTGGTCCCGGTGGGGTTGTTCGGAGAGCAGAGGAACACGACACTCGGTCCGAGCTCGCGCACCTGCCGGGCGGCGGACTCGGCGGAGAGTTCGAAGTCGGCGTCGCGGACGCCCTTCACATATTCGGTGTCCGTGCCGCTGGCCAGCAGGGGGTACATGGAGTACGTCGGGGGGAAGCCCAGCGCGGTGCGGCCCGGGCCGCCGAAGGCCTGGAGGATCTGCTGCAGCACTTCATTGGACCCGTTGGCGGCCCAGATGTTCTCGGCGGTGAGGCCGTGGCCCAGGTAGTCGGCCAGCGCGGTGCGAAGTTCAGTGAATTCCCGGTCCGGGTACCGGTTGAGGGTCGTGGCGGCGTGGGTCACGGCTTCCGTGATGGCCTGGACGACAGGAGCGGGAACGCCATGAGTGTTCTCATTGACGTTCAGAAGCACGGGGACGTCGATCTGGGGGGCACCGTAGGGGCTGATCCCCCGGAGATTGTCTCGCAGGGGAAGCTTCGCCAAGCGCTGCATTTGTTCGCTCACCCGTACAGTCTAGTTTGCCCGGCTCCTCCGCCTTGAATTGTTGCCCCCTGGGCCGGCCCGTGAACCGAAAGGGACGCGCAGGCCGCTGACAGGCGGATCGGCCGGCGGGTTCAGAGCGGCAGGATCAGCGCTGCTTGAATCAACGCTGCGCAGGAACGAAGAGGTCCTGGCCCGCAACGATCTCCGAAGCCTTCAGATCGTTCAGGCGAGCGATCTCACCGACGACCTCACGGGTGTCCCGGCCCGGAGCGACCCGCTGAGCGATGGCCCAGACCGTGTCTCCGGGCTGGACGACCACGGTCTGGGACGAGCCCACCGAGTGCGTGTCGCTCGCGATGGCCGGCGTGAGCAGCATGCCCAGCGCGACGGTGATGATCGCGGCGAGCAGGAGCGCGGCCGGCAGGCCGAAGAAGACGAACCGCCCGCGGCGGGTCAACCGCATCCGCGGAGCAGTCTGCGTTCCGGTGATCGCAACAGCCTGTGCTGACATTTCGTTTCCTCGCTTCCATCACGCCGCTTGGCATCTACGTTCGATGGCAATACGCCGTACATCCAGCCCGGTTCGAACATGTATTCGAACCTTGTTACTACTATTTTTAGGACATACCTACGAACACTGTCAAGACTCGCTAGAACAAATGTTTGATTCGGGCATCCTCCTGGCCTAGCGTTGGACGCAGGAAGAGTTCCTTCGGTGAACAGCACACCAGGGGGCACTGACAAAAATTTCGAGCCGCCCGGACCAGGGGCAGGCGAGAGCGACCGGCAGGACCCGGCCTCCCCGGAGGGCGGGAAGGCCCCACACGAGATCCAGGGAGTGACAGATGGCCAGGAGTTCATCGAACGAAGCCGGCCCCAGCAGGGCGCCGGCCAACCGTGGCCTCACTCCCCGTCAGAAGAAGATCCTGGAGACCATCCAACGCTCGGTCGAGGCCAAGGGGTACCCGCCGTCGATGCGGGAGATCGGAGACACGGTGGGGCTCGCGAGCCTCTCCAGCGTCACGCACCAGCTGAGCCAGCTGGAGCGGCTCGGTTACATCCGCCGCGACCCGAAGCGCCCCCGCGCCATGGAGATCCTCATTCCGCTGACGCTGGACTCCCGGGAGGCTCCCCGCGTGGCGTCGCTGCCCGAGCCCCGGTCGATCGTGGCGGAGCTCAGCACGTCCTCGGACGCGGCCATGGTCCCCCTGGTCGGGCGTATCGCGGCCGGTGGCCCGATCCTGGCTGACCAGCAAGTGGAGGACGTCATGCCGCTCCCCCGCCAGCTCGTGGGCCATGGCGAACTCTTCATGCTCCAGGTGGCGGGTGACTCCATGATCGACGCGGCCATCTGCGACGGCGACTGGGTGGTGGTCAGGCGCCAGAACAACGCCGAGAACGGGGACATCGTCGCCGCCCTCCTCGACGATGAGGCGACCGTGAAGACCTTCCGGCAGCGTGACGGCCACACGTGGCTGCTCCCCCAGAACACGCGCTACGAGCCGATTCTCGGCGACCATGCCACCGTCATGGGCAAGGTGGTCTCGGTGCTGCGGTCCCTCTGAGGAAAGCGGCCTCGTCCCCTACGGAACACGTGCCGGAAGGCGAACAGCAGACGGCGAGGGCCTGAGCGGAAATCCGCTCAGGCCCTCGCCGTTTCTGTCGTGGTGGTCACCGCCCGGCTCAGCTCTTCGCCGCAGCGGGCTCCTCATGTCCCGACAGCCGTTGGAGCGCCGAGAGCACCACCTGACGGTCGGTGGTCGGCCAGAACGGCGGCAACGTGGACCGGATGAATCCGCCATAGCGTTCCGTGGCGAGCCGGGAATCCAGCACGGCGACGACGCCCTTGTCGCCCGTGGACCGGATGAGGCGGCCCGCGCCCTGGGCCATCTTGATCGCGGCGCTGCTGGCCGAGATCGCCATGAACCCATTGCCGCCATTCTGGGCGACGGCGCGGGACCGTGCGGTGTTGAGCGGGTCGTCCGGCCGCGGGAACGGGATCCGGTCCATGATGACCAGCCGGCAGGAGTCGCCCGGCACGTCCACGCCCTGCCACAGGGTGAGCGTGCCGAAGAGACACGTGTCCCGGTCGTCGGAGAATTCCTGGATGAGGGAACTCATCGTCGCCTCCCCCTGGCACAGGATCGGGACGTCGACCCGTTCGCGGACGTAGTCCGCCGCCTCCTCCGCAGCCCTCCGTGAGGAGAACAGGCCCAGGGCCCCACCGCCCGAGGCCTTGATGAGGTCCACCACCTCGTCCAGCGCCTCCGGCGAGATGCCGCGGCCCGGTTTGGGCAGATGGCGTGCGACATACAGCATGCCCTGACGCGGGTAGTCGAACGGGGAGCCGACGTCGACGCCCACCCAGTCGGGGGCGCCCGGCCCCTGCAGACCCACATCGCCGGCGGCCTGCTCAAAGGCGGCGCCGATGGCGAGGGTCGCCGAGGTGAGGATCGCGGTGTGGCCGTCGAACAGTCCGTCGCGGAGCTTCATGGCCACGCTGAGAGGCGCCACGGTCACGGTGGCGGGGGCGTCGTCGTCGGCGGGGCGATAGCCGGTGCCTGGCTCGAAGGTGCCGCTGCGGGTCACCCAGACGACCTCTTTCCGCTCAGCCGCCACGAGGAGACGTTCGCTGACTTCCAGGAGCTGCGTGAGGCGCGAGCGAGCAGCCTGCAAGGCGCCGTCCGCCGGCTGCCCCTGCTCGGGCTTCGAGTCGGACAGCGCCGCACGGCAGGCCTCACGCACGGCGTCGATGGCCCGGCCGAGCGGCTCCTCGGGGCCGCGTGGCAGAAGGCCGGTGGACAGCAGACCCAGTTCGGCTTCCAGAGCGCCGGCCGCCGCGTCGAGCGCTTCGACCTTGATGTGGGCATGACGGCGGGCGGCCCGTGCCGCGGCGGTCACCATCGCCTCGGACAGCTGACCGGTGACGGCACTGGTGACCCGGTCCTGCAATTCATGGGCCTCGTCCACGACCACGACGTCGTATTCGGGCAGCACGGCGACGCCTTCAAAAGCGTTGATGGCGAGCATGGCGTGGTTCGTGACGATGACGTCCGACTCGGCGGCGGTGGCCCGGGCCCGCTCACTGAAACACTCTTCGGACATCGGGCACTTCGCGGGGCCGAGGCATTCCAGCGCCGTGACGGACACCTGTCGCCACGCCCGTTCGGAGACACCCGGGGTCAGGTCGTCCCGGTCACCGGTGTCGGTCTCCTGTGCCCACTCGCGCAGCCGTAGGATCTCGCGGCCGAGCTGGGTGCCCGGCCCGTTGCCGAGGCTCGGGCCGTTGTTCGAACTGAACAGCGCGCCGTCCGCCCCCATGCCGAAGAGCTGATCGTCCGACGCGTCCTCCTCGGGGAAGCCGCCGCCCACCTTGTGCAGGCACAGATAGTTCGAACGGCCCTTCACGAGCGCGGTCTTCACCGGACGCGGGAGCTCAGGCGTGACGGTCTCGAGCAGCCGGGGCAGATCCCGGCCCATGATCTGAGCCTGCAGCGCGAGCGTCGCCGTCGAGATCACGGCACGGTGCCCGTTGCGCACGGCATCATCGATCACGGGCACGAGGTACCCGAGCGACTTACCGGTGCCGGTGCCCGCCTGGACGAGCAGATGGCGCTGCTCCTCCAGGGAGGCGGCGACCTGCCGGACCATCTCGTGCTGGCCGGGACGGTTCTGGCCTCCAAGGCTGCCGACGGCGGTGTCCAGGAGGGACAGCGCCCGCCGGATGGCGGGGCTGTCCCCCCTGGTCTCCTCCTCCGGCTCCTGCGGGGCCGCGGGCATCTCACTCATGGATGGCGAATTGCTCCAGTTCCGCGGCCAGGGACTCACGGACCACCACGGTGACGCGGGTGCCCTCCCCGGTGTGTTCGAGGCTGAGGATCTCGGATTCACCCTCGTGCAGCTTGTTCAGCAGATCTCCGCGCTGATACGGCACGAGCAGTTCCATCCGCACATCGGGTCGCGGGATGGAACGGCTGATCTCCGCCAGCAGTTCCGGAATGCCGGCGCCGGTACGGGCCGACACCTCCAGGCAGCGAGGCTCCCGCTGCTTCAGGCGCTCCACCACGAACGGATCCGCGGCGTCCACCTTGTTCAGCACGATGATCTCGGGGACCTTGCGCGCATCAACTTCGGTGAACACCTGCCGGACCGCCGCGATCTGGCCCTCAGGATCCGGGTGCGAGGCGTCCACCACGTGCAGGATGAGGTCCGAATCGGCCACTTCCTCCAGCGTGGAGCGGAACGCCTCCACGAGCTGCGTCGGCAGGGACCGCACGAACCCGACCGTGTCGGCCAGCGTGTAGGTGATCCCGTCCGGCGTCTGCGCTCTGCGCACCGTGGGGTCCAGGGTGGCGAACAGCGCGTTCTCCACCAGGACTCCGGCGTCGGTGAGACGGTTCAGCAGCGAGGACTTGCCGGCGTTGGTGTAGCCGGCGATCGCCACCGAAGGGACCTCGTGGCGCTTGCGGTTGGCACGCTTGGCCTCACGGGCGGGCTTCATGCCGTCGATCTCACGACGGAGCTTCGCCATGCGAGTGCGGATCTTCCGGCGGTCCAATTCGATCTTCGTCTCACCGGGACCACGGGATCCCATGCCGGCGCCGGCGCTGCCCACCTGGCCACCGGCCTGACGGGACATGGATTCACCCCAGCCACGCAGACGCGGCAGCAGGTACTCCAGCTGTGCCAGTTCGACCTGCGCCTTGCCCTCCCGGCTCTTCGCGTGCTGCGCGAAGATGTCCAGGATGAGGCCGGTGCGGTCGATGACCTTCACCTTGACGATGTCCTCCAGGGACCGCCTCTGCGAAGGCGCCAGCTCGGAGTCGACCACCACGGTGTCGGCGCCGGTGGCCATGACGATGTCACGGAGCTCCAGCGCCTTGCCGGAGCCGAGGAACGTCCCGGGGTCCGGCTTGAGGCGCTTCTGGACCAGACCGTCCAGCACCTCGGAACCGGCGGTCTCGGCCAGCGCGGCGAGCTCCCGCAGGGAGTTCTCCGCATCGGCGAGTGTGCCTTCGGTCCACAGCCCGGCCAGGACCACGCGCTCCAGGCGGAGCTGCCGGTACTCGACCTCGGTGACGTCCTCGAGTTCGGTGGACAGACCGGCCACACGGCGCCGGGCGTGCCTTTCGGCGAGGTCCTCCTGCAAGCCGTCGAATTCACTGTGTTCCCGGTCCAGCGTGGACAGGGCCTGGGCTTTGGAGCCCAGCACGGTACCGCGGGGGGTGCCGGAGCCGGCCCCCGCTTCCGGTTCCACCGCGTCGGAATCGGTGGCGAGGATGCGGTCGATGACGGCCTGCATCTCCTCCGGGCTCAGTTCAGAACCAGAATGAGTCTGTTCAGTCATGGTCTCCCTCAAAGCGTTGAGTCCCATGCTAGCCGGAGGCTCCGACAACACGGGCAAGTGGTGAAAGGAGGTGCGGAAAGGAAAAACACGTCTTCCGGGATCTCGAATGATCAGTCTGGAAGGAATTCCTGTACTACCGCACCGCTGGGGTCAGGGTTACGGGGTCGACCGGTGCCACGCGTTGGCAGGCTTCACCCGGGATCAGCATGAACAGCGGATCGATCAGGGAAGCGGCGCGCGGGTCCGGGACTCATTACAGGAAAGACAGCATTGCACCATTCTACCAGCTCCCGCGCCTGCCCACGGCCCACTAAGGTTGCACGCATGGAGTCCGCACACTACTTCAGCAGCGAGCCCGCAGGCGAGTTCATCCGCAAGCCGCTCAGCGTCGTTCTGGACGGCCGGGAACGTTCCCTGCACACCTCCACGGGCATCTTCAGCCCCGACGCCATCGACAAGGGCACCAGGATCCTCCTGGACGAAGTGCCCGAACCGGCTCCGGAAGGCTCGTTCCTCGACATCGGCTGCGGCTGGGGACCCATCGCCCTGACCTTGGCGCTCAAGTCCCCGGACGCGCACGTCACCGCCGTGGACGTCAACCAGCGCTGCATCGCGCTGACCACGGAGAATGCGGCCACGCTGGGGCTGGACAACCTGAGCGCCTCGCTCCCCCAGGACGTCGACCCGGACCTCGGTTTCGACCTCATCTGGTCCAACCCGCCCATCCGGATCGGCAAGGCGGAACTCCACGACCTGCTGCAGTTGTGGCTTCCCCGGCTCAACCCGGGCGGCGAGGCCTTCCTGGTGGTCCAGAAGAACCTCGGCTCAGACTCCCTGCAGAAATGGCTCGCGGAGACCCTGCCCACCGGGTTCGCTGTCTCACGGTTCTCGACCGCGAAGTCGTTCCGCGTCCTGCGGGTCGTCCGCGAAAGCTGACGCTCTTCACCCCGGCCATGTTCCTTGAGCACGACGACGCCGGGGCCGCCCGCCGTCGTCGACGTACGGTGTGCATATCCTCCGCTCAGCCGCGGCGGGGTTCTCAGGCCAGGCGGCCGCGTGCCACGATCGTCGCAGGACCACTGAGGACCACGTGCTCCCCATCGGCAGCGGCCGGCAGGAACTCGACGCCGACCACACCACCGGGGACCTGAATATCCCAGCGCGACGGTGCGCCGGCACCGGCCCAGTACCGGATCGCCGCGGCGGCCGCACACGCGCCGGTGCCGCACGACTGGGTCTCCCCGACGCCGCGCTCGTGCACCCGCATGGTGACATGGCCTTTGCCGTCCTGCACGAGCGGCTCCGCGGGCACCACGAACTCGACATTCGTGCCGTTCGGCGGGGTCGGGTGCACCGCGGGGATCTCGGTGAGCGGAAGCGCGGCGAGCTCATCCAGCCCGGCAAGTGCCAGGACGGTGTGGGGATTGCCCATCGTGATCGACAGTGCCGGGCGTTCGCCGTCCAGACCGCGCGCGGTGACGAGAGAATCAACGGCGCGCTCGGCGGCCTCCTCCGGGTGGATGAAGGCCCACGGCCCCATGTCCACCGCGTAGCCCTCCGGCACCAGCGTGACGACCTTGACGCCGGCCCGCGTGCCGATCTTGAGGAGGGAGTTGTCATCGAGACGGGCGAGCCCGGAGTCGAGCAAGAAGTGCACGAAGGCTCGGACGCCGTTGCCGCACATCTCGGCGATGGAGCCGTCGTTGTTGCGGTAGTCCATGAACCACTCGGCGTCCGGCTCGGAGGCGAGCAGCTCCTGACCCTCGGGCAGAAGGCGGGAGGGGATGGCGCGGATGAGTCCGTCACCGCCGATGCCCTGGTGCCGGTCGCACAGCACGGCCACCTGCTCCGCCGTGAGAGGACGCAGGCCGTCAGGGTCCGCGATCAGCACGAAGTCATTGCCCGTGCCGTGGCCCTTGGCGAACTCCAGGCCGCTCAGCCCGGCGAGGACGACGGCGGCGGGAGCGGAAAGCGTCTCAGTCATGTTTCCAGCGTACAGATGTTCATCTAAGCGACCGAACCCGGGAACTCCTCCTCCACCCGGCGCAGGGCCTGGTCCACGAGGTCCGGCGCGGTCCAGTCCAGCCAGTGGATCCGGGGATCCGCCCGGAACCAGGTGAGCTGCCGGCGCGCGAACTTCCGCGTCGCCACGATCGTGTCCTCGACGGCTTCCGCCACGGTGAGGTCGCCGTCCTGGGCCGCCAGGAACTGCGCGTACCCGATCGCCCGGCCGGCCGTCTTCCCCTGCCGCAGTCCGCGGGCGTCCAGGGCGCGGACCTCGTCCTCCAGCCCTTGCTCCACCATGCGATGGACCCGGAGAGCGAGGCGCTCTTTGAGGACCTCGCGGTCGGCTTCGAGGCCGAGCTGCAGCGTCGGCTGGACGTACTGCCGCGTCGGCATGAAGGAACTGAACGGCCGACCCGTGAGCTGGTGCACCTCGAGGGCGCGGATGACCCGTCGTTCATCCTGAAGGCGCTCCGCGCTGACGGGGTCGACGGCCCGGAGACGCTCACGGAGGGGTGCCAGGCCGCGGGCCGCCGCTTCGGCCTCCAGCATGGCGCGCAGTTCAGGATCGGTGCCGGGGAACTCCAGGACGTCGAGAGCCGCTCGGACGTACAGCCCGGAGCCTCCGACCAGGATGGGCACCGCTCCCCTGCTCCGGATGTCGTCGATCAGCGCCCGTGCCTGGGCCTGGAAGTCGCTGACACTGGCTTCCTCGACCACGTCCAGGATGTCCAGGAGGTGGTGGGGCACCCCTGCACGTTCCGCGACACTGAGTTTCGCCGTCCCGATGTCCATGCCCCGGTAGAACTGCATGGCGTCCGCGTTGATGATCTCCCCGCCCAGCCGCTCGGCGAGACGCAGCCCCAGCTCGGACTTCCCCGTGCCGGTGGCCCCGACGACGGCGAGCAGCGGCAAGGGACGGCCAGCCGCCGTCACGCTGCGGGCTTCCAGCCCGGGGACCCGTGCATCGTCCGCCTCGCCGAAGCGCCGCGCACCCCGGAGAGCACCGACGGGATCCCTGCCCTCATCGGACAGGGGTGGGCAGCTTCGGCATGCCGAGAAGCACGCCCTTGCCCGGCACCGTGCCGGCGGTCCCCGCGGACGGGACGCCACAGGAATCTGCCTGGGCGCGATCCCACGCGTCGCCGGAACGGGAGCGCCGCAGCCGGTACTCGGAGGCGTCCCGGGGGTCGGCGATGAGATGGAACGGGGCGGCCTCGGTGATGGTCACGGTGACGAGGTCGCCGGGCCGGGGCATCTCGGCACCTTCAGGGACGCTGAAGTGAACGAGTCGCTGATCCTTGGCACGTCCACTGAGGCGGTGCGTCTGGTCCGACTTCCGGCCGCTCTGAGCCGCGACGAGGACCTCCACTTCGCGTCCCACCTGCTTCGCGTTCTCCTCGGCGGCGATCCGGTCCTGCAGAGCGGTCAGCCGCTCGTACCGCTCCTGGACCAAGGCCTTGGGGAGCTGGTCTTCGAGTTCCGCGGCGGGCGTGCCGGGACGCTTGGAGTACTGGAAGGTGAAGGCGGTGGCGAAGCGGGACTTCTCCACGACGTCGAGGGTGGCCTGGAAGTCCTCCTCCGTCTCGCCGGGGAAGCCCACGATGATGTCGGTGGAGATGGCCGCGGCCGGGATCTGTTCCCGCACCTTGTCGAGGATGCCGAGGAAGCGAGTGGAACGGTACGAACGGCGCATGTCCTTGAGGATCTTGTCCGAACCGGACTGCAGCGGCATGTGCAATTGAGGCATCACGTTGGGGGTCTCGGCCATCGCGGCGATGACGTCATCCGTGAACGCTGCAGGATGCGGGCTCGTAAACCGGACGCGTTCGAGTCCTTCGATGTCGCCGCAGGCCCGCAGGAGCTTGCTGAAGGCCTGCCGGTCGCCGAATTCGACCCCGTAGGAGTTCACGTTCTGGCCGAGCAAGGTCACTTCGATGGCGCCGTCGTCCACGAGGGCCTGGATCTCCGCGAGGATCTCCCCCGGCCGGCGATCCCGCTCCTTGCCGCGGAGCGAAGGCACGATGCAGAAGGTGCAGGTGTTGTTGCAGCCGACGCTGATGGACACCCAGCCCGAGTAGACCGAGTCCCTCTTGGTCGGCAGCGTGGACGGGAAGACCTCCAGGGACTCCAGGATCTCCAGCTCGGCCTTGGCGTTGTGCCGCGCGCGTTCGAGCAAGGCCGGAAGAGCGCCCACATTGTGGGTGCCGAACACGGCGTCCACCCAGGGGGCCTTCTGAAGGATCGTCTCGCGGTCCTTCTGAGCCAGGCAGCCCCCGACGGCGATCTGCATCCCCGGGTTCTTCTCCTTGACGGGACGCAACTGGCCCAGGTGACCGTACAGCTTGTTGTCGGCGTTCTCGCGGACGGCACAGGTGTTGAAGACGATGACGTCGGCCAGCTCGTCGGTGGCGGGCACCAGCCCCGCGTCTTCCAGCAGTCCCGACATGCGCTCCGAGTCGTGGACGTTCATCTGGCAGCCGAACGTCCGGACCTGATAGGTCCGCGGGGCTGAGTTCTCCGGCGCGTCAAGTCCGACGGCGGCAGGAACGGAGGCCGGAGTGCCGGCGGACGTCGAAGAAGGAATGCTCACACTCACCTTTCAAGGGTACCGGGACTGGAGCGAGCACCTCCTCACGAGCTCCCGCTCAGGGGCCGGAGCTCACTCCCAGGAGTCGTCCTCGCGGTTCAGCTCCTCCGCGACGATGCCGAAGGCCACGCCCGGTGAGTGCCCCTTGCGCACCAGCATGGCCACGAGGCGGCGGGTGTGTTTGTCCTTCTCCTTGCGGTCCAGCGACGCCCGGTCCACGCGCGCCAGCTTCTTGGCCACCAGGTAGCGGGCCGATTCGCGCTCGTCGGCGGCGCTGAGCTGCTCCAGGGCAACCTCGATGAGAGCGTCCGCCACGCCCTTCTCGCGGAGTTCGCGTCGCAGAGTGGACGAACCGAGGTGCCGGTGCTCAGCCCGGCTGCGGACCCAGAGCTCGGCGAACTCGGCGTCGTTGATGAGGCGGAGTTCTTCGAATCGGTCCAGCACCGCCCGTGCGGCCGCTTCGGGGACCTCGCGGTCCTTCAACTTGGTGGCGAGCTGGTGACGGGTCCGCGGTCCGGCGCTCAACTGCCGCAGGACGATGGCGCGAGCCACGGACTCCGGGTCGGCCTCGCGATCCAGTTCGGGTTCCGACGGAACGGCGCCCGCGGACTCGGACCGCTTGCGCCTCCGTACAGGGGCGGCCTCGGAGCCGCCTTCCGGATCACGCTCCACGCCCCGATCCACCCCGGTTTCCGGAGCTCGGTCCAGACCAGCCTCCGGCGACTCATGCAGGCCGGAATCGGGCACACCCCGACGCCCCCTCCTGCCGGCCCGGCCCGTGACCGCAGATCCCCCGCGGTTCGCACGGACTCCGGACGCCTCTCGGCCTTCCGGCTTCTCCTCGCTCCACGGCAGCTCCTTGGGCGGGCCGGTGGGCTTGGACAGGGCCGAAGCGGGCTGGAGCCCCGGCACGGACGTGCCAGGGCTCCAGGGTTCAGCGCTCGTGTTGTCGGTAGAGGGCTGCTCAGAACGCGTCAACTCAGTACCCGTCGACGGCCTTCAGCTTCGGGTTCTCTTCCTCAACCTGAGCGACCTGGCCCACGCCGAGCTTCTCCTTGATGAGACGCTCGAGCTCGTCGGCGAGATCCGGATTGTCCCGGAGGAACCGGCGGGAGTTCTCCATGCCCTGGCCGAGCTGGTCACCGTCATAGGTGTACCAGGAGCCGGACTTCTTGATGATGCCGTGCTCCACACCCATGTCGATGATGCCGCCCTCACGGGAGATGCCCTGACCGTAGATGATGTCGAACTCGGCGGTCTTGAAGGGCGGAGCCATCTTGTTCTTGACGATCTTGACCTTCGTCCGGTTGCCCACCGAGTCCGCGCCCTCCTTGAGGGTCTGGATACGGCGCACGTCCATACGCACCGACGCGTAGAACTTCAGAGCCTTACCACCGGTGGTCGTCTCCGGAGAGCCGAAGAAGACACCGATCTTCTCACGCAGCTGGTTGATGAAGATGGCGGTGGTCTTGGTCTGGTTCAGCCGACCGGTGATCTTACGGAGTGCCTGGCTCATCAGACGGGCCTGCAGACCCACGTGGCTGTCACCCATCTCGCCTTCGATTTCCGCGCGCGGCACGAGGGCTGCCACGGAGTCGATGACGATGATGTCCAGAGCGCCGGAGGAGACCAGCATGTCCATGATCTCCAGGGCCTGCTCACCGGTGTCCGGCTGGGAGACCAGCAGGGCATCCGTGTCCACGCCCAGCTTGGCCGCGTACTCCGGGTCCAGAGCGTGCTCGGCGTCGATGAAGGCAGCGAGTCCGCCATTGCGCTGAGCGTTGGCGACAGCATGCAGAGCGACCGTGGTCTTACCGGAGGATTCCGGACCATAGATCTCCACCACACGCCCGCGCGGCAGGCCGCCGATGCCGAGGGCCACATCCATCGCGATGGAACCCGTGGGGATCACCTCGATGGGCGCACGGGTGTCATCCCCGAGCCGCATGATGGATCCCTTGCCGAATTGCTTGTCGATCTGGGCCAGTGCCGCTTCAAGAGCTTTGGCGCGGTCCGGTGTTGCTGCCGCCATGACGTACCCCTACCCCTAGGTTGTTTCGCGGACCCGTGCGGCCCGGCGAAGATGATGACGCGAATCGTCGGTTCCCGGGTGGGAACCTTCACTGATGAGCCTAAGAAGCAGGACTGACATTAATTCCTGCGACCTTGCTCATGTGGACAACTCGGCCGTCTTTTCTCTGGATATCAGCCTAGCCCCATTCGAACAACTATTCGAATGATTTCGCGGCGTGTTGAAGGAACTTACGGGAAAGACTCCGCGTCTCAGGCCTTCTTGGCGGCCTTCGGGTCCTTGCCCAGACGCCGGTTCTCCGGAACATCCTGGGCTTCGCACACGGCGATCCAGATGGCCCTCAGGTCGAGCCCGTCCCGGAGCGCCTGGTCCGGCGTCCGGCTGCCGAGCTCGCGCAGCGCGAGGTTCGTGGCCAGATGGCGCGCATACGCGGGACCGAACTCGTCATCCATCAACTGCCAGAACTGGGAACGTCGCATCCGACCAGCTTCTCATGCCCGGTCAGCGCCATGGTCACAGAGCCGCGACGCATCGGACAGCGCCGCCCGCCAACCTAGAATGGAACCATGATTCCAGCCGAGAGCGCCGGCAGCGCCGCCAGCCCCGCCTCCGGCGACAGGCCCACAGCAGCGGAGGCCCCGGCGCCGGACACCCCCGAAGGCGCGCGCCTCGATGAGGCGATCCACGCCGTCGAGCATCAGCTCAGCCTCCTCTGGCGCCGCGGCCGCGCGGTGTCCCTCCGCCTGTCACGGCAGGTCCATCCGGACATGGACCCTTCCGCGTACGGCCTGCTCTCGATCCTCCGCAGACAGGGCCCCATCCGGCTGACCGAGCTGGCGGGTCTGATCGGGGTCGGCAAGCCCACGGTGAGCCGCCAGATCACCTTCCTGATGCAACTGGGGCTGGTGTCGAAGGACGCCGATCCTCTGGACGGGCGGGCACAGCTGCTGCACCTCACCGAGCACGGCGAGGAGACCATGGCCCGCGTGCAGGACGCCCGGCGAGAGATCTTCCGCCAGCGCCTGGGCGAATGGGACACTCCCGCTCTGGACGCGCTGGCCGAGAACCTGGAACGGCTCAACACGATCTACGAGCGGGACGGCCTGTAGGCACGCACCCCGTCACGGAACAGGGAAGGGCCCCGGCACACGAGGTGCCGGGGCCCTTCCTTCTCATATCAGCCGCTCTCAGCGGCTCCCGACGAGCTCCAGCTCGTCCCCCAGGCCACGGCCGTAGCGCTGGGTGAAGTCCTGCGGGACGGTGTCCGGGACGGCGACGCCCTCGGCCACGGCCACACGGTCACTGACTTCACGGAGCATGCTGGACAGCGGAACGTCCAATGCCGAGCAGATCGAGGAGAGCAGCTCAGAGGAGGCTTCCTTCTGGCCACGCTCGACCTCACTCAGGTACCCGAGCGAAACCCGCGCGCTGTGGGAGACCTCCCGCAGTGTGCGTCCCTGGCGCTGACGGACATCGCGGAGGACGTCACCGATCTCGTGACGTAGGATCACCATCTTGCGCTCCTTCGCTTCGTGCTGTGCCGGATCGAGTAGGCCCACATCCTTCCAGCGGACCACGCCGTTCACGGATACGGGCTGCTTGACCATGTGTATCGCTTGCTCCTTCGTTCAGGCCTCGGCCTGAATTTCATCCTATGACCATCACCCTTGTGATGGCGACACTAAAGTAACTCCCGGCTCTCAGCTTTTGTTCCCCGCAGGCTCTTTTCCAGGGAACTCACGGAGAGCGTCCAGCAAATGGCCGATTGCGCCGCGTAACGCCGCTTCACGGATCTGCTCCCGTCCACCCACGAAGTGATGGGTGAACGCCCGCGTCCCCAGCCCGTCCGCGATGCCGATGAACACGGTGCCCACGGACTTGCCGTCATGGGGCTCGGGGCCTGCCACACCCGTCGTGCTCACGGCCAGATCCGCTCCGCAGGCACGGAGCGCCCCGGCGGCCATCTGCCGCGCCACCTCGGCGTCCACCGAACCCCGTTCGGCGAGCAGTGCGCCACTGACGCCCAGGACGTGTTCCTTGACCTCGTTGTGGTAGGACACGACTCCCCCACGCAGGGTCGCCGAGGCGCCCGGCACGTCCGCGAGCCGTGCCGCGACGAGCCCTGCGGTCAGGGACTCGGCTGTGGCGACCGTGACGCCGCGCGAGATGGCGAGTTCCACCGTCTCCCGGACCGTCCCGGCGAAAGCGTCAGGCACGGGTGCCTCCCCGGATGAGCCGCGCTGACAGGAACACGTACTGCAGTCCTGTCACGAGGGTGACCGCCACGGTGGCCAGCATCAGGATGAACGCCACCACCCCGAGCCACGGCCACTGCGCCGTGAACGGAAGGAGGTAGAGGAAGAGCACCACCGTCTGCAGCACGGTCTTGATCTTGCCGCCGCTGGAGGCCGGGATGACCCCATACCGGATGACCACCAGGCGCAGCAGGGTGATCCCCCACTCGCGCACCAGGATGATCACCGTGGCCCACCACGGGATCTCGGTGAGGAACGACAGGATCACGAAGGCCGCGCCAGTCAGGAGCTTGTCCGCGATCGGGTCGGCGATCTTCCCGAAGTCCGTGATCAGGCCACGGGCTCGGGCGATGTCACCGTCCAGCTTGTCCGTGTACATCGCGACGGCGAACACCGCCAGGGCGGCCCAGCGCCACAGGCCGTGCTCGCCCGCGTCCGCGAGCAGGAACCAGGCGAAAAACGGGACCAGTGCGATCCGCAGCATGGTCAGGATGTTGGGCAGGTTCCAGACCTGCGACGTCGGGGTTCCGCTCACGTACTCAGGCTACCGTCCGGTCAGCTGCCACGCGTCTTCGCCCTCGTCATCATCGTCGTCGTCCCCGTAGTCGCCCGCCTGTTTCCGGGCGTCGAGGTCTTGCTGGACCAGGTCGACGCCGTAGTCACCCATCTGGTGATTGGCATTGGCGTTGTCGGCGAGGGCCTCGGTGGTGGCGTCCGGCGCTGCCGGAACGTCATCACCGCGGATCGTGGCGAGGACGGCGCCCAGATCGTCCGGCTTCACGAGGACGTCGCGCGCCTTGGACCCCTCCGACGGGCCGACGACGCCCCGCGACTCCATGAGGTCCATCAGACGGCCGGCCTTGGCGAAGCCCACGCGGAGCTTGCGCTGCAGCATGGACGTGGAGCCGAACTGCGTGGTGACCACGAGTTCGGTGGCCTGCAGCAGGAGGTCCAGATCGTCCCCGATATCGTCGTCGATCTGCTTCTTGGGCGCCTCGGCCGCCACGTCGTCACGATAGGTGACCTGGAGCTGACCCTTGACGTGCTCGACGACCTTGTGGATCTCGGACTCGCTGACCCAAGCGCCCTGGACACGCATGGGCTTGGATGCGCCCATCGGCAGGAACAGGGCGTCACCCTGGCCGATCAGCTTCTCGGCGCCCGGCTGGTCCAGGACCACGCGGGAGTCCGTGACGGACGACGTCGCGAACGCCATACGGGACGGGACGTTGGCCTTGATCAGACCGGTCACCACGTCCACGGAAGGACGCTGGGTCGCGAGCACGAGGTGGATGCCGGCGGCACGGGCCAGCTGCGTGATGCGGACGATCGAGTCCTCGACGTCGCGCGGCGCGACCATCATGAGGTCCGCGAGCTCGTCCACGATGACCAGGAGGTACGGATACGGCTTGATGATGCGCTTCGAGTCCGGCGGCGGGACCACCTTGCCGGCCCGCACGGCCTTGTTGAAGTCGTCGATGTGCTTGTAGCCGTAGTTCGCCAGATCGTCGTACCGCGCGTCCATCTCCCGCACCACCCACTGGAGGGCCTCGGCGGCCTTCTTCGGGTTGGTGATGATCGGGGTGATGAGGTGCGGGACGCCCTCGTACGCGGTGAGTTCCACGCGCTTCGGGTCGACCATGACCATACGCACCTCGTCCGGCGTCGCGCGCATGAGGATGGACGTGATCATGGAATTCACGAAGGACGACTTACCGGCGCCCGTGGCGCCCGCCACCAGCATGTGCGGCATCTTGGCCAGGTTGGCGACCACGAAGCCGCCCTCGACGTCCTTGCCGACGCCCATCACCATCGGGTGGTCGGTGCGACGGGCGTTCTGGCTGCGCAGGACGTCGCCCAGGGACACGGTCTCGCGGTCCGTGTTCGGGATCTCGATGCCGATGGCGCTCTTGCCGGGGATGGGGCTCAGGATGCGGACATCCGAGCTCGCCACGGCGTAAGAGATGTTCTTGGACAGCGCGGTGACCCGCTCCACCTTGGTGCCGGGAGCCAGTTCGATCTCGTAACGCGTCACGGTCGGGCCACGGCTGAAGCCGGTCACGGCGGCGTCCACATTGAACTGCTGCAGCGTGTCCGTCAGCGCGGCGACGACGGCGTCGTTGGCCTCCGTGCGCTCCTTCGGCACGCTGCCGGCCACCAGGGCGTCGGCGTTGGGCAGCGTGTACGTCACGTCCCCGGCGAGTGAGAGCTGCTCGGTCCGCTGAGGGATCGGGGCCGGCATGGGCGGCTTCTGCGGCTCGACATTGAACACCGTGGTGGCCGCGACGGCGGGAAGGGCCTGGGTGGCGGTGTCGTCCTGGCTCGTGGGCTCGGGCTGCGCCTGGCGTTCCTTGATCTTCTCGCGGGCCAGCTCGGACTGGGTGGGCCGGCGGACGCCGGCGGGGACGGCCGGTGCGGCAGGGGCCGCGACGCCGAGCACCGGAGCCGAGGCGCCCGCCGGGCCTGCCGCGTCGTCGTCGATCACGGCGTGTTCGAAGGCCTCATCGCCCACGTACCGGTCCACGGCACGGTCCTCCGCGCCCTTGTCCTTGCCGAAGAGCTTGCGCTTCCGGGCCGGCTTCGCGGGCCGGTCGTGCTCGTAGAGGTAACTGCGGTCGTGGCCGTCAGCCGTGAGGGGGTCCTGCAGGTCCATGCCCATGAGGTGCTCGTAGGCTTCCCGGATCCTGCGGGGAATGGCCGTGAACGGCGTGGCCGTCACGATCAGCACCGAGGTGAAGGCCAGGAACGAGTACAGCGCGATCGGCAGGGCCGCGTGGACGGCCGCCAGCGGGGATCCCACCAGGAAACCGACCATGCCGCCGGCGCGGCGCACGCCGTCGAAACCGTCGAATGGGCTCGGCTGGCCGCCGATCACATGGGCGAGGCCTGAGCCCGCGATGGTCATGATGATGAAGCCGATGCCGATGCGGTTGTTCCCGCGGGTGTCCTCCGGGTGGCGGAAGAGCCGGACACCGCAGACGGCGAGCATGAGCGGCAGCAGGTAGGTCATCCACCCGAAGGTGCCGTTGACCACGGAGGCCACCACGGTGGGCAGCCAGCCGCTCAGACCCCACCACGCGAACGTGGCGATGAAGACCGCGAGGAGCAGATTGAAGAAGGCGGCGCCGTCGCGGCGGGCCTCCGGGTCGAGGCCGCTGACGTCCCGGCCGACGCGGCGCACCCCGGCGCCCACGGCGTGCGCCAGGCCGAGGTAGGCGCCCGCCAGGGCGCGGACGATCCACGGCTGTTCGGCGGCTCCGGCATTCTGGTGCCGGGCGGCCGCAGCCTTGGAAGCAGTGGTCCGGCCTGAGCCGCCACGCGGGGCGGAGGTGCCGGTTTTGCTTTTCGTGGTGCCTTTTGGCGCGGAAGGGGTGCGGGTCGCCATAGTCCCACCCTAGCCCAGAAGCGCCGTAGAACCCCGGATTTCCGGGGTTCTACGGCGCTTCTGGAATCGGAGTCCGAAGGAATCAGGCCTCCAGGACCACCGGGATGATCATCGGCTTGCGACGGAGACGGCGGTTCACCCAGGTCCCGATCACGCGGCGCACCACCTGCTGGAGCTGGTGAGTGGTGTGATCCTTGCGCTCGGCGACGGCCTCTTCGAGGGCGGCGTTGATCTTGGGGATGATCTCGTCGAAGACGGCATCCTCCTCCGCCACACCACGGGCGTGGATCTCCGGCCCGGAGACCACCTTGCCGGTGCTGCGGTTGATCACGGTCACGATCGAGATGAAGCCCTCGTCGCCGAGGATCCGGCGGTCCTTCAGGTCCGCGTCGGTGATCTCACCGACACTGGAGCCGTCCACGTAGACGAAGCCGACCTCGACCTGGCCGACGATGTTCGCCAGGCCGTCATGCAGATCCACCACGGTGCCGTTGTCCGCCAGGACGATGTTCTCGCCCGGCACGCCGGACTCCTCGGCGATCTTGCCATTGGCGATCAGGTGCCGAGTCTCACCGTGCACGGGCATGGCGTTGAGCGGTTCGAGGATGTTGTAGCAGTAGAGGAGCTCACCGGCAGCGGCGTGACCCGAGACGTGCACCTTGGCGTTGCCCTTGTGGATCACGTCCGCGCCCAGCTTGAGCAGGCCGTTGATGATGCGGAAGACGGCGTTCTCATTGCCCGGGATCAGGCTGGACGCCAGGATCACGGTGTCGCCCGTGCCCACCTGCACGCGGTGGTCGCCATTGGCCATGCGGGACAGAGCGGCCATCGGCTCACCCTGAGAACCGGTGGACATGAGGACGACCTTCTCATCGGGAAGCTTGTCCACGTTCTTCAGGTCCACCAGGATGCCGTCCGGTACCTCGAGGTAGCCGAGCTTCGAGGCGATCTGCATGTTGCGGACCATGGAGCGGCCCACGAAGGCCACCTTGCGGCCGTGCTTCGCTGCGGCGTCGAGCACCTGCTGCACGCGGTGGACGTGCGAGGAGAAGGAGGCCACGATGATGCGCTTCTTGGCCTGGCCGAAAAGGCGGTCCAGGGTCGGGCCGATCTCCTTCTCCGCGGTGGTGAAGCCGGGCACATCGGCGTTCGTGGAGTCGGACATGAAGAGGTCCACGCCCTCCTCGCCCAGGCGGGCGAAGTGACGGAGGTCGGTGATGCGGCCGTCCAGGGGAAGCTGGTCCATCTTGAAGTCACCGGTGTGCAGCACGGTGCCGCCCGCGGTGCGGATGAAGACGGCCAGGGCGTCCGGGATGGAGTGGTTCACGGCGACGAATTCGCAGTTGAACGGGCCGAACTGCTCGACCTGTCCCTCCTCCACCACCATGGTCTTGGGGCGGATGCGGTGCTCCACGAGCTTCGCCTCCACGAGGGCCAGCGTCAGCTGGGAGCCCACCAGGGGGATGTCGCGGCGCAGGCGCAGCAGGTACGGCACGGCGCCGATGTGGTCCTCGTGGCCGTGCGTCAGGATGACGGCCACGATGTCATCGACACGGTCCTCGATGTAGGAGAAGTCCGGGAGGATGAGGTCCACGCCGGGCTGCGTCTCTTCGGGGAAGAGCACGCCGCAGTCGACGATGAGGAGCTTGCCGGCGATCTCGAAGACCGCCATGTTGCGCCCCACCTCCCCGAGGCCACCCAGGGGAACGATGCGGAGCGTATCCTTCGCCAGCTTGGGAGGCGTGGTGAGGTGGGAAAACGCGAGTTGGGTCATATCTGGCTACTTTCCGGCGACAGCCGCAGCGGATCCTGGCTGTTTCAGCCCAGGACCCACGCGGCCTCCGCCAAGTCTTCACGGATGATGGCTTGCTCGGCGTCGCTCAGCTCCACGAGGGGCAGGCGGACACGCGAGTTGGGCAGGACGTTCTGCCACTGAAGAATCTGCTTGGCCGCCACGGCGCCCTGGGCGCGGGTCATGGTGGCACGGACCACGGGTTCGAGGTCGAAGTTGAGGGTGCGGGCGGTGGCCAGGTCTCCGGCGTTCACGGCGTCCACGAGAGCGCGGAACTTCGCCGTGGCGACATGGGTGGTCACGCCCACCAGGCCGACGGCCCCGAGGGCCATCCATTCCAGGGTGAGGCCGTCATCGCCCGAGTAGAACACCAGATCCGTCTCCCGCAGGACACGCGTGGCCTTGGCGAAGTCCGCCTTGGCGTCCTTGACGGCGACGATGTTGGGGTGCTCCGCGAGGCGGATCATGGTCTCGGGCGCGATCTCGATCGAGGAACGGCCGGGGATGTCGTACAGCATGACGGGCAGGCCCGTGGAGTCTGCGACGGCTTCGAAATGCGCCTGAACTCCGGCCTGGCTCGGCTTGTTGTAGTACGGCGTCACGATCAGCAGACCATCCACGCCGACTTCCTCGGCGCGGCGGGAGAGCTGGATCGAGTGAGCGGTGTCATTGGTGCCGGTGCCCGCGATGATCACAGCGCGGTCCCCCACGGCCTCCTTGACGGCGCGGAACATGCCCACGTTCTCGTCATCGGTCAGCGTGGAGGTCTCCCCCGTGGTGCCGGTGACGACGAGGCCGTCACAGCCGTTGTCCACGAGGTGCTCGGCCAGTTCCGCCGCTTTCCGGTAGTCGACCACTCCATCATCGGTGAACGGTGTGACCATCGCGGTCAGAAGAGTTCCGAGGTTGGGGGTGTGCGTACCAGAAACAGCCATGCATGAAGGTTATCGTGAATCCGTCATACCTCTGCAACACGGTCCCGCATGGCGGGAATCCGTCGGCGTCCAGCGCGGTGCGCGCCGGTCCGGTGACGCTGTCAGCCGCGGCGGAAGAGACCGACCGCGTCACGCATGGCGGAGCGGGCACGACGGCGGTCCCCGGCGGCGTCGTACGCGCAGCTCAGCCGGAACCAGACGCGCCAGTCCTCGGGCGCCGCCTCGGCCTCCCGCTGGTACTTCACGAACTCGGCGTCGGCCGCCTCACGGACGATCCGGCCGGCAGGGGTGCGTGGCAGATTGTCCGGCGGCAGTCCGCCTTCCTCCTCGAGCACCCTGGCCATCCGCTCGGTGCGTGCGCCGAACATCAGCTCCCGAATGAGCGCCCAGGCGCCCACCACCGGCAGCACGAGATACGCCAGGCCCATCGCCTTCGCCACGGGCTGCGGATCCATCAGCAGCAGCACGGCGCGGTTGAACGTCACCACCAGGTAGAACACCAGCAGGAGGGTGATGGCCCCCACCCAGATCTTGGTCTTGTACGCGGCCCAGAACTCTTTCATCTACAGCCCCAGATCCAGGTAGCCGTCGAGCCCGTGGGTCAGGCCCGGGTGGCCCGCCACCTCGCGCAGGCCCAGGAGCACCCCGGGCATGAAGGAGGCGCGGTCGTACGAATCATGGCGGATGGTCAGTTGCTCGCCCGGACCGCCCAGCAGGACCTCCTGGTGGGCCACCAGGCCGCGGAGACGGACGCTGTGGACGTGAACCCCGTCGACGACGGCGCCCCGGGCGCCGAGCGGGTCGCTCTGCGTCGCGTCCGGGCTCGCCGGGACCCCTGCCGCCTCGCGGGCGCCGGCGATCAGTTCCGCGGTGCGCGCCGCGGTGCCGGACGGGGCGTCCACCTTGTCCGGGTGGTGCAGTTCGACGATCTCCACGGATTCGAAGTAGCGGGAGGCCTTGGCCGCGAAAGCGCTGGCCAGCACGGACCCCAGGGCGAAGTTCGGGGCGATCAGCACGCCGACCCCGGGCCGCGTGGCGAGCAGTTCGCGGAGCGAAGCGAGCCGCTCCGGCGTCCAGCCGGTGGTGCCCACCACGGCGTGCAGGCCGTGCTCGACCGCGAAACGGACATTGCGCTCCGTGGAGTCCGGAACGCTCAGGTCCACCACGTGGGTGGCTCCGGCGTCGAGGATGGTCTCGAGCCCGTCCTGGCGGCGCAGCGCGGCGACCAGTTCCAGGTCAGGAGCCGCCTCCACGGCCTTCACGGCCTCGCCGCCCATGCGCCCGCCCGCGCCGATCACTGCCACTCTGATGCTCATGGTTCAAGCGTATCCGGGCGCCGGGCACGCACTGAAAACGGGGACGTCCCCGTGGGAGGCGGAGTCTTGGAGGCCGAGCCTCAGACGCCCACCCATTCGACGGTCCCGTCCGAGAAGAACTGCTCCTTCCAGATGGGCACCTCCGCCTTGACCCGTTCGACGATGTCCGAGCAGAGGGCGAACGCCTCCCGCCGGTGCGGGGTCGCGACCGCGCAGACGAGCGCCGCGTCGCCGATCGAGAGGGCTCCCACGCGGTGCGACACCCAGAGCGTGGCCTCGCCGTGGGCGTCCCCCAGCTCGGCGACGATCCGGTCGAGGGCCTCCTGGGCGCTGGGGTGGGCCGAATAGTTGAGACGGTCCACGGAACGGCCGCCGTCGTGGTCGCGGACCACGCCGCAGAACGTCACGACGGCGCCGGCCCGGTCGTGTGACACGGCGTCGAGGGCCATGTCGGCGGAGATCGGCGCGGAGCTCAGCTCCGCGAACAGGACGCGGGCGTGCTGGGCATTCTCTGCCGGCTGGGTGTTTTCAGTGGGCTGTGCGTTGTCAGTGGTCATGATGTTCTCCCTGGGCCTGGGCGCAGATGTGGCTGATGAGGGGGTCGAGGACGCCGAGGCCGTCCATCACGCCCTTCGGGGAACCCGGCAGGTTGACCACCAGGCAGTCACCGGCCAGCCCGGCGTATCCCCGGCTCAGGGCGGCGAACGGGGTCTTGGCGAGGCCGACTGCGCGGATCGCCTCCATGAGACCGGGCACCTGGCGGTCCAGGAGTGGGAGGGTCTCCTCCGGGGTGAGGTCATCCGGGGTCAGGCCGGTGCCCCCGGTGGTGATCACGACGGCGGAGCCCACCTGCACGAGCGCGCGGAGAGCGGCGCCGACCGCCGCGCCGTCGGGCACCACGAGCGGCTCCCCCACCTCGAAGCCGTGTTCCCGCAGCCAGTCCACCAGCACCGGGCCGGTCAGGTCTTCGGCGAGTCCTGCCGCGGCGCTCGTGGACGCCACCACCACTCCGGCGCGGTTCTTCCTCAGTCCGTGGCTCATCGCGTCCAGTCCCCGCTCTTGCCGCCACTCTTCGCGAGCACCTGGATGTCCGTGATGACCGCGTGCTTGTCCACGGCCTTGATCATGTCGTAGACGCCGAGCGCGGCGACGCTCGCCGCCGTGAGGGCCTCCATCTCCACGCCGGTCACGCCGCGGGTCTTGACCAGCGCTTCGATGCGGACGGAATCCTCCAGGAGCTCGAAGTCCACGGTGACTTTGGAGATCGGCAGCGGATGACACAGCGGCACGAGTTCCGGCGTCTTCTTCGCGGCCATGATCCCGGCGACGCGGGCCACGGCGAGCGCGTCGCCCTTAGGCAGTCCGCCCTCCCCGAGGAGTCGCACGACCTCGGGCGTGGTCCGGAGGACCGCCTGGGCCGTGGCCACGCGCGTGGTCTCCTCCTTGGCCGAGACGTCGACCATGTGGGCGCTGCCGTCGGCCCGGACATGGGTCAGTTGAGGGCCGTCTCCGGCCTGGGGTTGCGTCATACGATCCATACTTCCACTTCGGCGCCGTCGTCGGCGCGGTCGAGGCCCACTGGGAGGTGGACCAGGCAATCGGCCTGTGCCAGGGCGTGCAGGAGGTGCGATCCGGCGCCGCCTTCGAGACGGACCCGTCCGTCCCGCAGGATGCCCCGCCGCACCTGGTGCTTGGCCGTCGGGCTGTCCGCCGCGCCCTCCAGCACGGCCCGGACACTCGGGCGCGGGCCTGCCAGGAGGGGGCGGAGGAACATCTCGAACGAGACGAGCGAACTCACGGGGTTGCCCGGAAATCCCAGGAATGGCACGGGTCCGCTCGCGATGGTGACGGCGCCCAGGGCCTGGGGTCCGCCCGGCTGCAGAGCCACCGAGACGAACTCCACGCCGTCCTCCAGACCCTGTTTGACCACTTCGAAGGCCCCCTGGCTGATGCCGCCCGTGCTCACGACGAGGTCCACCCCGTCGAGCCGGGACAGCGTGGCCCGCAGCCCTTCCGGACTGTCCTCCTGCGCCTGGACCAGGCTCACCCGCGCGCCGGCGTCGTCGAGCGCGGCCGCGAGCATGGGACCGTTCGAGTCGTAGATCCTGCCCGGAGGGAGCGCTTCACCGGCCTGGACGAGTTCGTCCCCGGTGCTGACCACGGCCACGCGCAGCGCCTCGCGCACCGGAACCTCCACCAGCCCGAGTGCGGCCAGCAGCGCGATCTGCGGCGCGCCGAGACGCGCCCCGGCGTCCAGCACCGTGGTCCCGCGGGCCACGTCGCTCCCCCGGGCGCGGACGAACTGCCCCGCCGGGGCCCCCGGCAGGGTCACCTCTTCGCCGGTCGTCACGAAGCGCGGAGGCTCGGCGGCTTCCACGGGCACGACGGCGTCCGCCCAGGCCGGCATCATGGCGCCGGTCATGATCGGGGCGGCGGAGCGCGGGCCGGATTCCGGAGCGAGCGCCGCCTCAGCGTGGCCCGCCGCGATGGTCGCCACGGCGGTCAGCGGCCCGGGCACATCGGCGGACCGGACGGCGTACCCGTCCATCTGGGAGTTGTCGAAGGGCGGAAGGTCCAGGGGCGCGATCACCGGCCGTGCCAGCACCCGGCCCCGGGCCTCTGCGAGCGGCACGGTGACGGCGTCCCGTTCCAGACGGTCCAGCAGAGGCCGGAGCAGGTCCCGGACGGCCGCCGCATGCTCGTCGACGCTCCGCCGGCCCCGGGAGGCGCTCGGAGCGGACGGCTCGGAATGCGAAGTCATGGCCCCATTGTGGCAGGTGGGGAGGGCGACGGAACTACTCGCAGGCCGGGGCCGCGGACGACAGTGCACGACTGGTCCGGCATCACCGCATGGTGACCACGCCGCGGATGCCACGCCGTGGATGTCACAGATCATCCGATCCTGAAGGTGACCGTGTGCAGGCCGCTGGATCCGTTCGGCGCGGGAGGTGCGACGTCCGTGGACTGGGGCTGGCCGTCGCGGCCCGTCATCCGGACCGTGAGCCGGTGCTCCCCCGCGGCGGGAGCTCCTCCGCTCAGGCCGTTGAGCGGCAGCGACCACTGCCTCCACGACCCCGTGCCGCCGTCGCCGCCGAGGCGTGCGGGCTGCCAGGCGCCGTCGTCGAGACGCACGTCCACGGAGGCCACGCCGACGCCCTGGGCCCAGGCCACGCCGCCGATGACGGCGTCCTGCCCGACCGTCGCACCCCGGCGGGGCGTGTCGATCCGGCTGGACCGCTTGATGGGGCCGTGGTCGGACCAGCCTCGGGACGTCCAGTAGGCCATGTCCTGGGCGAAGGTGGTGACCTTGAGTTCGGTGACCCATTTGGTGGCGGAGACGTAGCCGTACAGGCCGGGCACCACGAGGCGGACCGGGAAGCCGTGTTCCGGAGGCAGGGGCTCACCGTTCATGCCGACCGCCAGCAGTGCACCGCGCTCGTCGCTCAGGGCCTCCAGCGGGGTGCTCGCGGTGAAACCGTCCACACTCCTCGAAAGGACCATATCGGCGCCCGGGCGGACCCCGGCCTGGGCGAGGAGTTCGCGCACGGGCCAGCCGAGCCAGCGGGCATTGCCCACGAGGTCACCGCCCACTTCGTTGGACACGCAGGCAAGGGTGACGTCGAGTTCGCGCAAGGGTTTCGCCAGCAGTTCCTCGAAGGTCAGGGTGATCTCCCGGTCCACCAGGCCCGTGACCTTGAGGGACCAGGTGGCCGGGTCCACGAACGGGACCACCAGAGCGGTGTCGATCCGGTAGAACTCCCCGTTGGGCGTGGCCCAGGGTGAGATACCGGACACCTGGAGATCCGTCGGGGCGGGCGGGGCCGCCTTCGCCGGGGCGGGGAGTTTCAGGGCTGCGCGCGCCGACTGATAACCGTTCCGGGCGCCGCGCGCCACGGCCGTGCCCGCCGCGAGGACCGCGATTCCCACGGCGCTCGCGCCGATCGCACCGAGGAAGCGCCGCCGGGTGCTCGAGGCCGCCACACCGGCTCCTTCTGCGGGCCGCGCCTCACTCGCGGTCCAGCCGGCGAGCCGGGTGATCAGGAAGGACAGCACGACGCCGGCCACCACCCCGGACAGCAGGCCCAGCAGCGCCGGCACGGCGCCGCCGTCGGGCCTCACAGCGCCGGCCCAGGCCGCGGCGACCCCGACCGCCGCCACGAGGACGACGCCGATGCGGCGGCGACGGAGTTCCAGGATCCCGGCCAGCGCCGCCAGCAGGCCGGCGATCACGCGCATGACGATGCCGAACACCGTCTTGTCCGAGGTCCCGAAGCTGGCGATCGCCCATTCCTTGACGGGCTCGGGAACCGCGTCGATCACCATGCCGCCCACGGCGTTCAAGGGGGTCAGCGAGGGGCTCAGCCAGGTGCTGAGGAACTCCCCCGCGAGCACGCCGGTTCCGACGGCGAGCAGACCGCACACGGCGGCCAGAGTCGTCACCCGCCACGCCTCGGCCTTGCCCTGCCGTGGCGCCGCCATGGCTTCCTGGGAGGGCGAGGCACCGTTCATACGTCCAGATTAAGCCGGTGCCACCGATCGAGCGTTCGGAATCACCAGTTATGACAAGACTGAAACATCCCGCGGGCTTCAGGCTGGCGTAGGGTGAAAGACATGGAGAAGACCGCACATGATGCGGGCGTGCGCGTAGCCCTCGGCATGCCCGGGCTGCCCCCTGCCGCGCAGGAAGGCGACCCGACGCCGATGCCGGAACACAGCGGTCTCCTGGACCGCTTCGGCCGCCTCGCCACCGACCTCCGGGTCTCATTGATCGACAAGTGCAATCTGCGCTGCACCTACTGCATGCCCGCCAACGGCCTCGACTGGATGGCGAAGGACCGCCTCATGACCCAGGAGGAGATCCGCCGCCTGGTGCGCCTGGCCGTGGACCGGCTGGGTGTCCGGGAACTGCGGCTCACCGGCGGCGAACCTCTCGTCCGAGCCGACCTGGTGGAGATCATCGCCGGGCTCCGCGAGGATCATCCGGAACTGCCCATCTCGATGACCACCAACGCCGTCGGGCTGGAATCACGGGCTCAGGCCCTGCGGGACGCCGGGCTGAGCCGGATCAACGTCTCGCTCGACTCGATCCACCCTGAAACCTTCGCCACGCTGACCCGGCGCAACTTCCTGGACCAGGTGCTGCGCGGTGTCGAAGCCGCCGCCCGGGCCGGGCTGACGCCCCTCAAGCTCAACGCGGTCCTCATGCGCGGCCTCAACGACCACCAGGCGCCCGATCTGCTGGCCTGGGCGCTGGAACACGGCTACGAACTGCGGTTCATCGAGCAGATGCCGCTGGACGCTGACCACATCTGGCAGCGCGAACAGCTCATCACCGCCGCGCAGACTCGGGAGATCATCGAGGAGCGGTTCGATCTCGGTCCCGATCCCCGGCAGCGCGACGGCGCCCCGGCGGAACGGTTCACGGTGTTCTCACGGCAGACCGGTGAGGCACTGGGCACGGTGGGCATCATCGCGTCCGTGACGGAGCCGTTCTGCTCCGACTGCCGGCGCACCCGCCTCACCGCCGAAGGCAAGGTCATGAGCTGCCTGTTCTCCCGCGAGGAGTTCGACCTCCTCGGGCCGCTCCGTGCCGGCGCGGATGACGCCGAGCTGGTGCGCCGCTGGCAGGAGGCCATGTGGGTCAAGCCGAAGGCGCACGGCATGGGCCATGTGGGCCTGGACGCCCCCGATTTCGTGCAGCCGGACCGCTCCATGAGCGCCATCGGCGGCTGAGTCACGCAGAGTCACCCAGGAGAACAGAACAGATGATCACGGTACGGTACTTCGCCGCGGCCAAGGCCGCCGCCGGGCTGGACGAGGAGCGCATCGACCCCGCTGTGTCCGCCCTCCCTGACGACGACGGCGCAGCCCCCGCCGCGGCCCCGTTCACCCTGGGTGCGCTGCTGGACGCCCTGCTGCGGCGCGAGCGCCCCGGCACCACATCAGACGCCCCGGAACTCTCCCGGGTCCTGTCCCGGAGCTCATTCCTCATCAACGGCGTAGCCGCGAAGGACCACGCCAAGCCGCTCTCCCCCGGCGACACGGTGGACGTCCTCCCGCCCTTCGCCGGCGGCTGACCACCACCGACGAGCCGGAGACGTCCGGAAAAGGGCGCGGAAAAGGGGACCTGCGGCAGCTTGCGTAAAGGGGCCCCATGTCCTGGCAACAGCGTCAGCTGTGCCGGGACATGGGGATAGCAAGCAGAGCAGGTCCCCTCTTCCGTGACTACTGGAGCCCGAACGTCTCCGACTCGTCGAACGGTCCGACGACGGTGATGGTTCGGGGACGCCCGGCCATGTCCCGCGCCAGCTCCAGGACCTCGTCCGCGGTCACGGCGTCGATCCGCGCCAGCGTGTCATCGATGCTCTGGAACTCGCCGGACACCAATTCCGCACGGCCCAGGCGGGACATCCGGGAACCGGTGTCCTCTAGGGCCAGCACGATCCCGCCGGAGAGCTGGCCCTTGGCCTTGCTCAGTTCCGACTCGGTGATGCCGTGTTCCGCGAGCTTGTCCAGTTCGGCCTGGAGCAGGGTGATGACCTGCCCCACCTTGGCCGGGCTGCAGCCCGCGTACAGACCGAAGTAGCCCGTGTCCGCGTAGCTCGACGAAAAGGAGTACGTCGAGTAGACCAGGCCCTTCTTCTCGCGGATCTCCTGGAACAGGCGGGAGGACATGCCACCGCCGAGCACGGAGTTCAGCACGCTCATCACGTAACGGCGCGAGTCGCCGGCCACCAGTCCCGGGCAGCCCAGGATGATGTTGGCCTGCTCCACCTGGCGCTTCACCACGGCGAGGCCCGGCTGCCCGGAGATCTCGGCCGGCACGGAGGACCTGCGGGGTTTCGGCGCGGTGCCCTGCGTCATCGGCCAGCCGGCGGACCGGAGAGCCTCCTCCACGAGCGAGCACACGACGTCGTGGTCCAGGCCACCGGCAGCCGTGACCACCAGTTCCTGGGGACGGTAGTGCTGCTGGTAGTGCTCCCAGACGGAGTCCCGCGCCACGGCGCGGATGGCTTCGGGGGTGCCGCCGATCGGGCGGCCCAGCGGGTGCTCGCCGAGGACGGCGGAGACGAAGTGCTCGTGCGCCACATCGGTGGGATCGTCCGCGTCCATGGCGATCTCTTCGAGAATGACCTCGCGCTCCTGCTCGAGTTCCTCGGGATCGAGGACGGCGCCGGTGATCATGTCCGCGATGACGTCGATCGCCATCGGCAGGTCACGGTCGAGCACACGGGCATAGTAGCAGGTGCTCTCCTTCGCGGTGGCCGCGTTGGACTCGCCGCCCACCTCGTCGAAGGCGGAGGCGATCTCCAGGGCGGTCCGGCGTCGGGTGCCCTTGAAGAGCAGGTGCTCCAGGAAGTGGGTGGAGCCGTGCTGGCCGCCCACCTCGTCGCGGGAGCCCACCCCGACCCAGAAGCCGATGGTCGCGGAACGCTGACCCGGCATGGATTCGGTGAGGACACGGACGCCACCCGGAAGGATGGTCCGGCGGACTTCTGCCCCATCATGGGCGTGGAGCAGGACCGGACGGCCCTGCTCCACGCTCAGAGGCAGCTCAGTGGCTGCCATGTACTACTCGCCAGCCGGGGCTTCAGCCTCGTCCTCAACCACCGGGGAGAGGGAGAGCTTGCCACGGTCGTCGATCTTGGTGATCTCCACCTGGACCTTCTGGCCCACGGAGACGACGTCCTCGACGTTGTCCACGCGCTTGCCACCGGCCAGCTTGCGCAGCTCGGTGACGTGGAGCAGGCCGTCCTTGCCCGGGGTCAGGGAGACGAACGCGCCGAACGTGGTGGTCTTGACCACGGTGCCCAGGTAGCGCTCACCGATCTCGGGGATCTGCGGGTTCGCGATGGCGTTGATCGCGGAACGGGCAGCCTCGGCGGACGGGCCGTTGGTGGCGCCGATGTAGACGGTGCCGTCGTCCTCGATGGAGATGTCCGCGCCGGTGTCCTCCTGGATCTGGTTGATCATCTTGCCCTTCGGGCCGATGACCTCGCCGATCTTGTCCACGGGGATCTTCACGGCGATGACGCGGGGGGCGAACTCGGAGAGCTCGTCCGGGGTGTCGATCGCGGCGTTGAGCACGTCGAGGATGTGGAGGCGGGCCTCGCGGGCCTGCTTCAGCGCGGCGGCCAGCACGGAGGCGGGGATGCCGTCGAGCTTGGTGTCGAGCTGGATGGCCGTGACGAACTCGCGGGTGCCGGCGACCTTGAAGTCCATGTCACCGAAGGCGTCCTCGGCGCCGAGGATGTCAGTCAGGGCCGCGTAGCGGGTCTGACCGTCGACCTCATCGGACACCAGGCCCATGGCGATGCCGGCGACGGGAGCCTTCAGCGGCACACCGGCGTTCAGCAGGGACAGGGTGGAGGCACAGACGGAACCCATCGACGTCGAGCCGTTGGAGCCGAGAGCCTCGGACACCTGACGGATCGCGTACGGGAACTCCTCGCGGCTCGGCAGCACCGGCACCAGGGCGCGCTCGGCGAGAGCACCGTGGCCGATTTCGCGGCGCTTCGGGGAACCGACGCGGCCGGTCTCACCGGTGGAGTACGGCGGGAAGTTGTAGTTGTGCATGTAGCGCTTGGTCTTCTCCGGCGACAGGGAGTCGATCTGCTGCTCCATCTTGAGCATGTTCAGCGTGGTGACACCCATGATCTGGGTCTCGCCGCGCTCGAAGATGGCGGAACCGTGCACGCGGGGCAGGACCTCGACCTCAGCGGTGAGCTGACGGATGTCCGTCAGGCCACGACCGTCGATGCGGACCTGGTCCTTGAGGATGCGCTGACGCACGACCTGCTTGGTGACGGAACGGAAGGCGGCGGAAAGCTCCTTCTCGCGGCCCTCGAACTGCTCGGAGAGGGAAGCGACCACTTCGTCCTTGAGAGCGTCGGAGGCGGCGTCGCGCTCCTGCTTGTCCGCGATCTGGAAGACCTCGGCCAGGCGGGTCGCAGCGGCGGCCTCGACGGCGGCGAACACGTCGTCCTGGTAGTCCAGGAAGACGGGGAACTCGACCGTGGGCTTGGCGGCACGGGCGGCCAGGTCGGCCTGAGCCTCGCACAGGGCCTTGATGAACGGCTTGGCGGCCTCGAGGCCCTCGGCCACGACATCTTCGGTCGGGGCGGTGGCGCCCTGTTCCTTGATGAGGTTCCAGGAGTTGTCGGTGGCCTCGGCCTCGACCATCATGATCGCGACGTCGTCACCGGCGATGCGGCCGGCCACGACCATGTCGAACACGGCGTTCTCGAGCTGGGAGTGCTTCGGGAAGGCGACCCACTGGGTGCCCTGCTCGTCAGCGATCAGTGCGACGCGGACGCCGCCGATCGGGCCGGAGAACGGCAGACCGGAGAGCTGAGTGGACATGGAGGACGCGTTGATGGCGACCACGTCGTAGAGCTCGTCCGGGTTGATCGCCAGTACGGTCACGACGATCTGGACCTCGTTGCGCAGGCCCTTCACGAAGGCGGGGCGCAGCGGGCGGTCCATGAGGCGGCAGGCCAGGATGGCTTCCGTGGACGGACGGCCTTCGCGGCGGAAGAAGCTGCCGGGGATGCGGCCGGCGGCGTACATGCGCTCTTCCACATCGACGGTGAGCGGGAAGAAGTCGAAGCCCTCACGCGGGTGCTTGCCCGCGGTGGTGGCGGAGAGCAGGGCGGTGTCATCGTCGATGTACACCATGGCCGCACCTGCGGCCTGCTTGGCCAGACGGCCGGTTTCAAAGCGGATCACGCGCTGGCCGAACCGGCCGTTGTCGATGATCGCTTCGGAGAACTGGATCTCGGGACCCTCCAAGGGTCACCTCCGTTTCATGTGTGAAGACCGTCCGCTCCAGCCCAGGGGCGGCGTCGCCGTCCTGTACGTCACCCGGTCTTCGATCGAGACTCTCGGGCCCAGGGCCTCAGGGCCCGTCCCGCGAGTCACTACCGAGGACCGCGAATGCGCGGATCCGGAAGGTCTTCTGCTGATGTGCTTTTCTGTCGAACTCAGTTTTCGCCAGTGCCGCAGGAAGCGGCCCACTCGAGGAGCGGGCCGCTTCCGGACCAACTAGCGGCGCAGGCCGAGACGCTCGATGAGCGAACGGTAGCGGTTGATGTCGGTGTCGTGCAGGTAACGCAGCATGCGCTTGCGGCGACCGACCAGAGCCATGAGGCCACGGCGGGTGTGGTGGTCGTGCTTGTGGAACTTCAGGTGCTCCGTCAGGTCAGAGATGCGCTTGGACAGCACAGCGATCTGAACCTCGGGGGAACCGGTGTCACCCTCGTGGGTGGCGAATTCCTGGATGATCTGCGTCTTTACGGCGGCGTCAAGTGCCACAGTGAACTCCTATGAGTTGTGCCGTGCGGCCCGGACAGAAACTCACTGCCGGGTAGCCGCCTGCCGCCGAAGCGGGCAGGCAACAGATTCGGCAACCACGGACTGCAGCCGAATCCACCTGTCATTCTATCGTCATCCGCCGCACCTTGTCGAAAGGCCCGGTGAAGCCGCTGGCCGGGCCGCTTGTCCGGAACGGCCGCTCCCACCAGACTGTCCTCATGGAGCCCGCACGCGCCACCCTCACGGAACAGCTCACGGCCGGCAAGGCCGCCCGGTCCTCCCATCCGCGCCGGGAACTGGCGCGGCTCACCACGGACGGGCGAGAGCCCCTGGCGATCCTGGATCGGCAGAACGCGACGCGTGTCCCGTCCCTGGTCCCGCTGCGCGAGGAGAGGATGGCCGCCTCGCCCTTCGCCTTCTACCGAGGGGCCGCCGCCGTCATGGCCGCGGACCTCGCCCGCGACCAGAACAGCGGGATCCTGGTGGCCTCCTGTGGCGACGCCCACCTCGCCAACTTCGGGTTCTATGCCTCCCCGGAGCGGAGCCTGGTGTTCGATCTCAACGACTTCGACGAGGCGGGCTGGGCGCCGTGGGAGTGGGATCTGAAGCGCCTGGTCACGAGCCTCGTCGTCGCCGGCCGGGACTGCGGACGCGGCGCCGAGGTCATCGAGAACGCCGTGCTGGCCGCCGTCGACGGCTACCGTCTGGGACTGGACGCCGCGCTCCGGCTGAGCCCCGTGGAGCGGTATTACGCGAACGTCGACGCCGAGGAGACGCTGAGCAGGCTGTCCGGACCGTCGCGGAAGGCGCTCCAGGACGCGATCACGAAGGCGCGGAAACGGACCACCGGGCAGGCGGCTCGCAAGCTCACCCGGAAGGGCGAGGACGGCCGCATCCGATTCGTGGACGACCCACCCGTCATGGAGCATGTGGACCCGGCCCTGACCCGGGACCTCAACGCGCTCTTCAAGGCCTACCAGCGCAATGCCGCGATCGACATCGCATTCCTCGTCCAGCACTACTCCCTCGCGGACTTCGCGCGCCGGGTGGTGGGCGTGGGAAGCGTCGGCACGCAGTGCTTCGTGCTGGCGCTGCAGGACTCCGCCGACGATGTGCTCATCCTCCAGGCGAAGGAGGCCCGCCGGAGCGTGCTGGCCGAGTACGGCGGCATCGCCCAGCCTCGCCCCTTGCTGGAAGGGGTCGCCGAACGCGGTGAGGGCGCCCGCGTGGTGGGACTTCAGAAGATCCTTCAGGCCTGCTCGGACCCCTTCCTGGGCCATCTGCAGGCGCCCGAAGGCGACTTCTACCTGCGGCAGTTCCGCGACATGAAGGGCGGGATCGACGCCTCGACCCTGGAGGACGGCCCGTTCCACGGATACGCCCAGGCGTGCGCCCTGCTGTTGTCCCGTGCCCACTCCCAGTCGCCGGCCGCCACCCGGATCGCCGGGTACCTCGGCCGGGGCCGGAAGGTGGGGTCGGCCCTGCTGGACTGGTCGCTCGCCTACGAGGAAGTCAACGCCGCGGACCACCGGGCGTTCGTGGACCGTCTCCGGTCCGGATCCCCCGAAAGCGGAACCGGAGCCCCCTGAGTTCCTGCCGGCGCGACGCCCGACCGGGCCTGACGCCGCGCGAACGGCGCACCTGACGGTCAGGCCTGCGGTGCGCCGACGCCGAGGATCTCGCGCGTCTGCGCGACGTCGAGGCACATCTGCTCCACGAGCGCTTCGGGACCCCGGTACGCGACCATCCCGCGCAGATGGGAGACGAACTCTACCACGATGCACTGGCCGTACAGGTTGAAGCTCTCCACCGGCTCGTCCGGCCGGCCGATCACGTGGGCCTCGACCTGGCGCTGCACGCCCTCGAAGGTGGGATTGGAGCCCACGGAAATGGCGGCGGGCCAACGGGTTCCGGCCTCATCGACCAGCCACCCCGCGTAGATGCCGTCCGCGGGCACGAAGCCCGAGGAGTCGTGGGCCAGATTGGCCGTCGGGAATCCGAGTTCGCGGCCGCGGGCGGCCCCGTGGACCACCTCCCCGCGCATGCGATGCGGGCGGCCGAGCACTTCGGCGGCCTGCTCGACGTTCCCCGCGGCGAGGGCCTCCCGCACCCACGTCGAGGAGCAGCGGCGCGAGAGGCCGCCGTCGTCGTCGCTGCCGAATTCGTCGATGACCTCCACCTGGAAGCCGAGTTCGCCACCGAGCTCCCGCATGGTGTCCACGTCGCCGCTGTTGCCCGCGCCGAAGCGGGTGTCGTGGCCGATCACGGCGCCGGAGGCCCGCAGGCCGTCCACCAGGACGTCCTGGACGAAACCGCGTGCGCTCATGGAAGCCAGTTCAGGCGTGTAGTGCATGACCAAGACGGCGTCGACGCCTTCCGCGCCGAGCGCTTCGATCCGGTCCTGAAGGCCCATGATCAGCTCGGGCGCGTGCTCGGGGCGGTGGACCTGGGCGGGGTGCGGATCGAAGGTCACGACGACGGCGCGTGCGCCACCCTCACGGGCGGCCTCGACCAGGCGGCTCAGGACTCTGCGGTGGCCCCGGTGCACGCCGTCGAAGTTCCCGATCGTCACCACGGTGGGACCGTAAGCCTCCGGGACCTCCGAAAGGTCCCGCCAAATGTCAACCATGAGCCATCCCCTACAAGAGCGGTGTGCCGCGGCTAGCGGCCTGTCAAGAATACCGGGTGCGCGGGCTGCGGAAAGTGCCGGGCCGTCAGACCGCGGCCGGCCGGCGCTTGTACAGCCACCAGAGGCCGAGCAGCGGCAGCAGCAGCGGCACGAACCCGTAACCCTTGCCGAATCCGGACCAGACGGTGTCGGCCGGGAACGCCTGGGCATCGAAGACGCTCAGCGCGCCGACCGCCAGGACGCCGAGAAGCTCCAGGCTGACGGCGACCACCGAGACACGGAAGGACGCGGTGCCGCGGCGCGCCAGGGACACCGTCGCGACGATGTAGACGACGGCGGCCAGCGCCGAGAGGAGGTAAGCCAGCGGAGCGGTGTGGAACTTGGTGGCGATCTGATATGCGGCGCGCGCGGTGGCCGCCAGGGCGAAGATGCCGTAGACGGCGATCAGCAGGCGACCCGGACCGGTGTTCCGGGTGTTGCCCTGCTCCGGGCTCGTCTGTTCCGAGCTCGCCTGATCCTTGTTGCTGGGGGTGGTCATCACCGACTTCTTCCTTTTAGTACCAGATCTGGTTCATGCGAGCGGCCATCACGAGCGCCGTCACGCCCACCACCGCCATGACGAAATTGCTCCAGCGGGTCCGTTCCACCACGGACCAGTAGACGGCGCCCAGCGGCAGGACCAGGGCGGTGATCATGTAGCCCCAGAACTCCCAGGCCTCGCCCCGGATGCTCTCCCCCAGATTCACCCGGATGATGGAGCCGACCAGGTAGACGAGCAGCGCGAGCCAGACGGCCCCCACGGAGAGGATGGTGACGTCGTTGGGTTTCTTGCCCAGGGCGCCGGCGACCGCGCAGATCACCGTGGAGGCGATGCCCACGACGGCGATGATCCAGAAGTAAGCGTCCATCACCGCTCCCCCGCGGCCGGGCCGGCCGGCGCCGATGGGGCGTCCGGCGGGAAGACGAGCACGGGCTTGGCGTGGCGGCCGGAATCGGCCAGGAGCGCCACGAGGGTCCCGTCCGGCGCGAAGGCGGCCACGGGATGCTCGGCGGTGCCCGGCTGCGCCTCGTCCCGGGGGATGCGGCGTCCGTGGGACAGGTCCCCGGCCTCCTCGGCGCTGAGTTCCCGGACCGGCATCAGATCGCGGGCGGCCTGGGCCAGGTCCAGGACCTGGAAGTCCTCCGCGAGCTGCTCCAGCGTCCGGGCGGAGCCGAGCGTGAAAGGCCCGACTTCGTGGCGGCGGAGAACCGTGAGGTGGCCCCCGACGCCGAGTGCGACGCCCAGGTCACGGGCGAGGGCACGGATGTAGGTCCCCGAGGAGCACTCGACATCCACGTCCACGTCGACGACGGCGCCGTCGTGGCGGATGTCCAGGACGTCGAAGCGGCGGATGGTCACGGGACGCGCTGCCAGCGCCACGTCCTCGCCGGCGCGCACGCGGGCGTAGGAGCGTTCGCCGTTGACCTTGATGGCGCTGACGCTGCTGGGCACCTGCTGGATGTCCCCGAGGAAGTGCAGCACGGCGTCGCGGATCGACTGGTCGTCCACGGCGGAGGCGTCCTGCTCGGCGGTGATCTCACCCTCGGCGTCGTCGGTCACGGTGGCCTGACCCAGCCGGATGGTGGCGGTGTAGCGCTTGCCGGTGCCCACGATGTAGGTCAGGAGGCGGGTGGCTTTGTTGACGCCGACCACCAGAACGCCCGTGGCCATGGGATCCAGGGTGCCAGCATGACCCACCTTGCGGGTTCCCGCCAGCCGACGCATACGGGCCACGACATCGTGGCTCGTCCAACCCTGTGGTTTGTCCACGATCACCAGTCCCGAAAGCACGCCTTCCAGTATAGGAGGTCGCGGGCGGCACTCGTCCCCCGGCGGCCTTCCAACCCACCACGGACCAGGCTGTCACCTGCGGTTGCAGGGGCCGCCTCCGGCCCTCCACCCCGCACCGCTGAGCACCGCGTCATGGGGAGGGGTCCCCATCGCCTTCCAGGCCCGGATCATGCCACAATTGCTCCAATGATTGCACTAAAAGGTGCGGTCTGACGCAGTAGCAAGGATCAGGGAACCATGTCACTCTTCACCACTCGCACGCGCAGCGCGGGCGCCGTCGCAGCCTTGGCCGCACTGGCCCTCGGCCTGAGCGCCTGCTCCATCACCGTGGACACCAAGAAGGATCCGGCCCCCGTGGAGAGCGCCTCGAGCACTCCTTCGCAGACGCCGGAAGAGACTCCTTCCACCGAATCGTCCCCCGAGGAGACTCCCTCGGAGTCGCCGTCGGAGACCAGCGCCGCTCCCGAGGCCGATCCCAAGGGCGGCCCGTCCGTGGAGCAGATGACTCCCGCGGGCACCAAGCTCAAGATCGGCCAGACCGGCAAGATCTTCGTCCAGACCGGCAAGCCGGGCAAGGACTACTACGACAAGCAGCTCTTCGATGTGAAGGTCACCAGCATCGAGAAGGGTTCGTTCGCGGATCTGTCCGGCCTCAAGAACTCGGACAAGTACAAGGGCTACGTGCCGTTCTACATCCACAGTGAGGTCACGCTCAAGCAGACACTGAACCCGATCAAGAGCTCGGTGTCCTGGACGCACACGTCCTTCAAGGGCACCCTGGACGGCGGCTCGCCCGCCGGCAGCCTGATCATCTTCGGCGGCTTCGACAAGTGCCCGTACTCCAAGAGCTTCCGGGCCGTCGGCGACACCCAGGTGGACTGCCAGATCGCCCTCGCTCCGACGGGCACCGCGGTGACCGGAGTGTCCTACACGGGCAACTCCAGCAACTACCTCAGCTACGATCTGAACCCATACCGCGACAAGCCCCTCGTCTGGACCAAGTAGAGTCCACCGGGCCCTTCTGAGGGCCGGAAGAGAGGCGGGTACGACTGAGGCCCACCGGGATGTCCCGGTGGGCCTCAGTCGTGCCCGCAGCCTCGCGGCGGGGTGACGAAACAGTGCTGCCATGCGGCGGCGGGACGAGGATCAGTCCTCCTGGTCCTCGTCATCCTTCTTGTACGGATCGGACTCGCCGGCGAAGACGGCCCCTTCGGCCAGGGCAGCCACTTCGGCGTCCCGTTCCTTGGCCTTCCGGATGAGGTCCTCGAGGTTCGAGGCGTTCTCCGGGATCTCATCGGCGACGAACTCCAGGGTGGGGGTCAGGCGGATGGTCAGATTGCGTCCGACCTCCCGGCGCAGGATCCCCTTGTTCTGGGCGAGGACCTCATCGGCTCCCGCCCGGGCGTCGGCGTCGCCGAGCACCGTGTAGTAGACGGTGGCGTGCTGGAGATCGTTCGTGACGCGTGCGTCGGTCACGGTGATGTCGAGCGCCCGCTCGTCCTTGACGGCCTTCCTGAGCGCCTCGGCCACCAGGACCTTGATGCGCTGCGCCAGCCTGCCGGCGCGTGCTGGATCTGCCATGTTCTCCTCCTCAAACGTCGTGTGACGGTGAACGGAAGGCCGGGCCCACGGTCTCCCCTGGGCCCGGCCTTCCCGACACTCCTAGACGCGCGGCTTCTCGCGCATCTCGAAGGTCTCGATGATGTCGCCCTCGGTGAGGTCGTTGTACGAGCCGAGACCGATACCGCACTCGAAGCCCTCGCGGACCTCGGTGGCGTCGTCCTTGAAGCGCTTGAGCGAATCGATGGACAGGTTCTGCCCGATGACCTTGCCATCGCGCAGCACACGGGCCTTGGCGTTACGGCGGATGAGGCCGGAACGGACGATCGAGCCTGCGATGTTGCCGAACTTGGAGGAACGGAACACTTCGCGGACCTCGGCCGTGCCGAGCTGGACTTCCTCGTACTCGGGCTTGAGCATGCCCTTGAGCGCGAGTTCGATGTCGTCGATCGCCGCGTAGATGACCGAGTAGAAGCGCATGTCGACGCCTTCGCGCTCGGCCAGCTCGGCCACACGCTCGGCCGGCTTCACGTTGAAGCCGATGATGATCGCGCTGTCTACCGTCGCCAGGTTGACGTCGTTCTGCGTGATGGCACCCACACCGCGGTGGATGACGCGCAGCTGGACGTCGTCGCCCACGTCGATCTTGAGCAGGGCGTCCTCGAGGGCTTCCACGGCACCGGACACGTCACCCTTGAGGATGAGGTTGAGGGTGTCGATCTTGCCTTCGGCGACGGCCTGGTCGAAGTCTTCCAGGCTGATGCGCTTACGGCGCTTCGCCAGGGCGGCATTGCGGTCGGCGGCTTCACGCTTCTCGGCGATCTGGCGGGCGGTGCGCTCGTCAGAGGTCACGAAGAAGGTGTCACCGGCGCGCGGGACGTTGGACAGACCCAGCACCTGGACCGGACGCGACGGACCGGCCTCGGTGACGGACTCGCCGTCCTCGTCGAACATGGCGCGGACGCGGCCGTGAGCCGTGCCGGCCACGATCGTGTCACCGATGTGCAGGGTGCCGGACTGAACCAGAACGGTCGCCACGGAACCACGGCCACGGTCCAGGTTCGCTTCGATCGCGATGCCGCGAGCGTCCTTGTCCGGGTTGGCACGGAGGTCCAGAGCGGCGTCGGCGGTCAGGAGGACGGCCTCGAGCAGCTCGTTGATGTTCAAGTTCTGACGTGCGGAGACGTCCACGAACATCGTGTCGCCGCCGTACTCTTCCGGAACCAGGCCGTACTCGGTCAGCTGACCACGGATCTTGTCCGGGTTGGAGCCTTCCTTGTCGATCTTGTTCACGGCCACCACGATCGGCACGTTCGCCGCCTGGGCGTGGTTGAGCGCTTCAACGGTCTGCGGCATGACGCCGTCATCGGCCGCGACCACGAGGATCGCGATGTCGGTGACCTTGGCGCCACGGGCACGCATGGCCGTGAAGGCCTCGTGACCCGGGGTGTCGATGAAGGTGACCTTGCGCTCGATGCCCTCGTGCTCGTGGGTGATCTGGTAAGCGCCGATGTGCTGGGTGATGCCACCGTGCTCGCCGGCCACGACGTCCGAGTTGCGGATCGCGTCCAGCAGTCGGGTCTTACCGTGATCGACGTGACCCATGACGGTGACGACCGGCGGGCGGGCCTCGAGCTCGTCGTCGCCTTCGGCCTCAAGCTCGGCCTCGAAGTCGATGTCGAAGCTGCTCAGCAGCTCGCGCTCCTCATCCTCCGGGGAGACGATCTGGAGCTTGTAGCCCAGCTCGGCGCCCAGGAGTTCGAAGGTCTCCTCATCCAGCGACTGCGTGGCCGTGGCCATCTCTCCGAGGTGGAACAGCACCGTGACGAGCGATGCGGGGTTCGCGTCGATCTTCTCGGCGAAGTCCGTGATGGAGGAACCACGGCGCAGACGGACGATCGTCTGGCCGTCGCCGCGGGGCACGCTCACGCCGCCCAGCGACGGTGCGCTCATCTGCTCCAGTTCCTGGCGCTTGGCTCGCTTCGACTTGCGCTGCTTGCCACGGCCTGCGCCGCCCTTGCCGAAGGCACCCTGGGTGCCACCGCGGCCGCGGCCGCCCTTGCCGAAGCCACCGCCGGCAGGTGCGCCGCCACCGGTGCCGCCACCGGGACGGCCGGGGCCGCCACCGGGACGAGCGCCCGGACGTGCTGCCGCACCGGGAGCGGGACGCTCGATGCGGCTGGGCATCATGCCCGGGGTGGGACGGGGGCCACCGGGACGCGGTGCGCCCGGACGGGGAGCGCCGGGACGCGGAGCACCCGGACGGGGGCCACCGGCGCCTGCGGCGGGACGAGGCCCACCGGCACCGGCTGCGGGGCGGGGACCGCCTGCGCCGGCCGCAGGGCGGGGTCCACCCGGACGCGGCATGCCCTGGGAGCTGGCGAACGGGTTGTTGCCCGGACGGGGAGCACGCTCGCCGTCGCGCCCACGGGGCATGCCCTGCGAGCTGGCGAACGGGTTGTTGCCCGGACGGGGGCCACCGGCGCGGGAGCCGGACTGGCGCTGCTGGGAGGCCGGCTTGGCCGCACGGGCGGCGGCCACACGAGCCGCTTCCGCTTCAGCGGCCGCGCGGGAACCCGGCTTGGGTGCTCCACCCGGCTTCATGCCACCCGGACGTGCGGCCGGGGAGGCTGCAGGCGCGGAGGATGCGGCCGGAGCGGCAGGTGCCGCGGGAGCCTGGGAAGCGGGGGCGGAAGCCGCCGCAGGTGCTTTCGGGGCCGCCGGAGCGGCTGCCTTCGCTGCGGGTGCAGCGGTCGGGGCGGGAGCGGATCCCCCACCCGGGAATGCGTCACGCAATTTCTTCGCCACCGGGGGTTCGATGGTCGACGATGCGGAACGGACGAACTCTCCGAGGCTCTGCAGCTTTGCAAGCGCATCCTTGGAGGTGATACCGAGCTCCTTGGCGAGCTCGTGTACGCGGACCTTGGCCACATTTCTCCTGTCTCGGTCCGCGCATCAGCCTTGGCACGAACCGTCTAATACTTCTTCCTGCCCTGGGCCATGAAAAGCGGCCCGGGGCGCTGTGCAGCGCGCAACAGATTGGTCATGGTTACGCGCTCATCGCAGGGAACTCATCGGGTTTCCATCAGATTTCTGACCCGCTTTCGGATAGGACGGTCGTCCCCTGAGGCGTCTCCGCCCCGGTGGGGACACTGTGCGGTGCCAGCTTCTCCTCCAGGCCGTCGCTGACGACGGCGCTCCGGAAAGCACGCGCGAACGCACGCTTCCGCTGGGCGAGGGCAAGGCACTCAGTGGTGGGGTGCAGCCATGCACCCCGGCCGCCCACCCGGCGTCGCGCGTCCACCACCACGAGGTTTTCACCTGCGTCGGAGGTCACGGTCGCCAGCCGGATGAGCTGTTCCTGGGTTTCCCGGCGGCGGCATCCGACACAGGTCCGCAGAGGTGCACTTGTCGGTGCTGCCACGTGCGCCTGCCTCGCTTGAAGTGCGTGCGCCACCCGAAGGGCGGACACGCAGATGCCATGCCGGGGAACCGGCGTTATCCATTCTACGCCTTCCGCGGGCCCCGCCGTGCGCGACGGCGCGTCGGGGCCTGCGGAAGCCTACTCGCCGGCCGCGTCCGAGACGATGTCGATCCGCCAGCCCGTGAGCTTGGCGGCCAGACGGGCGTTCTGACCTTCCTTGCCGATGGCCAGCGACAGCTGGTAATCCGGCACGACGACACGGGCGGAACGGGTGGCCGGGTCGGCGATCGTGACGCTCGTGACGCTCGACGGCGACAGGGCGTTCGCGATGAACGTCTCCGGGGTGTCGGAGAAGTCGACGATGTCGATCTTCTCGTCGTTCAGCTCGGTCATGACGGCCCGCACGCGGGAACCCATCTCACCGATGCACGCGCCCTTGGCGTTGATGCCCGGGCGGTTGGCCCGCACGGCCATCTTGGTCCGGTGGCCGGCTTCACGGGCCAGCGCGACGATCTCCACGGAGCCGTCCGCGATCTCCGGGACCTCGAGTTCGAAGAGCTTGCGGACCAGGCCCGGGTGGGTGCGGGACAGCGTGATGCTGGGGCCCTTCTGGCCGCGCTGCACGCTCACGACGAAGGCGCGGATGCGGTTGCCGTGGAGGTACTTCTCCCCGGGCACCTGCTCGGGCGGCGGCATGAGGGCCTCCACGGTGCCCAGGTTGACCTGGACCATGTGCGCGGAGTGGCCCTGCTGGATCTGACCAGCGACGAGTTCGCCCTCGCGGCCCTTGAACTCGCCGAGGACGTTGTCATCCTCGACGTCCCGCAGACGCTGCAGGATGATCTGGCGGGCGGTGCTCGCGGCGATGCGGCCGAAGCCGTCCGGGGTGTCGTCGAACTCGCCGACGACGTTGCCCTCGTCGTCGATCTCGCTCGCCCAGATGGTCACGTGACCACTCTTGCGGTCCAGTTCCGCCCGTGCCTGATCGATGGCGCCGGGGGTCTTGTGATAAGCCACCAGCAGTGCCTGCTCGATGGTGGGGATGAGCTTGTCCAGGGGGATCTCGCGTTCCCGCTCCAGGAGTCGCAGCGCGCTCATGTCGATATCCATTTAGGCCTCCTCAGTTTCTTCGGGGTCCAATGCTTCGTCCAGCGCCGCATGGTCCAGATGTGTGAATTCGATCTCCACCTTGGCCTGGCGGATCGTGCTGAAGGCCACCGTGACCGGTGCGCCTTCCTTGGCTTTGACGCCCTTCTTCGCTTCCAGCTGCGGGACCAGGGTCACGCCGTCCTCGTGGACTTCGCCGATCCGGCCCGTGAGCGGCTCACCCTCGCTCAGCTTCACGCGCACCAGGCGGCCGAGATTCCGGCGCCAGTGACGCGGCTGTGTGAGCGGGCGGGAGACACCCGGCGAGGAGACCTCGAGCTCGTAGGCCTGCGGGCCGTCGAGCGGATCCGTATCCAGGGCGGCCGAGATGTCCGTGGAGACCGCCGCGATGCGATCGAGGCTCACTCCGCCCTGCTGGTCCTCGGGGAGGTCCACCAGCACCTGAACGGTGCGCTGGGCGCCCGCCCGGTGGATCTCCACCTCCTCGAGGAAGAGGCCCTGTGCGGCCACCACGGATTCCAGGAGTCCGTGCAGCCGTGCTGCTTCGGAGTCCTGGCCGCCCTGGTCTGGCGTAGTCGAATGTCCGGCACCGCTCATGGTCCGCAAGGCCTCCCTGATTGAAGTTTTCAGACTATAGAGTATCGACTTTTTGGCTCCGGCGGCTTCCACGGACCGCATTCCTGCGCGATCGAGGCGGGCGGAAGCGGCCCCGGCGCCGGGATCCGCGTGGTCGTGGCAAGATCGTGGTGATGAAAAACGCGGGAAAGACGGGACGGACGGGCACGGTCCTCCGACGAGTGGGAGCCTCGGCCGTGGTGCTGGCCACAGTTCTGGGACTGAGCGCGGCCGTGGACCAGGTCCTCTCCCCCGCACCCGTCGACGCGGCGGTTCAGGCGCCACAGGCCGTCTTCGCCGCACACACGGCCGATCTCGCCGCGCAAGCGCATCGGCTCGCCTCCACCACGGGTCCCACCGTGGCGTCGCTGGGCACGGTGCTCGACCAGCAGAGCGCCGCCCTGAGGCCGCCCGCGCCCTCGCCCGGCGCGACGACGCCGCAGGCCTCACCGTCCTCGGGGCCTCTGACGCTCGCCCAGTTGCTGGAGGCCGTCCGCACGAGCGCGACGGGACTCCTCGACCAGGCCCGGCGCGAACCCAACGGCGGTCTGGCCCGCCTCTACACCGCCGCGGCGGAAGGGCGGCTGGAGGCCCTGCGGCCGCTCCTGCCCTCAGGCGGCGCCACAGGCCCGGACCTCCTCACCCCCGGCGCCGCCGCGCTCCCGGCGTCCTGTGCTTCCAGCACGCCCTCCGCTGCCGGGACCGACCCGGCCGGCCCGACGACGCCGGGCGCCACTCCGGCGACCGGCGCGGCGGGCACTGGGCCGGCGTCGTCCGCGGCCACCGCGGCGACGGTGTCACCACAGGCGATCGCGGCCACCCAGGCCGTCCTGCGGGCGCAGCGCCATCTGACGTACCTGTACCAGGTGGCCGAAGTCCGCCTGGAGCGCGGGGCCCGCACCGACGCGGACGGCTTCGAGGCGGCGGTCCGGAAGGGCGGTTCCGAGGCTGCCGGGTGGGTGCGCGCCGCCTGCGCCACCCCGTCGGTTCCCGAAGCCGGCTACGAGCTGCCGGCCACCTTCCTCAAGGAGCCGGCCGCAGGTCTGGGCGCGGTGGAGGAGGAACTCCGGAACGCGGCCCTGGATCTGGTGGCGGCCTCCGAGGGGGATCTCCGGACCTGGGCGATGGCGCAGTACTTCGCGGCGGGCACACGCGCCCGGCACTGGTTGCCGTCCACCGGCGCCGGTCCGGCACTGCCCGGCTTCCCGGAGGACGTGACGCCCCTGCCGTCGGGGTCGCGGTCCGCCGGACAGCACTGAGTCCAAGACAGCACTGAGTCCAGAGCGCCGCGTTTTTCCTTTCCAACTGAGCATAGGCTTACTTCAATAAGCCAAGCCTTCTCTCATTTAGTGAAGGCAAACATTGCTGGAATTGTTTTTCCGGGAGTGCTTTCCTGAAGACATGACGACAATGGAGATCAAAGCCGGAACCGGGAAGAAGAGCGCCCGGGGAAATCTGGCCCAGCGCCTCAACTGGCTCCGCGCCGGTGTCCTCGGCGCCAATGACGGCATCGTCTCGGTGGCCGCGATCGTGGTGGGCGTCGCCGGCGCCACCACTCAGCAGGGCCCTCTTCTCGCGGCCGGCGCGGCAGGCCTGATCGGCGGCGCGATCTCCATGGCCCTCGGTGAGTACGTCTCGGTCAGCAGCCAGAGCGACAGCCAGCGGGCCATCGTCCGCCAGAAGCGCAAAGCCCTGAGTGACGATCCCGCCGGAGAACTCGCCCGGCTGAAACAGGGTTATATCGATCAGGGGATTTCCCCGGCCACCGCGGCACTCGTCGCGGAGGAATTGAGCGCCAAAGACGCCTTGGGCGCTCATCTGAAAAGCGAATTCAATATCGACGAGGAAGAAATCGTCAGCCCGTGGCATGCGGCACTCGCCTCAGCGCTGGCCTTCACCGCCGGGGCGATCCTGCCGCTGCTCGCGGTGCTGCTCCTTCCCGCAGCGATCCGCATCCCCGTGACCTTCGGCGTCGTGCTCACCGCTCTGGCCGCCACCGGGGCCGTCGGCGCCTGGATCGGCGGCGCGAGCGTGTCCCGGGCCGCCGTCCGCGTGGTGGTCGGCGGTGCGCTCGCCCTGACCGCGACGTTCCTAGTGGGCAGTCTCCTGGGACAGTCGGGAATCGTCTGAAACCCGCCCAGCGGCCCGGGGCATCCGCATGACTAAGCTGGACCCGTGAGCTCCCCCGTGACGTTACCGCCCGGCCTGGTCAGGAGAATGACGCGGAGTGCCGAAGGCGCCCGGTGGATCGCCAGTCTGCCCCGACTGATCGAGGAGTGCTTCGACACCTGGGGGCTCCGGCTGGACCTCTCCCCCGGCTTCCCTGTCCTGCACGGCTACAGCGGGATCGTCCTCCCCGTCCGCGGACGTGACGGCGCAGCCGTGCTCAAGGTGTCCCTGCCGGTCGAGGAGACCCTGTCGGAGGGGCCATCGCTCCGCGTGTGGCAAGGACGGGGTGCTGTGCGCGTGCTGGAGGAGGAACCGGCCCGCTGTGCCCTGCTCCTCGAGAGGCTCGAACCCCACCGGACCCTCATCAGCATGGACCTCCACGATGCCGCGGAGGTCTGGGGCGGAATCGTCCGAGGTCTGAGTGTGCCCGTGGACGAGGTAGGCCGGATCCTCGGCGACACCCCCGCACTCGCAGCGATCCCACGCCTCTCCGACATGGCGGAACGCTGGTGCGACGAGTTCCCGCAGAGCTGGCAGGAGGCTGGGGAGCCGTTCCCCCGCTGGCTCCTGGAGGCCGCGCTGGAGGTGTGCCAGGTGCACGGCACGGTGGGGCGCCGCGAATCCCGCGAGGTCCTGGTGCATCAGGACCTCCACTTCCTGAACATCCTGGCCCGGCCCGGCGGTCCGGACTCGGACGGCCCCGGCGGCCAGGACACCACCGAGTGGGTGGCGATCGACCCGCAGGCCGTGCTGGGCGACGCCGAGTTCTCGCTGCCTCCCGTGCTGCGGAACCGCCTGGCCGAGTACCCCGTGGTGCGGCCCGCCGAAGGGGTGCTGCGCCGTCTGGAGGAGTACTGCGAAGCCGCGGGACTGGACCCGGAGCTGACCCGCCAATGGAGCGTGGTCAGCTTCGTGGAGGACGCCCTGTGGTTCGCCACGAAAGGCGGACACGACGCCGAGAAGGAGCGATCACTCTGGCTGGCCTCCGCGTTGGCCGGGAACGTCCTGGATGACACCGTCGACCCCCGGCGGCTCCACGATCCCGGACACGTGGACTGAGACACTTGCACCCGCCGTTCTCTAGCGGGTGTTGTCCTGCCAGACATCGAACCCGAGCTTGACGATCAGCACCGCCACGACGCCCAGGAACACCCAGCGGATGAACGAGTTCCCGCGGGCCACGGCCATGCGCGCCCCGAGGTAGCCGCCCGCGGTGTTCGCCGCGCCGAGGAGCAGGCCCACGCCCCAGAGCAGGGAGCCGTGCGGGAGGAAGAACAAGAGCGCCCCGGCATTGGTGGCCATGTTGACGATCTTCGCCTTGGCACTGGCCTCGGTGAAGGCGTATCCCATGAGCGAGACGAGGGCGATCACCAGGAAGGACCCGGTGCCGGGGCCGATCAGCCCGTCGTAGCAGCCGATCACGGCGCCGATCAGGCAAGCCAGGACATAGTGTTTACGGCCCTGATGCCTCAGGGCCGTCTCCCCGCCCACCGCAGGACGGAACGCGGTGAACAGCAGCACGGCCACGAGAGCGACCACGATGATCGGTTTGAAGGCCTTGCCTGGCAATTGCGTGGCGATCACCGCGCCCCCGAAACTGCCGGCCAGCGCGATGAGCGCCATGGGGACGGCCGTCCTCAGATCGGGATGGACGCGCCGGTAGAACGTGATGGAGCTCGTGGTGGTCCCGAAGATGGACCCGAGCTTATTGGTGGCGAGCGCCTGCACCGGCGTGATGCCGGGCATCAGCAGCAGGGCGGGCAGCTGGATGAGACCGCCGCCGCCCACCACCGCATCGACCCAGCCGGCGCAGAAGCCGGCGAGGACGATCACGGCGAGCGTGCCGCCGTCGAGCAGTTCGAAGCCGCTCAGCATGGCGCGCCCGCCCGTGATCCCGTCATCCGGTCAGTGCGCATCCGGTCAGTGCGCATCCGGCCAGTGCGCATCCACTCAGTGCGCGACGGCGGCGCGCACCGCGGCGACCGCCTCGGCCACCGGCACGTTCTGCGCTTCCCCGCTGCGGCGGTCCTTGAGCTCCACCACGCCGTCGGCCAGGCCCTTGCCGACCGCGAGGATCGTGGGGACGCCGAGCAGTTCGGCGTCGCCGAACTTCACGCCGGGAGAGACCTTGGGGCGGTCGTCGTAGATGACGTCCAGGCCTGCTGCGGAGAGCTCCTCCGCGAGCTGGGCGGCGGTGGAGAAGATCTCCTCGCCGCGGCCCACGGCCACCACGTGCACATCAGCCGGGGCGACGTTGCGGGGCCAGATCAGGCCGCGGTCGTCGTGGTTGGACTCGGCCAGCGCCGCGACGGCACGGGTCACGCCGACGCCGTAGGAACCCATCGTCACCACGACCTGCTTGCCGTTCTGGTCCAGGACCTTCAGGTCCAGCGCCTCGGCGTACTTGCGGCCGAGCTGGAAGATGTGGCCCATCTCGATGCCGCGGGCCAGCTCCAGCGGACCGCTGCCGTCGGGGGCGAGGTCACCTTCGCGCACCTCGGTGGCCTCGATGACGCCATCCCAGCCGAAGTCGCGCTCGGCGACCAGGCCGAACACATGCTTCCCGTCGACGTTCGCACCGGTGATCCAGCTGGAGCCGGGCACGACGCGGGGATCCACCAGGTACAGGACCTTGGCGGCGCCCTCGGAACCCAGCACGGGCTCCTCGGTGGTCAGGCCGGGGCCGATGTAGCCCTTGACCAGCGCGGTGTTCTTCTTCAGATCCTCCTCAGAGGCGGCCTCGAGCCCGATCTCGCCGCCCACAGGCAGGAACGCGCCGATGTTCGCCTCGACACGCTTGAGGTCCACGGCACGGTCGCCGGGGACGCCGATGATCACGAGCTGACGCTCGCCCGTGGGCAGCGTCACGGCGAGGACCACGTTCTTGAGGGTGTCGGCGGCCGTCCAGGGACGGTCGGCGCGCGGCTCGGTCCGGTTGGCCGCGTCCACGAGCGTGTCGATGGTGGGGGTGTCCGGGGTGTCGCGCACGACGGCGGCCGGCAGCGACGCGTAGTCGATGGGCTCGGGCGCCACGGTGGTCACGGCCTCGACGTTGGCGGCGTACCCGCCCGCCGAGCGCACGAAGGTGTCCTCACCGATCGCGGTGGGGTGCAGGAACTCCTCGCTCCGGGAACCGCCCATGGCGCCGGCGGTGGCCTTCACGGGGACCACTTCGAGGCCGAGGCGCTCGAAGATGCGCAGGTACGCGCCGCGGTGAGCCAAGTAGCTGGCGTCCAGGCCGGCGTCGTCCACGTCGAAGGAGTAGGAGTCCTTCATGATGAACTCGCGGCCGCGCAGGAGGCCGGCCCGCGGGCGTGCCTCATCGCGGTACTTGTTCTGGATCTGGTAGATCGCCAGGGGCAGGTCCTTGTACGAGGAGTACAGGTCCTTCACGAGGAGGGTGAACATCTCCTCGTGGGTGGGAGCCAGGAGGTAGTCGGCGCCCTTGCGGTCCTGCAGGCGGAAGAGGCCCTCGCCGTACTCGGTCCAGCGGTTGGTGACCTCGTAGGGCTCCTTGGGCAGCAGGGCCGGGAAGTGGACCTCCTGCGCGCCGATGGCCGCCATCTCCTCGCGGATGATCTGCTCCACCTTGCGCAGCACGCTCAGACCGAGCGGCAGCCACGTGTAGATGCCTGGGGCGGCGCGACGGATGTATCCGGCACGGACCAGGAGCTTGTGGCTGGCGACCTCGGCGTCCACCGGGTCTTCACGCAGGGTTCGCAGGAAGAGCGAGGAAAGGCGTGTGATCACTGAAATTCCGTTTCTGGCGCAATCGGGGCTGGAGCCCGTCCGGACAGGCCGGGGACAGGGCTGCGGTCCGGGATGACCGGACCGTACCCCGAGTTTATCCGGTGCGGGCCGTCACGCGGGCACGGGCCACGGGCCCACGCGTGGAACGCCCGGAGGCCGGGGACGGCGAAGGGCCCGGAGCAACCGCGCTCCGGGCCCTCACGGCGGATTCCCGAGGGTGTCCGCGGAAGGATCAGCCTTCCTTGCCCTCCAGGGCCACCAGAACACCGGCCAGGGCGAAGTACTTGTTGGAGCCGAGATCACGGACGGTCTTGATCCCGAGTTCCTTGGCCAGGAATTCACCCTTGGCGTCCGTGATGCCCGCCAGCGCGGACACGGGTGCGTCCAGGATCTCCTTCAGGCTCTTGTCCTCGAATTCCTTGTCCAAGCCCTTGCCGAGGTTGACGCTAACTGCCATGTTCCAGCTCCTTTACGTCGGTGACATGCCCTGTTGGCCGCTGCGGACAGCGGCGACACATCTGAGCCGAACGTAGTTCACCCTGCTGCTCCGATCAAGGATCTTGACGGACCTTTTTGGTGAACTTACTTTTAATTCATCAGTCGATGAATTGCCCGGAAGCCTCAGGCGAGGTCTCCGGGAGGCGGGAGCAGCCATGGACGGGCCCCAGCAACTTCACTCGACGCCGGCCGCCGGGGAGGCCGCCGTCGTCGTCCAGGGACTGCACGTCCGGCGGGGCCGCCTGCACGTGCTGAGAAACCTGGACTTCGCGGTCGCCTCCGGGAGTATCACGGGGCTGCTGGGTCCATCCGGCAGCGGAAAGACCACCCTCATGCGGGCGATCATGGGCCTCCAGCGCTTCGGCTCCGGCACCGTGACCGTGCTGGGCTCGCCGGCCGGCGCCGCGCCCCTCCGCCGGAAGATCGGCTACATGACCCAGTCCCCCAGCGTGTACCGGGACCTGACGGTCCTGGACAACGTCCGCTACTTCGCCACCCTGCACGGCAAATCGACCGCCGATGCCCGCGACGCCATCGAGGCCGTGGGTCTGACCGGCGAGTCCCGCCGCCTCACCGCGGACCTGTCCGGCGGGCAGTTCAACCGCGTCTCCCTGGCCTGCGCCCTGGTCGGAGACCCCGAACTCCTCATCATGGACGAGCCCACGGTCGGCCTGGACCCCGTACTCCGCGCGGAGCTCTGGGCCCACTTCCGCCGCCTCGCCGACGCCGGCGCCACGCTGCTGGTGTCCAGCCACGTCATGGAGGAAGCGCGCCACTGCCAGGACCTCCTGCTGCTGCGGGACGGCAGGCTCCTGGCGCAGCTGACGCCCGGCGAACTGGCGGAGCGCGGCCACAACACCGACCTGGAACAGGCGTTCCTGGCCATGATCCAGGAGTCCGGAACCTCCGGACCAGGACAGGAAGAGGCGGCATCATGAACCCCCGGCTCCTCGGCGCCACCACGGCGCGCGTGCTCACGCAGATCCGCCACGACCACCGCAGCGTGGCCATGATCCTCGTGGTGCCCTCGTTCCTCCTGGCCGCGGTCTACTTCCTCTTCGAGAACGAGACGCTGCCGCCCGGGATGCCGCGCACCTTCGACCGCGTGGGCCTGGTCATGCTGGCCATCTTCCCGTTCCTGATCATGTTCCTCATCACCTCCGTGACCATGCTGCGCGAGCGGACCAGCGGCACACTTGAGCGGCTGCTGACCACTCCCCTGGGCAAGGCCGACCTCCTCTTCGGCTACGCACTCGCGTTCTCCGTGCTCGCGGCGGTCCAGGCACTGGTCACCCTGGCCGTCGCCTACTGGGTGTTCCAGCTGGACGTGCAGGGCAGCCCTGTGCTGGTGGGGCTGGTCTGCATCCTGAACTCGGTGCTGGGCGTGGCCCTCGGGCTCCTCTGCTCGGCGTTCGCCCGCACCGAGTTCCAGGCGGTGCAGTTCATGCCCGTCGTGGTGGTCCCTCAGATCCTGCTCTGCGGTCTCTTCGTGGCGCGCGACTCCATGAACTCCGTGCTGGAAGCCATCTCCAACGTGCTGCCCCTCAGCTATTCCGTGGAGGCGCTGCAGGAGATCGGCCGCCACAGCGACCCCACGGAGACACTCCGGAACGACCTCATCGACCTGGCCGTCATCGCCTTCGGGCTCCTGGTGCTGGCCTCCGCCACCCTGCGCCGGCGGACGGCGTGAGCGGGCCCTCCCCGTCCGGCGCGCACGACGACGACCCGGACGGCGTCGCCACGGAACCACCGGCGGCTCCCGGCCGCCGTCGTGGTCGCCGTGGCGGGCAGGCGGACAGCCGCGAGCGGATCCTGGCAGCGGCCCGCAGGCTGTTCGCCGAGCACGGCTTCGAGGGCACGAGCCTGCGGCAGGTGGGCCGGGAGGCCGGGGTCGACCCGGCCATGGTCCACCACTTCTTCCAGGGCAAGGACGAGCTCTTCGCGCTCAGCGTCGAACTGCCGGCCGACCCCGCGGAGGTGCTCGCGGGGGTCACCTCCCTCGATCCCCGGCAGCGCTCCGAGGAGATCGTGCGCGCGGTCCTCCGGCTCTGGGAGAGCCCGGCCCAGCACAGCCTGGTGGCCTTCATCCGCGGGACCATCGGGTCCCGCACCAAGACGGCGATGCTCCGGGAGATGGTCAGCCGGACGATCCTGTCGCGCATCACAGCCGGGCTGCCGGGCACCCCGCAGGAGCTCGCCCTCCGTGGCGATCTGGTCGCTTCGCAGATGGTCGGGCTCATGCTGACCCGGTACGTGGTGCGGCTGGAACCCCTGGCGTCGGCGACGCCCGAGGAGGTGGTCCGGCAGGTGGCCCCGACCGTTCAGCGGTACCTCGAGGGCGGGACCGGCGAGTCCGCCGCGCCGGGCATGGAGTGACCACGTCCCGCCGTCGCGCCGTCGCGCCGTCGCGCCACGAATGGTGCCCGAACGCGCGAACGGGCCGCGTCCACAGTGGACGCGGCCCGTTCGGAGTGCTGCGGCTTACTTGATCTGATCGGCGACCGCGTCGAGAGCGGCGACGGCCTTCTCGACGTCGGCTGCTCCCGCGCCACCGGCCAGGGAGACGCTGGTGATTGCCACTCCGTTCTTGACAGCCATCACGGTCAACTGCTTCATCTTGGTAGCGCCGCCCGGCAGGGACGTGGTGGTTTCGAACGCCACGGCGCCTGGGGTCTTTGCGGACGCGTCGACCTTTTCCGAGGTGGCTTCGGCCTTCTGGCCCGCAATCTCAATCGTCATGGTCTTGCATTTCTCCAGCTGGTCCTTGGTCTGGGCGATCTTGCCCTCGAGCACGGACGGGTCCGGCCCGGAGATCAGACTCACGGCCTGAGAAGGAATGCCATCGGCGCCCGTGGAGGTGCCAACGGCGGTGGAGGCGCCGTCGAGGCTCTGAAGCGCCGTCGCGATGTCCCCGCTGCCACACTCCGCCGGGGAGATCTTCGTCTTGGCGAGCAGTTCCTTGGACGCTTCGAGGGACTTCTTCAGGTCCGCGGACGGGAGCACCTTCAGCTCCTTGCCATCGGCGCCCTTGGCGGCCTTGAGCACGCCCTCCAGCTCGGCCTCGCTGTACTTCTTCACGGCCGCGGGCGCGGCGGACTGCCCACCACCGCCGCCGTTGGTCCCACCGGACTGCTGGGCCGGGCCGGAACAGGCCGTGACAGCCAGCAGCGAGGCCGCGGAAAGAGCCAGGAGGGCCCGACGTGCGTTCTTCATGATGTTTTCCCCGATCAGAAAGCGATTCGATTGGTGAGACTGAACTCGTCTGTGATTCTTCCATTCGATGCGGAAATCTGCGATGGGCAGTCCTCCCCATGACGCGACTGCGACAGGCGGGGCTCAGTCCACCAGTGCCGCGGCCTGCTCCACCACGGCGTTGGCCACCGCGGCGGTGTCGGCTCCGCCCTTCTGCCCGGACACGCTGACGAAGATGTTCACCCGGCCCACGGTGACCGTGGACATGGACGTCTCGACCGTGCCGCTGGAGCCGACCGTGGTCACCGTCCAGGCGAGTCCGCCCTCGACCTTCGGAGCCTCGGCCTTCGCCACAGACACGGTGGCCACCGGGACCCCGCGGATCAGTTTCAGGGTGGAACAGCGTTCCAGGGTTTCACCGTCGAATCCCGGATGGAGGAGTTCCTGCGGACCGCTGCTCAGGACGACGGACACTTTCGCGTCGCGTCCCGACTCGTTGAGCCCCAGGGCCACACGGCCGCGGTCGAGCAATCTGGTGGACAACCGGTTTTCGGAGACCGCCACCTCCTGGCAGGCGGGTGGATCCACCGACGTCCGGCTCTGCAGACGCTCACGCACCTCGACGGTCTTGCGCATCGTGTCCGCCGCCACCTGAGTGAAGGTGCCGTCGTTGGGGCCTTTGAGCCGTCCGACCACCTCCTCCAGCTCCGACTCGCTCCAGGCCTTGCCCGGCGACGGCACCGTGACGGCGCACCCGTTCACGAGCAGAGCGGACAGCGCCACGGACAGCATGGCGAACAGCGGTTTCCTCATGGCGGCTTCCCCCTGGAGACGGTGAAGCCAACGCTATGCCGCCGCGGGCCGCGGGACAAGCAGGCCGGTGCTGAACGGGCGGGCCTGTCAGGGCACCGGGAGCCTCTCCAGCGACCGGAGACGAGGGCGGTAGGCTGTCGATGACGCGGCAGGGGCCGCGATTCCGGCTCACAGAACAGCCTCTGGGACGGAGTGATCACATGGCGATACCCGCACGGCATCTGCTGCCCGGGTCCACCGCGTTCGCTCTGCTCCGCTTGCGCTTCAGATGCACCACGGTGGCGATCATCGTCCTCGCCATCGTCTGGCTTGTCCAGGCGTCCGGCATGCACCGGTCCTGGTTCACGGATCTGCTGGCGGCGATCATGTTCGTTTCCGCCATGCCCGTGGTGGCGCTCATCGGACGGGTGGCCTCGAGGCAACGCGCGGAGCGTGCGGCAGGCTACACGACCTTGTGGCGCGGGGATCCGGAGCTCGAACAGCGGGATCCTTATCTGAGAACGACCCTTCGCCCTGCCGGAGCCCCGTATCTCGACAGGCCGGCCTTCACAGCGGCCCTGGAGCGCTGCCGGGCCGCTTCCCAGGGCGCACCCGACCAGTAGAGTCCGGTTCAGTAGAGATCAGTACAGGACCGTGGCGAACTCACCGTGCTCGCGGAAGCCGACCTTCTCGTAGACCTTCCGCGCGGCGGTGTTGTAATCGTTCACGTACAGGGAGGCGACACCCGCCACACGTCGTGAATACTCGACGACGGCGGCGACCCGGGCGGCGGCCATCCCCCGGCCGCGCTGGGCAGGGTTCATCCAGACCCCCTGGATCTGGCACACACCGCGGGTGACAACCCCCAGATCCGCCTTGAAGAGCACCTGGCCTGCGGGACTGAAACGAGCGAGCGTGTGGCCCTGCCGGAGCAGGTTGAGCACCCGGCGGCGGTAGTTCTCCTGCCCGCCCAGGAACGGCGAATAGCCCACCTCCTCCTCGAACATCGCCACGGAGGCCGGGAGGATCCGGTCGAAGTCGTCCATCGAGGCGGCGCGGACCGAGGGGTCTGACTCGACCTCCAGCTCGCCGTCGTGCAGGAGGAACGGCTGGGACCGGCGGATTTCCAGGGGGACGTGTCCGAAGGCCTCCATCGCCGGAAGCAGGGCGAGCACGGCGTCGCTCGGGCCGAAGATCGAGGCATAGCGGTGCGAACGGGCGTGCAGCGCGTAGGCGAACAGGGGCGCGAGGGACGGATCGAGGGCGATGGGCACCACATTGGCGCCCGCCCAGCAGGCGGCGATCAGCCCGCCGTCGTCGAACACGCCGAAGACCGTGGCGCCCAGGGAGCGCCACGGCCTGACGGTCTGGGCCAGGACGAAGGCGTTGACCGCTTCGTCCCGCAGGGCCAGATCCCGGAGCGCGGGAAGGTCCTCATCCACGAGTTCACGGATCATGGGCCCTCCCGCGACCTTGCTAGGAGACGGTGACCACTGGACTGCCGGAGGGAGCACTCGGATCATCGGACTCCATTTCATCGGCAATGCGCATGGCTTCTTCGATCAGTGTCTCAACGATCTCGTGTTCCGGCACGGTCTTGATGACCTGGCCCTTCACAAAGATCTGGCCCTTGCCGTTGCCCGAGGCGACGCCGAGGTCGGCTTCACGGGCCTCGCCGGGTCCATTCACCACGCAGCCCATGACGGCCACGCGCAGCGGGATCTCCATGCCTTCCAGGCCTGCCGTGACCTGCTCGGCCAGCGTGTAGACGTCCACCTGGGCGCGGCCACAGGACGGGCAGGACACGATCTCGAGCTTGCGGGGGCGCAGGTTCAGGGACTGCAGGATCTGGTTTCCGACCTTGACCTCCTCCACGGGAGGGGCCGAGAGGGAGACGCGGATGGTGTCGCCGATGCCGCGGGACAGCAGGGCGCCGAACGCGGTGGCGGACTTGATGGTGCCCTGGAACGCCGGTCCGGCCTCGGTCACGCCGAGGTGCAGCGGCCAGTCGCCCTTTTCGGCGAGCATCTCGTAGGCGGCGACCATGACCACGGGGTCGTTGTGCTTCACCGAGATCTTGAAGTCGTGGAAACCGTGCTCCTCGAAGAGGCTCGCCTCCCACACGGCCGACTCCACGAGGGCCTCGGGGGTGGCCTTGCCGTACTTCTTCAGCAGGCTGGGCTCCAGGGAACCGGCGTTGACGCCGATGCGGATGCTGGTGCCGTGGTCCTTGGCCGCCTGGGCGATCTCCTTGACCTGGTCATCGAACTTCCGGATGTTGCCCGGGTTCACACGCACCGCGGCGCAGCCGGCCTCGATGGCCGCGAAGACATACTTCGGCTGGAAGTGGATGTCCGCGATCACGGGGATCTGCGACTTCTTGGCGATGATGGGCAGGGCCGCGGCGTCGTCCGCCGACGGACAGGCCACGCGCACGATGTCGCAGCCGGAGGCTGTGAGTTCCGCGATCTGCTGCAGGGTCGCGTTGATGTCCGTGGTGGGGGTGGTGGTCATGGACTGCACGCTGATGGGCGAGTCGGACCCGACGCCCACCGAACCCACCTTGATCTGGCGGGTCTTGCGCCGCGGCGCGAGCACGGGCGGCGGGGCAGACGGCATTCCAAGGCTGACCGATGTCACTTCTGATTCCTCAGTTCTGTAGCTCTTGTGGTTCTGGTGAGTCCGGCCCCGGTCAGGAGACGAATTCGCTGAAGCGGCCGATCACGGGACTCCATTCGCGGGCGCTCGTCTGGGCGACGGCGCCGTTGATCTGGAACGGGTCCTCCCGGAGGAGTCCATCCAGCGCGGGCTGGTCCTCGGCCACCATGATCAGCAGGGCTCCCGCCCCGGAATCGACGGGTCCGGACGCCAGCACGGTGCCCTCCTCGGCGAGCGATCCGAGCCAGGCGCGGTGGGCGGGACGGAACTCGTCGCGCACGGCGGCCGTTGCGGCGTCGTACACGTACTCCACGGCGAAAACAGTCATGGGTTCACTCTATCCCTCAGGCCCGGAACCGCGGGGCGTCGGCACTGTGACACTGAGCGCTCGACGCCGGGCTGCACACTGATCTGAACAGGAGCCGGTCGCGGATGTTCCGCGGGCGCCGTTGTTGCGTGAGGGCCGTTGTTGCGTGAGGAACGAGCGCAGGCGCCGCGGGACATCCGCGACCGGCCGTCAGGCCGGACGGCTCAGTGCATGCGACCGCCGTCGTCATCCGAACAGCTTCACGGGTTTGACGATGTCCGCGTAGATCAGGACCACACCCATCACGAGCAGCAGCCCTGCCACCGTGTACGTCACGGGCAGCAGCTTGGCGAGGTCGAAGGGGCCCGGATCGGGGCGGCGGAAGATGCGGGCGATGCCGCGGCGGATTCCCTCGTACAGGGCCCCGGCCACGTGGCCGCCGTCCAGGGGCGGCAACGGGATCAGGTTGAAGATGGCCAGCGCGAAGTTCAGCCCGGCCAGGATGCCGACCAGGCTGGCGATCCGCGCATTCAGCGGGATCTCCTCCATGGCAGACACCTCGCCGGCGACCCGTCCGACGCCCACCACGCTGATGGGGCCGTTCGGATCGCGGGGCTCCGAGCTGAAGGCGGCCTTGGCCACACCGATCACCCGGGCCGGCAGATCGAGGACGACGTGGCTGACCTGGGTCATCTGTGTCCCCACGGCCGGAAGCACCGACTCGGGTCCTTGCGGGACCAGGGCCTGGCGGGGACCGACCCCGATGAAGCCGACGTCCTGCGTGAGGGTCTTGCCCGTGGAGTCCTTCGCCGGCTGGCCGTCCGCGCCGTAGACCGGGCGAGCGGTCAGGACCGGGGTGACGATCGTGTCGATCGTCTGATCGCCGCGCTGGACGACCACCGGGACCTTGCGTCCGGCCGACTGCCGGATCTGTTCCGTCAGACTGTTCCAGTCCGTGGCGGGCTTGCCGTCGAAACTGACGATCCGGTCCCCGGGTTTGAGACCGGCGGCCGCCGCCGGAGCCGGGGTGCACTTCTCCCCCGGGCCGGGCTCCTTCTCGCCCTGCGCCACCTGACAGGCGGACACGCTGGACAGCGTGGTGGTGGCCTGTGCGCTGCCGAAGCCCATCAGGAGGACGGCCGTGAAGAGGATGCCCAGCACGATGTTCATGGCCGGGCCGCCCAGCATGACCACGACCTTCTTCCACACCGGCAGTTTGTAGAAGACGCGGTTCCCGTCCTCGGGCCCCACCTCCTCGCTCGCCTGCTGGCGGGCCTCCCGGGCGAGGTTCTGGAACATGCCCGTGCTAGAGGCCCGCAGGGTGCCGTCCTCAGGATTCGGCGGGTACATGCCGATCATCTGGACGTAGCCGCCCAGGGGCAGCGCCTTGACCCCGTACTCGGTCTCGCCCTTCTTCCGGGAGAAGATCGTGGGGCCGAAGCCGATCATGTACCGCGTGACACGGACCTTGAACAGCTTGGCGGGCAGCAGGTGGCCCACTTCGTGCAGTGCGATGGACACGGCGATGCCGATCGCCACGAACAGCACCCCGCCCAGGAACAGCAGCGGCCCGCTCATGCCCACAGCCTCGTCATCTCAGTGGTCTTTCTCGTCGAAGCATTCATCACGAGGACAAACGTTCGTGGGTGCGCTTTCGTGCCCACTCCTCGGCGGCGAGCACCGAATCCAGGCTGAGCGCGGCGTGGTCGGAGTGCTCGGCGAGCACCGCCTCCACGGTGTCCACGATGTCCGTGAAGCCGATCTCACCGCGGTGGAAGGCCAGCACGGCCTCCTCATTGGCGGCGTTGAAGACGGCCGGGTGGGTGCCGCCCTGTTTGGCGGCATCCTTGGCGAGGTCGACGGCGGGGAACGCCACGGCGTCGAGCGGCTCGAACGTCCACTGCGTCGCCTGCGTCCAGTCGCAGGGGGACGCGGCGTGGGCGACCCGCTCGGGCCAGGCCATGCCGAGGGCGATGGGCAGCCGCATGTCCGGCGGCGACGCCTGCGCGATCGAGGAGCCGTCCACGAACTGCACCATCGAGTGCACCACGGACTGCGGATGGACGACGACGTCGATCCGGTCCAGCGGCACGTCGAAGAGCAGGTGCGCCTCGATGACCTCAAGGCCTTTGTTCACGAGGCTGGCGGAGTTGGTGGTGACCATGAGGCCCATGTCCCAGGTCGGGTGGGCGAGGGCCTCGGCGGGGGTGACGTGCTGGAGCTCCGCGCGGGTCTTGCCACGGAACGGCCCTCCGGAGGCCGTCAGGACCAGGCGGTCCACCTCGGCCTCGGTGCCGGAGCGGAGGCACTGGGCGATGGCCGAATGCTCGGAGTCGACCGGGACGATCTGGCCCGGCCGGGCGAGATCCTTGACCAGGGCGCCGCCCACGATCAGGGACTCCTTGTTGGCCAGCGCCAGGGTCGCCCCGGATTCGAGAGCCGCGAGGGTGGGCGCGAGGCCGATCGAGCCCGTGATGCCGTTCAGGACCACGTCGACCGGGATCGACGCGATGCGGGTGGAGGCGTCGGGGCCGAAATACAGTTCCGGGGCGTAGCCCGGCAGGCCGGCCCGGGCCGCCTCATCGGTCAGCAGCTCCCGGAATTCGCTTTCGCTCCCCGAGGCCACCCCCACGGCCTGGGCTCGGACGTGGACCGCCTGCCGCGCCAGGAGGGCGAGGTTGCCGCCTCCCGCGCTCAGCGCCGTGACGCTGAAGCGGTGAGGGGCGCCGTCGACGACGTCGATCGCCTGGGTGCCGATGGAACCGGTGGAGCCGAGCAGGGTCACAGAACGCATGGTTCCAGTATCCCGGAGAACCTGAGCGCCCGCTGCACGGGGCCCGTGCGGCGCCTGCGCTCAGCCTCCGGCCGGCCCGGGGCCCGGCCCCAGCGCCGGCCAGTCACCAGCACAGCACGACCGGCGCAGCACCACCCCGAGTTCGTGGTTTCCGGGTGAGTTCGCGGACCGTGCCCACGAACTCACTCGGAAGCCGCGAACTCAGCGGATGGCACCGATTTGCGCGAACTCAGCCGGAAGCGCCCGCTCGCCGGAGCACCGACTCGGCGTGCCGGAGGATCGGCCCGTCGATCATGCGGCCCTCGTGGCTGAACACGCCGTTGCCCGCGGAAGCCGCTGCGGTGAGGAGGTCTCGCGCGGCCTGGACCGCGGCGTCGTCGGGCAGATACGCCTCCCGCACCACGGCCACCTGGTTCGGGTGGATGCAGGCCTTCGCCGCGAATCCGGACGCCACCGCGTCGGCCGATTCCGCGGCAAGCCCGTCCAGGTCCGGGATGTTGACGTAGACCGAGTCAATCGCGGCCTTTCCGAACGCCCCGGCGGCGAGCAGCACCTGGGAGCGCGCGTGCAGCGCGACCGCACGGTAGCCGCCGTCGGCGTCCCGGCTGGAGGTCCCGCCGAGCGACGCCAGCAGGTCCTCGGCGCCCCACATGAGTCCCACGACGTTGGGCCGGGAAGCGATCTCGGCGGCGTTCAGCACACCCCGCGCGGTCTCGCACAGCGCGAGGATCCCGTAGTCCCCCAGGGCGTCGAGCTGCTGGCCGCTCTCGGCCTTGGCCAGCATGAGCGTCCGGTAGGGCGTCTTCGCCACGGCTTCCAGATCCAGGCGGATATCGGGGGTGCCCACGGGATTGACCCGGACGATGGTCCGCTCCGGGTCGAGGGCGTTCGCGGGGTCCGCGAGCGCCAGCCGGGCCGCGGCCTTGGCGTCGGCGGACACGGCGTCCTCCAGATCCAGGATCACGGCGTCGGCGCGGTCGGCGGCCTTGGCGTAGCGTTCGGGCCGGTCGGCCGGGCAGAACAGGAGGCTGGGTCCCATCGAGAAGCTCATGCCTCCAGTGTCCCCCGTCCGGCGGCTTCGTGGGCTTCGCGGGTCCACATCAACGTGGTCCGCCGGGCCAGGGCCACGACCTCGCCCCGTTGGTTGTAGCCGGTGTGCTGGAAGGTCACCACACCCTGCCCCGGACGCGACGCCGACGGCCGGCGTTCCAGTACGGTGGTCTCCGTGTAGAGGGTGTCACCGTGGAACATCGGTTTCGGGAAGCTGATCCCGTCGAGACCGAGCTGGGCGATGATGGTCCCCGCCGTGAGCTGCGGCACCGACTGCCCCACCAGGGTGGCCAGGGTCAGCATCGAGTTCACGAGGCGCTGCCCGAAGGGCTGGGACTCGCTCCATGCCGCGTCCAGGTGGAGGGCCTGGGTGTTCATCGTCAGGGTCGTGAACAGGACGTTGTCCGCTTCGGTCAGCGTTCGGCCCGGACGGTGGACGTAGACGGCGCCGTCCTCGAGTTCGTCGAAATACAGTCCCCGCTGCACGATCCTGCGGGGTTCGCCCTGCTCGGTCACGGGTTCGCCCCCGGGCTCACTCATACGGTTCTCCTGCATGCTCATACGGTGTCCGGGTCGTGCATCTCGACGCGAAGTTCAGCGCCCGTCGCGGCGAGGACATCCTCCACCGAGACGCCGGGAGCGGTCTCCCGGAGGACAAGACCGTCGTCGGTCACGTCGATGACCGCGAGGTCCGTGATGATCCGGTCCACACAGCCCTTGCCGGTGACTGGAAGCGAGCAGCTCTGCACGATCTTGGGCCGTCCATTGCGGTCCACGTGCTCCATCATCACGATCAGGCGCTTGGCGCCGAACACGAGGTCCATGGCGCCGCCCATCCCCTTGACCATCTTGCCGGGGATCATCCAATTGGCCAGGTCGCCGTTCTCCGCGACCTCCATCGCGCCGAGGACCGCCACGTCGACGTGCCCGCCGCGGACCATGCCGAAGGACAGCGCCGAGTCGAAGAAGGCGGCGCCGGGGTTGACCGTCACCGTCTCCTTGCCCGCGTTGATGAGGTCCGGATCCACCGCGTCCTCGGTGGGGTACGGCCCCGTGCCCAGGATGCCGTTCTCGGAATGCAGGACCACCTCGACGCCATCCGGGATGTGGTTGGGAATGAGGGTCGGCATGCCGATCCCGAGGTTGACGTACTGGCCGTTCCGCAGCTCACGCGCCACGCGGGCCGCCAGCTGGTTGCGATCGAGCCCGCGCGCCGCGGTCTCCACGGTGGTTTCCGCAGCGCCCGACGCCGGAGCGCCGGCCACGCCGGCGGGTTCCGGAGCCTCTTCCTTCCGGACCGTCCGCTTCTCGATCCGCTTCTCCGCCAGGGGGCTTCCGGCCGGCACGTGGACGACGCGCTGCACGAAGATGCCCGGCACGTGGATGTGCTCCGGGTCCAGCTCGCCCGGTTCCACGAGCTCCTCGACCTCGGCGATGGTGATCCGCCCCGCCATGGCGCACAGGGAGTTGAAGTTCAGTGCCGTGGCGTGGAAGACGAGGTTCCCGTGGCGGTCGCCCTTCGCGGCGTGCACCAGAGCGAAGTCCGGCGTGAGGGACTCCTCCAGCACGTAGTCCGCACCCCCGAAGGTGCGCACCTCCTTCGGCGCGGAGCCGAGCGCGATCCGCGCCGGCGTCGTCGTACTTCTGGGGCAGGCCGCCCTCGGCGACCTGCGTGCCGACGCCGGCCGCCGTGTAGAAGGCGGGGATGCCCGCGCCACCGGCTCGGAGCTTCTCCGCCAGGGTGCCCTGCGGGGTGAGGACCACTTCGAGCTCACCCGCCAGGTACTGGCGGGCGAACTCCTTGTTCTCACCCACATAGGAGCTGACCGTGCGGCGGATGCGGCCGTCGGAGAGCAGGATGCCGAGACCCCAGTCATCAACACCGCAGTTGTTGCTGATGGTCTCCAGACCGCCCGTGCCCTGGCGGTGCAGGGCGTCGATCAGGCCGACGGGGATCCCGCACAGTCCGAATCCGCCCACCGCGAGGGAGGCGCCCTCATGAATGTCTGCCACGGCACGCTCCACGCTGCCGACCACTTTGTCGATCATGCTCCGATCCTCTCCTGTGGCGTCGTCGATTTCCAGAGGCGCGGCTACAGGCCGAGCTCGCGGGCGATCAGCATGAGCTGCACCTCGGTGGTGCCCTCGCCGATCTCCAGGATCTTGGAGTCGCGGTAGTGCCGGGCCACGGGGAATTCGTTGATGAACCCGTAGCCGCCGAACACCTGGGTGGCGTCGCGGGCGTTGTCCATGGCGGCCTCACCGGCCACCATCTTGGCGATCGCGGCCTGCGACTTGAACGGCTTGCCGGCCAGCATGCGCGCCGCGGCGTCGTAGTAGGCGAGGCGGGCGGTGTGGGCGCGGGCCTGCATGCGGGCGATCTTGAACTGGATCGCCTGGTACTTGCCGATCGCGTTCCCGAAAGCGCTCCGCTCCCGGGCGTAGCGGACGGACGCGTCCACGCAGCCCTGCGCGGCGCCGGTGGCGAGCGCCGCGATGGCGATCCGGCCCTCGTCGAGGATGGAGAGGAAGTTCGCATAGCCGCGGCCCTCGACGCCCAGGAGGTTCTCCTCGGGGACGCGGACGTCCTTCAGGGTGAGGGGGTGGGTGTCGGAGGCGTTCCAGCCGACCTTGTTGTACGCCTTCTCCGCCGTGAAACCGGGGGTGTCGGTGGGCACCAGGATCGTGGAGATCTCCTTCTTCACGGTGCCGTCTGGCCGTTCGGTACTGCCCGTGACGGCCGTGACGGTGACCAGGCGGGTGATGTCCGTCCCGGAGTTCGTGATGAACTCCTTGCTCCCGTTGATGACCCACTGGCCGTCCTCGCGGCGCGCCTTCGTCTGGGTGCCACCGGCATCGGAGCCGGCCTCCCGCTCGGTCAGGCCGAAGCCTGCGAGCGCCTGACCGGACGCCAGGGACGGCAGCCATTCCTCCTTCTGAGCGTCGGTGCCGAAGCGGTACACCGGCATCGCACCCAGCGAGACGCCCGCTTCCAGGGTGATCGCCACGGACTGGTCCACCCTGCCGAGCTGCTCGAGCGCCAGGGCCAGGGCGAAGTAGTCGCCCCCCATGCCGCCGTACTCCTCGGGGAACGGGAGACCGAAGAGTCCCAGCTCGGCCATGCCGGCCACCACCTCGTAAGGGAAGCTGTGCTCCTCGTCGTGCTTCTGCGCGACCGGGGCCACGACCTCGTCCGCGAACTCGCGGACGGTGTCACTGAGGTCCTGGTACTCTTCGCTGAGTTCAAAATCAGGCATGGGGTGTCCTAGTTCTCGTGTCCCGGATCCTCGGGATGAATGGTGGCCACTGCGGCCTTGGCTTTGACCTGGTCGCCGGGTGCGACGCTCAGGTGCACGATGCCCGCGATGGGTGCGGTGAGCTGGTGCTCCATCTTCATGGCTTCCACGCTGAGCAGATGACGGCCGGCCTCCACCCGCTCGCCGTCCTGCACCATGACGGCGACGACGGTGCCCGGCATGGGCGTCACGACGCGCGGGTCGGCCTCGCCCTCCACCCGGTCGAGCCGGGCCAGACGGCGGGTCAGGGCCTCTTCGCGGCCCAGGAGCTCGACCTCGGCGGACCAGCCGTCGCGGCCGATCCACGCGGTGATCGATCGTGGCGTGTCCAGGTGGCCTCTGCCCGTGCCGGAGACGGCCACCGCGTATTCGTAGGGTGTGCCGTCCACCTCGAACACACCCGCCCCCTGCCCGATCCGACACGTGACCGCGGTGACGGTATCGCGCCCGGGCAGCGTCACCCGGTACTCGACGGTGACCGGCAGGTCACGTGACTTCTGGCGCCAGACCCCGCCTGACACCTGCGCTGTCAGGTCAGTCCCGGCCACCACGGCATGAATCCTTCGAGGCGAGGGAGCCCCGAGGCGCCACCCGTCGATGGCTCCCCATCCCGCCCCCAGGCCGATGGTGGAGTCGCGGGACCGGCTGGAGGCCTCTCCGTGGAGCAACTGGTCGGTCATCACGGCGACCAGGGCCAGATCGACGTCGTTCACCTCATGAAACGGGAAACCGTCCAGCTTGCGTTCGATCAGGCCGGTGTCGAGGCGCCCGGCCTGGACGTCCTCGTCCGCGAGGAGGAGGCGCAGGTACTCGACGTTCGTGGAGAGTCCGAGCAGGCGGTAGTTCGCCAGGGCCAGATCGAGCTGCCGCAGGGCGTCCGCGCGGTCTTCGCCATGCACGATGACCTTCGCCAGCATGGGGTCATAATCCGAACCGATGACCTGCTCCTGGAAGAGGGACGAGTCGATCCGAGCCCTGGGGCCGGGAGTCCACGGCCGATAGGGGGCGAAGCGTCGGCCCGGGAGGGCACCCTGGTTTCCGTGCTCGTCAAGCAACAGCACCGTGCCCGTGGCCGGCAGAAAGCCGTTGCGTGGATCCTCCGCGTACACCCGGGCCTCGATCGCGTGCCCGTTCAGCCGGATGTCCTCCTGCGCCAGCGACAGGGTCTCCCCCGCGGCCACCCGCAGCTGCTGCTCCACCAGGTCGATGCCGGTCACCTCCTCGGTGACGGGGTGCTCGACCTGCAGCCGTGTGTTCATCTCCATGAAGAAGAACTCGTCGGGGCGGTCGTCCGAGACCAGGAACTCGACAGTCCCCGCGCCCACGTAGTCGACGCTCAGGGCGGCGTCGCAGGCCGCCCGGCCCATCCGCTCACGGATCTCGGCGCCGTTCGGCAGGCTCTCTAGGAGCGCTGACGGGGCCTCCTCGATGACCTTCTGGTGGCGGCGCTGCAAGGAGCACTCGCGCTCCCCCAGGTGCACGACGTTTCCGTGGGTGTCGGACAGCACCTGGACCTCGATGTGGCGGGGGTTCCGGACGAGCCGTTCGATGAACAGGGTGTCGTCGCCGAAGGCGCTCGCGGCCACGCGGCGTGCGGTGGCCAGGCCGGCGTCGAGGTCCTCCGGCGCCTCCACCACGACCATGCCCTTGCCGCCGCCGCCCGCGGACGGTTTGATGAGCAGCGGATAGCCGACGTCGGCGGCGTGCTCCCGCAGCTCGTCGTCGCTGGGGGGCCGGCCCGGCGAGCCGGCATAGCCGGGAACAGTGGGCACGCCGGAGCGGGACACGTGATTCTTGGCGGTGATCTTGTCACCCATCACGGCGAGTGCGTTCACGCCGGGACCGATGAAGGTGACGCCCGCGGCGGCGAGCGCTTCGGCGAAGCGCGCGTTCTCGCTGAGGAAGCCGTAGCCCGGGTGCACGGCGTCGGCGCCGCTCTCCACGGCGGCCCGAACGACGGCGTCGATGTTCAGGTAGCTCTCGGTGGCGGCCGCCGGACCGATCCGGACCGCTTCGTCCGCCAGCTGGACGTGCAGGGCTTCCGCGTCGGCGTCGCTGTAGACGGCGATCGACCGGATGCCCAGGCGCTGGAGGGTGCGGATGATCCGCACCGCGATCTCGCCGCGGTTGGCGATGAGCACCGAGCCGAAGGGAGGTTCCTCGGCGAGGGCCGCCCGGACCCGGCGCTCGTCCGGAGTTCCTGCGATGAATCCGAAATCCATGATCACATCCTGAAAAGGCCGAAGGAGGTCTCGGGCAGAGGAACCCGTGACGCGGCGTCGAGGGCGAGACCGAGCACCCGGCGGGTGTCCATCGGGTCGATGATGCCGTCGTCCCAGAGCCGCGCCGTGGAGTAGTAGGGGCTGCCCTGGGTTTCGTACTGTTCGCGGATGGGGGCCTTGAAGGCCTCCTCGTCCTCGGCGCTCCACTCCTGGCCGGCCGCCTCGAGCTGGTCACGCTTGACGGTCGCGAGCACGCTGGACGCCTGGGCGCCTCCCATGACGGAGATGCGCGCCGCGGGCCACATCCAGAGGAAACGCGGGCTGTAGGCCCGGCCGCACATCGAGTAGTTCCCGGCGCCGAAGGAACCGCCGATCACGATGGTGAACTTCGGCACCCGGGCCGTGGCGACGGCGGTGACCATCTTGGCGCCGTCCCGGGCGATGCCCCCGTGCTCGGCGTCCTTGCCCACCATGAAGCCGGTGATGTTCTGCAGGAACAGGAGCGGCACGCCGCGCTGGTCGCAGAGTTCGATGAAGTGGGCGCCCTTGCGCGCCGATTCGGAGAACAGCACGCCGTTGTTGGCGACGATGCCCACCGGGTGCCCCATCACGTGCGCGAAGCCGGTGACCAGCGTGTCCCCGTACTCGCGTTTGAACTCGTGGAACTCGCTGCCGTCCACGAGCCGCGCGATGACCTCGCGGACGTCATAGGAGGCGTTCACATCGACGGGCACGGCGCCGTACAACTCTGCGGGATCCACCACGGGCTCCCGGACCGGCAGGACGTCCCAGGCACGGGCCGGAGTCTCGGGAAGCGTGGCGACGATGTCCCTGACGATCTGCAGGGCGTGCTCGTCATTCTCGGCCAGATGGTCGGCCACGCCGGAGATCCTCGCGTGGACTTCTCCCCCGCCCAGCTCCTCGGCGGTCACGACCTCACCGATCGCAGCCTTCACGAGCGGAGGCCCACCCAGGAAGATCGTGCCCTGGTTCTTCACGATGACGGTCTCGTCGCTCATGGCCGGGACGTACGCGCCACCGGCCGTGCAGGACCCCATGACGGCCGCGATCTGCGGGATCTTCCGCGCCGAGAGCTGCGCCTGGTTGTAGAAGATGCGTCCGAAATGGTCCTTCGACGGGAACACCTCGTCCTGCATCGGGAGGAAGGCGCCGCCGGAATCCACGAGATACACGCACGGCAGGCCGTTCTCCAGGGCGATCTCCTGCGCCCGCAGGTGCTTGCGCACCGTCAGGGGATAGTACGTGCCGCCCTTGACGGTGGCGTCATTGCAGACCACCATGACCAGGCGGCCCTCCACGACGCCGATGCCCGCGATCACGCCCGCAGCCGGCGACGCGCCGTCGTACAGATCCTCGGCCGCCAGGGGCGCGACCTCCAGGAACGGGCTGCCCTCATCCAGGAGGAGGTCCACGCGGTCGCGGGGCAGCAATTTGCCACGGGCGACATGGCGCTCGCGGGACTTCTCCGGACCGCCGAGCGCGGCGGTGGCCAGCTTCTCCCGGAGCTCCTCCACCAGGGCCCGTTGTGCGGCCTCATTGGCCTCGAACTGCGGGGAGGCCGGTTCCACTGTGGTGGACAGAATCTCCATTGACCTGCTCTTTCCGAAGCGGGTACGTCACATTTCAGTTAGTGACGTATAACTGAGTTTGAGGTTAGTCTCGAATGAGCGTGATGTCCACCACTCGGGAGGAACAAGTGAGCGAAAGTCCCGCGACGGCGCGATCCGTGGCCAAGGAGGAACGCCGGAAGGCCCTGGTGTCCCAGGCGGCCCGGCTCTTCGCCGACTCCGGATTCGCCAAAGTGTCCCTGGAGGCGCTGGGTGCCGCCGTCGGGATGAGCGGCCCTGCCGTCTACCGGCACTTCCCGTCGAAGCAGGCCGTCCTGGAAGAGCTGCTCCTGGGCGTGAGCCGGCGGCTGCTCGACGGCGGCCGTGAGGTGATGGACACGGCCGCGGACTCGGGACCGGACGGCATGGCACTCCGCGCCCTCGTGCGGTTCCACACCGACTTCGCCCTGTCCCAGCCGGAGGTGATCCGGATCCAGGACCGAGATTTCCAGTCGCTCCCCGAGGCGAGCCGTAAGCAGGTGCGCGAGCTCCAGCGCGCCTACGTCGAACTGTGGGTCCAGGCCCTCAGCGCCGAGCTGCCCGGTGCGGGACCCAGCGAACGGCGACTGCGGGTCCACGCCTGTTTCGGCCTGATCAACTCCACCCCGCACTCCCTCCGCGAACGTGGACGGACCGTTCCGGCGAAGACGGCGCGCCCCGTGCTCGAGGCCATGGCCTACGCCGCGCTCACGGCGCCCGGCGGGACGGACTGAGGCACGCCCCGTCCGCTCGCCGGGCACCTGAAGGCGCCCCCCCAAACCAGGGCGTCAGACCGGCGCCTCAGATCATCGTGAGGACCATGCCCGGGTCCGCCAGGATCCGGCCCACATCGGCGAGGAACCGGGAGCCCTGCTCCCCGTCGACCAGTCGGTGGTCGAAGGACAGGCTGAGGGTCAGCACCTGCCGCAGCGCAACCTCCCCCTGGTACTCCCACGGCTGCCGGCGCACCGCTCCGACGGCCAGGATCCCGGCCTCGCCCGGGTACAGCATCGGGGTCCCGGCGTCGATCCCGAACACGCCGATGTTGGTGATGGTGAACGTCCCGCCACTCAGCTCCGCGGGCGTGGTGCGGGCGGCGCGTGCCTTCTCCGCCAGATCCGCGAGCGCCACGGCCAGATCCCGCAGGCTGAGCGTGTGGGCGTCCTTGATGTTCGGCACCGTGAGCCCCCGGGGCGTGGCCGCCGCGATGCCCAGATTCACATAGTGATACTGGACGATCTCCTGGGCGGCCTCATCCCAGTGGCTGTTGAGCGTCGGAATGTTCGCGAGCGCCACGAGCACGGCCTTGGCCACGAGCGTGAGCGGCGTGAACTTGAGCCCGGCGAAGGCACGGTCCGCCTTGATCCGGGCGAGCAGTTCCATGGTCGGCGTGACATCCACCGTGAGGAATTCGGAGACCTGCGGCGCCGTGAACGCGCTCGCGACCATCGCCGCCGCGGTGTGCTTGCGCACCCCCTTGATGGGGCTGCGCGTCTCCCGCCCGACGACGCCGGCCTCCTCCCCGCCCGCGACCGTCCCGGTGAGCGCGGACGCGCCGCCGTCCGAGGCCTGTCCCGCGGCCTCGCCACCTGACGCGGCGGCCACCCCGGAGAACGCCAGCACGTCCTCCCGGGTGATGAGGCCCCGCTCCCCGGTGCCCTGCACGAGTTCCAGGTCGATGCCGAGGTCCTTGGCCAGTTTCCGCACGGGAGGAGTGGACCGCGGTCGTTCCTCGCGGGGCGCCGGGGCGGTCGTCGCGACAGGTGCGGTCGCGGCGGGCGCGGGGACGGCGGGTGCGGGGACGGCGGGTGTCGGGACGGGTGCAGGTGCCGACACCGGTGCCGGGGCCGCCGACGGAGCGGAGGCCGACGGGGCCACGGACGCCCCCGGGGAGACGGCCGCCGCCACCCGCGTGCGGCGGGCCGGACGCCCACCCTTCTCCACGAGGGCGCCGTAGCCGACCAGGTTCGCCTCGCGCTGAGGCGGCTGCGCGACGTCGTCGTCCGCGCCGATCACGTCGAAGGAGACGAGCGGATGCCCCACCTCCACGACCGTCCCGGGATCCGCGTGCAGCGCGGAGATGGTGCCGGTGAAGGGTGACGGCAGTTCCACGACGGCCTTGGCCGTCTCGACCTCGGCGATGATCTCGTTGAGGGCGACCGCCTGGCCGGGAGCGACCTTCCAGGCCACCACTTCGGATTCCGTGAGTCCTTCACCCAGGTCCGGCAGGTTGAAAACCTTGATCATGTCAGTCGTCCGCTCCTGGGAGGTTCGAGAGGGAATTGGCGCGCCCCATGGCCCGGTCCACGCCGTCCAGGATGCGGTCCAGGTCCGGCAGGTGGTGGGATTCGAGCTTGGAGTACGGGTACGGGATGTCGAAGCCCGTGACCCGCACCGGGGCGTGTTCCAGATAGTGGAAGCACCGCTCGGTGATGCTCGCCGCGATCTCCGCGCCGAGCCCGCCGTTCTGCCCCGCCTCATGGGTGATCACCAGGCGGCCGGTCTTCCGGACCGAGGCCTCCACCACCGGGTAGTCGACCGGTGAGAGGGACCGCAGGTCGATGACCTCGACGGAGACGCCCTCGTCCCCGGCCGCCACCGCGACATCCAACGCCGTCTTCACGAGCGGACCGTACGTCACCAGCGTGACGTCGCGGCCTTCGGTCAGCACCCGCGCGGACCCGAGGGACAGCGCCGCCGTCGGGTCGACCGACTCGTCCACGTCGCCGCGGTCGTGATAGCGGCGCTTCGGCTCGAAGTACAGGACCGGGTCGTCACACGCGATCGCCTGCTGGATCATCGTGTAAGCGTCCTGGGGGTTCGACACGGAGATGACCCGCAGCCCGGAGGTGTGGGTGAAGTAGGCCTCAGGCGATTCCGAGTGGTGCTCGGGCGACCCGATGCCGCCGCCGAACGGCACGCGGATGGTCAGCGGCACCTTCACGAGGCCCTGGGTCCTGTAGTGCAGCTTGGCCACCTGGGAGACGATCTGGTCGAACGCCGGGTAGATGAACCCGTCGAACTGGATTTCGCAGACCGGCCGGTAGCCCCGGTACGCCAGGCCGACCGCGGTGCCGATGATGCCGGATTCCGCCAGGGGCGTGTCCAGGACGCGGTGGGCGCCGAAGTCCTTCTGCAGGCCGTCCGTGATCCGGAAGACGCCGCCGAGGGACCCGATGTCCTCCCCCATCAGAAGGACTTTGGGGTCTGCTTCCATGGCGCGCCGGAGCCCTGCATTGATCGCGCGGGCGAAGGTCATGGTCGCCATCAGCGCTGCCCTCCCTCGATGGTCGCGCCGGCTGTGGCGCCGGAGTGGTCGAACTGGTCCAGATATCGCCGGTAGTGGTCCTCCTGGCGGTCGAGCCAGGGATTCGGCGTGGCGTAGACGTGCTTGAACACGTCGAGTGCCTCGGGTTCGGGCATGGAGATGACCCCTGCACGGACGACGGCGGCCACCTCGTCGGCTTTGGCGGCCACCCTCTGCCGCAGGGCGTCGTCCAGCACGCCGGTCGCCTCGAGGTGACGCTCCAGCCGGGCGATCGGATCCTTGGCGGCCCAGTCCTCGAGTTCGTTGGCATCCCGATAGCGGGTGGGATCGTCCGCCGTCGTGTGCGGTCCCATGCGATAGGTCACCGCTTCGATGAAGCTCGGACCGCCGCCCTGCCGGGCACGGTCCAGGGCGATACGGGTGGCCGCGAGCACCGCCAGCACATCGTTGCCGTCGACCCGCAGGTGCGGGATGCCGAAGCCGCCGGCCCGCTCGGCCAGGGTGATGTGGCTCTGGAGGCTCACGGGCTCGGAGATGGCCCAGTGGTTGTTCTGGCAGAAGAAGATGGCGGGCGCCTGGTAGCTCGCGGCGAACACCATCGCCTCGTTGACATCGCCCTCGCTCGTGGCGCCGTCGCCGAAGTACGCGACCGCGGCCGCGTCCGCGCCGTCGAACTGGATGCCCATCGCGTAACCGACCGCGTGGAGCGTCTGGGCGCCGATGATGATCTGCGGTGTGGCCATGTTGATGGCGAACGGGTCCCAGCCGGAGGAGGCGTTGCCGCGCCAGACCCGGAGGATCTCGCTGAGGTCCACGCCGCGGCAGTAGGCCACGCCGTTCTCGCGGTAGCTGGAGAACACGAAGTCGTCCTGGCGCAGCGCCCGGCCGGAGCCGATCTGCGCGGCCTCCTGCCCGAGGAGCGGCGGCCAGAGGGCCAGCTCACCCTGGCGCTGGAGGGCGGTGGCTTCGGCGTCGATCCGCCGGATCACCACCATGTCCTCGTAGAGTCCGGCCAGAACGGCGGTGCCGTCACCGCCGTCGAGATCCTGGAGCCAGGAGTCCAGCTGGGGCTCCGGCAGGCGCTCTCCGCTCGGGGCGAGCACCTGGAGCATTTCTTCCCCGGGGTGGTGGGGATTGAGGTCGGGCACGATAGTCAACTTCCCTTCGCCGCGGCCGAGTCACTCCAGGGATCGCCCGGAGCCCCTCTGGACGCCATCGTCACATGCAGCTCTTACTTGTGAGGCTACTCACATTGAAAAGCTCGAACAAGCACTTCCGGCGCAATTGCGCGGAATGCGGTGTTCGCTCGATGGAAGGCCCCGTTGACCAGGCTGGATGCCTAGCTGGCACGCGCCACACTGGGCATTCTGCTCAGTCCTCGGCGTCGATCCTGCCCGCATAGTCGGCACCCCACCGGGCGAGCTGGTCGATGATCGGCAAGGCGCCACGGCCGAGCTCCGTCAGCGAGTACTCGACCTTCGGGGGCACCTGCGGATAGACGGTCCGCAGGACGAGCCCGTCGTCCTCAAGTTCCCGCAGCTGGCGGGTGAGGACCCGCGGCGGAGGGTCCCCCAGGCGACGTCCCAGCTCGCCGAAGCGGATCACCTCCTCCTGGTGCAGCAGGCTGAGAATGGCCGGCTTCCAGGCCCCGCCGAGCACCACCACGGCGACCTCGGCCGCGCATTCCGCTGGCCACTCGCGGACCACCTTCTCCGTCCGTTCGCGCATGCGGGTCCTCCCTCCACCGACCGCCCATACTGACATTTTTGTCAGTACAGGCAGAAAAAGTCAGTACTTGCCCATGGTAGGCATACCCACCAGTCTGAGAACATGCCCCACCTCCACAGCGCCCCCACGACGGCGCCCTCCTCCCGCCGCTGGCTCGCCCTCGTCCCCATGCTGCTCGGAGTGCTGATCGGGAGTCTGAGCCTCAGCTCGATCATCACCGCCCTCCCGGCCCTGCTGACCGAGCTACGGCTGGACCCCGGGGTCGGAGTGTGGATCATCGACATCTATCCACTCACCCTCGGCGTGACCCTCGTCCTGGCCGCGCGGGCCGGGGACCACTGGGGCCGGAGACGGATCATGGTCCTCGGGCTCGGCGGCTTCGCCGTCTTCAATCTGATCGCCGGACTGCAATCGACGGGCCCCGGGCTGATCGCGCTCAGGATGCTCCTCGGGATCTCCGAAGCCATGGTCATCTCGAGCGTGGTGTCAACCATCGGCACCCAGTTCCATGCCCGCGAACGCGTCCTCGCGTACGGCTTCTGGACCGCGGCGTTCGGCGCCGGAAGCGCGTTCGGGCCGCTGCTCGGCGGCGTGCTGACCGAAGGTCCGGGATGGCGCTGGATCTTCCTGGGCTGCGTGCCGCTCTCGGTCATCGCGGTCCTGGCAGCCCTCCGCTTCGTCCCGGAAGGCCGGGCGCCCGTCCGTCCGCACTGGGATCCGCTGAGCATCGCCACGTCGGTCCTCGCGATCGGCGGAATCGTCTACGCCCTGCAGCACGCCCTGGCGGAGCCGGTCGCCGCCTCGGTGCTGGCCGCGGCGGGCTACGTCTTCGTGCGGCGCCAGAAGACCCTGGACAATCCGCTCATCGACGTCGGGATCTTCCGCATCCGCGGGTTCAGCATCGCCTACGGTCACATCCTCGTGATCACCGGAACCACCGCGGCGACCCTCTACCTCGTCGGCCAGCAGGTCCAGCACGAGCAGGGGCTCAGCCCCGCGGAGGCTGGCCTGGTCCTGCTCCCCCTGGCGGCCCTGACAGGGATCGTCGGCGCCACGGCTCCCCTGGCGCTGCGCTGGGTGAGCCGCAAGACCATCACGACCCTTGCGCTGGCGGTGGCACTGCTCGGTCAACTCTGGCTGGCGTCCGGCTTCCCGGGCATCCCGGTCGCGCTCGGGCTCATCGGGGCAGGCTTCGGCGCGGTGGGGACCCTGGCCGCGGCCGCCCTCTTCGACTACACGACGCCGGCCCAGGCCGGTCAGGTGGGCGCGGTCCAGGAGGTCAGCTTCGCCCTCGGGAACGGCATCGGCGTGGCGGTCTTCGGCACCGTCGCCCTCGCAGCCGGCCCGGACGGCTACCGGTTCGCCATGCTGGCCGCGGGCGCGGTCCTGGCCGCCGCCGTCGTCGTGTATCCCCTCCAGGCGGTGCGGTCGGCCGTACGCGACCGAGGCCGCCGGCGTCGCGCGGACCGTCCTACGGCGGGACGGGTGCAGCGCGAGCCGGCGGCCTCGACGAGGGCCTGCGCGGGAACGGACTAGTGGTCCACCGCCTTCTCGGCGCCCACGCCCGTCAGGGACCGCACCTCCATCTCCGCCTGCTTGGCGGGATCCTCCTTCCGCCGGTCCAGGATCGTGCCCAGCCAGCCGAGCACGAAGGCCAGCGGGATCGAGATGATCCCGGGGTTGCTGAGCGGGAACCAGGCGAAATCGGCGTTCTGGATCATCGAGGTCTTGGTTCCGGAGACCACCGGGCTGAAGGTGATCAGCAGCACCGCGGACGCCAGGCCGCCGTACATGCTCCACAGCGCGCCCTGCGTGGTGAACCTCTTCCAGAACAGGGAGTAGATGATGGTGGGCAGGTTTGCTGAAGCGGCCACCGCGAAGGCCAGCGCCACCAGGAACGCGACGTTCTGGCCGTTCGCGAACACCCCGCCGATGATCGCCAGCACGCCGATCACCACCACGGTCCGCCGCGCCACCTTGACCTCCTGAGCCGGATCCGACTTCCCCTTGGCGATGACGTTGGCATAGATGTCATGGGCGAAGGACGCCGCCGCTGTGATGGTCAGGCCCGCGACCACGGCGAGGATCGTGGCGAAGGCCACCGCGGAGATGAAGCCGAGCAGCAGCGGACCGCCCAGATGGAAGGCGAGCAGTGGGGCCGCCGAGTTCACGCCGCCCGGGGCCTTCTTGATGAGATCGGCGCCCACCATGGCGCCGGCTCCGTACCCCAGCACCAGGGTGATGAGGTAGAACGCGCCGATCAGCCAGATCGCCCACACCACTGATTTGCGGGCCTCCTTGGCGGTGGGGACCGTGTAGAACCTCATGAGGACGTGCGGGAGCGCCGCCGTGCCGAGCACCAGAGCGAGGGCGAGGGAGACGAAGTCCAGCTTGGTGGTCGGGCTCTTCCCGTACTGGAGGCCGGGATTCAGGACGGCCGGATTCTGCGCGGCGTCGACCGCGCCGCCGAGCAGGGCCGAGAGGTTGAAGCCGTAGCTCGCCAGCACCCACAGGGTCATGACCGCAGCGCCCGCGATCAGCAGCACGGCCTTGATGATCTGGACCCAGGTGGTGCCCTTCATGCCGCCGATCAGCACGTACACGATCATCAGCACACCGACCACCACGATCACGAGCGCCTGCCCGCCCCAGTCGCTGATGCCGAGCAGGAGGGAGATGAGGCTGCCGGCGCCCGCCATCTGTGCGAGCAGGTAGAAGAAGCAGACGGCCAGCGTGGACAGGGCCGCCGCGATCCGCACCGGGCGCTGTCGGAGCCGGAAGGACAGGACGTCCGCCATGGTGAACTTGCCGGTATTGCGCAGGAGCTCCGCGACCAGGAGCAGCGCGACGAGCCAGGCCACCAGGAAGCCGATCGAATACAGGAAGCCGTCATAGCCGTTGAGGGCGATCGCCCCGGTGATCCCGAGGAACGAGGCCGCGGAGAGGTAGTCGCCGGCGATCGCGGTGCCGTTCTGAGAGCCCGTGAACGAGCGGCCGGCGGCGTAGTAGTCGGCGGCGGTCTTGTTGTTCCGGCTCGCCCGGATCACGATCACGAGGGTCACCAGCACGAAGGCGGCGAAGATCCCCATGTTCAGGAGCGTGGTCTCTTTGAGTGCCGAGAGCTGCACCATGGGAAGGCTCATCGTGCCGCCCCCTCACCCGGAGTAGCGGCGGAGCGGTCATGCTCGTGCCGCTCGATGCCCTCGCGAATGCCGGTCGCGATCGGGTCCAGCGTCTTATTGGAATACCGCACGTACCACGCCGTGATGCCGAAGGTGGTGACGAACTGCAGGAGCCCGAACACCAGGCCGACATTGATGTTCCCCCAGAGCTTCGTCGACATGAACTCATGCGCGTAATCGGCGAGCAGAACATAGGCGAAGTACCAGAGCAGGAAGAACGCGGCCAACGGGAAGACGAAGCTCCGATGCTTCCTCCGCAGGTCCTGGAACTCCGGTGTGGCCTGGACCTCCTGAAAGTCCACGGCCGGCGTGCCGTCCTCGGGAGGGATCTCGTGTCCCATGGCTTCCTCCTTGAAGCTGCTGGTGCCGTCTGTTCCGGGCCGGGGTGGCCCGGTGGTCTCCGACCCTGCGGTCGGATGTGACTGACATCACTATGCGGCCGCGTTCCGCCTCGTGTCGGGCGGACACCGGGCCGGAGCGCCGAACGGAGTGACCCGTGCGGCGAACGGCAGCGAACCGGACGTTCAGCTGCCGGCCTCCGGCGCGCCCGAGCCGCGGCTCGCTACGCTGAGGCCATGCCGGATTCCGCGCTCCTGCTCGCCCTCGCCGTCGGCGTCGTCACCCTGGCCATCGCCGCGGTGGCCGGCGTCGGCGTCCAGATCCTGCGGTCTTTCCGCGAACTGGGCAGCGACGCCGAACGGGCCACTTACCAGACCCTCCACAGTGCAGCCCTCGCGGGCGGTCATCTGCGGGCCGGCCTGACGCCGGACAGCGCGGCCCGCGCCGCACGGCATCTGCGGGCGCTGCTGGGCTGCGAGGCGATCGCGCTCCTGGACGCCGACGGCGGCCTCCTCACCTGGGACGGGGCGGAACCTCCCGAGCGCCGCGAGATCCTGGACCGCGCCCGGGACGACGGTCGCCGGCACCGGCCGGCGCTGCTCAAGCCGACGCCCCGAGCCCGGACGCGCCGTGGGGACCGCGGCCAGAGCCTCGGGAAGGATCGCCGCGCCGACACCTCGCCCGGCGCCGCGACAGCGCCGGTCCGGGTGGACGGGGAGGTGGTCGGCCTGCTCCTCGCCGTCAGCCCCTCCCCCGGCGCGGGCCTGCTCCGGGCGACCACCGAGCTCGCCTCCTGGCTGGGTTCCCAGCTCGAACTGGCCGACCTCGAACGGTCCCGCACCATGCTCGTGGAGGCCGAGCTCAAGGCTCTCCGCGCCCAGATCAGCCCTCACTTCATCTACAACTCACTCAATGCGATCGCCTCGTTCATCAACACGGATCCCGCCCGGGCCCGCGAACTCGTGCTCGAATTCGCGGATTTCACCCGGTACTCGTTCCGGCGGCACGGAGACTTCACCACCCTGGCCGAGGAGCTCCGGAGCATCGACCGGTACCTCCTCCTCGAACGGGCGCGGTTCGGCGAGCGCCTGCAGCTGTCCCTGACGATCGCGCCCGAGGTGCTGAGCACCATCGTGCCCTTCCTCAGCCTTCAGCCGCTCGTGGAGAACGCCGTCCGTCACGGGCTCGAATCCCGCGCCGGCACCGGGACCATCACCATCAAGGCCTATGAGGAGGGCGGTGACGCCGTGGTGAGCGTGGAGGACGACGGCGTCGGGATGGATCCCGAGCGGCTGCGCGCCCTGCTCGCGGGACAGGACGGCGGCGGGAACCATGTGGGGCTGCGGAACGTCGACCTCCGCCTGCGGCAGGTGTACGGCGACGGTCACGGGCTGGTGGTCGAGACGGCTCCCGGGGAGGGAACGCTCGTCTCGCTCCGGGTCCCGAAGTCCCAGCCGCGCCACGAGGTCTGAGCGGGCCCGCGCTACCCTGGTCGAGTGACAGCAATCACAGCGGCGCTCACGGTCCTGGTGGTGGACGACGAGCTCCCCGCCATCGAAGAACTCGCGTTCCTGCTGGGCAAGGACGCCCGCGTGGGAGACATCCACCGGGCGGAATCCGGGGAGCAGGCGCTAAAGGAAGTGGAGACCACGGCCTTCGACGCCGTGTTCCTGGACATCCATATGCCGGGCCTTTCCGGATTGCAGCTCGCCCGAGCGATCAACGCCAGACCGTCTCCTCCCGCCGTGGTCTTCGTGACCGCGGACGAGGACTGCGCGCTGGAGGCCTTCGAACTGGCCGCCATCGACTATCTGCTCAAGCCGATGCGGCCCGAGCGTCTGGCCCGTTCCGTGTCCCGGATCAGCGAGCTGGCCGGCGAGACCCCGCGGGCGCAGGAGATGATCCCGGTGGAGCTCGGCGGCGTCACCCGCATGATCCGCCGAGACGAGGTGCTCTACGTCCAGGCTCAAGGGGACTATGCGCGGCTCCACACCTCAGAGGCGAGCTACCTGGTCCGCGTCCCCCTGAGTGAACTGGAACAGCAATGGGGCACGGCGGGCTTCCTGCGGATCCACCGCTCCTACCTCGTGGCGCTCGGACACGTCTCCTCGCTCAAACTCGGAACCGCCTCGCCCAGCGTGACGGTCGCCGGGGCGGAGCTGCCCATCAGCCGCCGTCTGCTCCCAGCCGTGCGGAACGCGCTCACCCCCTCACGGCTGAGGACCGGCGGATGACACGGGTCCGAGTCGTCGCGCCCACGGGGCGGGCGCAGACGCCGGTTCCCCTGCGCCCTCCATCCGGCGCCACCCGGCATGCCGCGGAAGACGACGCCGCCCACGTCTACCTGCGGTCCCTGCTCCGCACCCAGCTGCGCCTGGCCCTCGTGGTCGCCCTGGGCTTCCTGCTGATCGCGGCCACGTTCTCCGTCCTGCTGGTGTGGGTCCCCTGGCTTCGCGATCTCAGCGTGCTGGGCATCCCGTTCGAGTGGCTCCTCCTGGGCGCGGGCCTCTTCCCGGTGATCCTCCTCAGCGCCGTGCTCTACACCCGGCTGGCACGGCGCAATGAGGAACGGTACCGCGATCTTATCGAGGACCGGTGAACGCCCCGCTCGCCATCGGAGCGATCCTGCTCGTCGCCACGGCGACCCTCCTGATCGGCATCCACGGGCTGCGGATCTCCCGGACCACGAGCGACTTCTACGTGGCGTCCCGCACGGTCCAGCCGTGGTGGAACGCCTCGGCCATCGGCGGCGAGTACCTGTCCGCCGCGAGCTTCCTGGGGGTCGCGGGACTGGTGTTCCTGAACGGCCGGGACGCCCTCTGGTACCCGGTCGGCTACACCGCCGGATACCTCATGCTGCTGCTGTTCGTGGCGGCACCCCTGCGGCGCTCCGGGGCGTACACGGTGCCCGACTTCGTCCAGGCCCGGCTCGGTTCGCTCCCGGCGCGGCGGCTGACCAGTCTCCTCGTGGTCCTGGTGGGGTGCCTGTACATCATCCCGCAGTTGCACGGGGCGGCGCTGACCGTCTCGACCATGACCGGGCTGCCGTCGTGGGCCGGTTCGGGGACGGTCGCCGTGGTCGTCACCCTCGCCGTCGTCGCGGGCGGCATGCGCTCCATGACCTTCGTCCAGGCGTTCCAGTTCTGGCTCAAACTCGCGGCTCTGGCGGTGCCGCTCCTGTTCCTGCTGTTCTCGCTGCCCGGACTGGGGCCCGCCGCGGCGCCGCTGACGGTGGGCGGCCCGGCCGCCACGGGCGCGCTCGGGACGTATCAGAACGTCTCGGTGTTCCTGGCGCTCCTGCTCGGAACGCTCGGCCTGCCGCATGTGCTGGTGCGCTTCTACACGAACCCCGACGGCCCGACGGCCCGGAAGACCACCGTGCTCGTCCTCGGCCTGCTCTCGGCGTTCTATCTTCTGCCGGTCGCCTTCGGGTACCTGGCCCGTGTCTACGCACCCGCGGCCGTCGGCGGCGCCCAGCCCGACGCCGTCGTGCTCCTGCTGCCGCATGCGCTGATCCCGGGGGCGCTCGGCGACCTGCTCACGGCTCTCGTGGTGGCCGGAGCGTTCGCGGCCTTCCTGTCCACGACGTCGGGGCTCGTGGTGTCCGTGGCGGGGGTGCTGTCCCAGGACGCCCTGGGCGGTGGGGTCAAGGGGTTCCGGCGTGCGGCCGTGCTCGCGATGCTCGTGCCGTTCCTGCTCTCGGTGCCGACGCAGAGCCCCGCCCTGGCAGGCAGCGTGGGCCAGGTGTTCGCGTTCACCGCGTCGACCCTCTGCCCCGTGCTCGTGCTGGGGATCTGGTGGCCGCGCCTCAGCACGGCGGGCGCGGTGGCGGGGATGGTCGCGGGAGGCACCGGCTGCGGTGCGGCGATGATCGCCACGGCGGCTCTGGGCACGACGGCGCCGGTCTGGCTGTCGCAGCCGGCCGCCTGGAGCGTGCCACTCGCATTCGCCGTCATGGTCGGCGTCTCCTGGCGTACCCCGCGGAGCGTCCCGGCGGACGCCTGGCGGATCCTCACCCGGCTCCACGCGCCGGAACGCCGCTGACGGCTGAGGCCGAGACTGCGTCGGGACGCCGACGGTCGTGAGGGAAACTCAGTCGATGGCGGCCATCAGCTCGACCACCCGGTCGAGGAAGGCGTCCACCTGAGCCTCTTCGTACGCGTCCTGGCCCTTCGCGGGAGGGAACGACGCCCGGCGGACGTCATCGACGCTCAGCGCGTGATCGTGCTCGAGATAGTCGACGATGTCCTTGCACAGCGCGTCCACTTCGGACACCGCGTACCCCTGAGTGCGTGACTTGGACGGATGGCGGAACTTCTCGCCGTCGGGCCGGTACAGGCGCTGACGCAGCAGCGCGGACAGCCGGCCCACCTCGCCCAGCCAGGCCTCTTCACCCTGAGCCGCGATCAGATGATCCCGCTCCCGGTGTGCCAGCGCATCCTCCAGGATGTCCAGGGCGTGATCCACCTGCGCGGCCTCGTAGCCGCCGCGGGCCGGGTCGAAGGCCACCTTGCGCACATCGGTGCTGGTGAGGGGCCGGTCATGGTCAGGGTCTTCGAAGACCGCCCGCCCGCGCTCCATGAAGTCGTCCACCTGCGCCACGCTGTAGCCATAGCTGGAGCGCTCGACACGGCGGAAGGTCGCGGGGATCTTGCCGCTGCTCGCTTCTGTCATGGATTTCCCCTTACGGAAAGTACGTGATGCGGTGTCTTCATCCGGCATCAATGTGCGTTTTCAAAGACATGGAACAGGATAAAGGCCACCGGCGACGCGAAGAGAACCGAATCCAGCCGGTCCATGACACCGCCATGGCCGGGCAGGATCGAACTCATGTCCTTGACCCCGAGTTCCCGCTTGACCATGGACTCGGCCAGGTCACCCGCTGTGGCGGCGCCGACCATGCCGATCGCCAGCACCACGCCCAGCCACCAGGGCTTGTCCAGGACGAAGACGCAGGCCAGGACGCCGATGAGAACGGCGCCGGCCACCGAGCCGGCGAACCCTTCCCAGGATTTCTTGGGGCTGATCTTCGGCGCCATGGGGTGCTTCCCGAGTGAGGCGCCCACCAGGTACCCGAAGGTGTCATTGGCCACCACGAGGAGCAGCATCGTCATCAGCTGGTAGACACCCTGCGGCGCCTCGCCGCCCGGCCACAGACCGAGACTCGCCTGCCCCACCCCGGTGTGCAGGGCCAGCACCGCGAAACTGATGAAGAAGGGCACCCAGGCCAGGATGAAGATGCTCGCATAGATACTGGGAGCCGCGCCTTCAGCGGATTCGGAGCTCCGCCACACCAGGATGGCGAAGGCTCCGGCCACGACCCCGTACAGCAGGGCTTCCAGTCCCCCGAAGTAGGACACGAAGGGCAGCGCGATCGAGGCCAGCATGAGGGGCGCGATCGTCACCCTGATGCCGTAGCTCTCCAGGGCGCGGGCGACTTCCCAGACGCCGAGACAGGCGAAACCCGTCACGACGGCCACGAAGCCGAGAGGAAGGAAGAACAGCGTGCCCAGCACCACGACGAGCAGCCCGAGCCCCACGCCGATGGCGGCCGGGAGATCCCGGCCTGCCTTCGGTGTGGGGTTGGGACGCGCTGTTCGCGGGGGACGGCGCCGCCCGGCGTGCTCAGTCATCAGACTTCGAGGAGCTCAGCTTCCTTGCGCTTGAGCAGCTCGTCGATGGCGTCGACGTGCTGCTTCGTCAGGGCGTCGAGTTCCTTCTCGCCACGAGCGCCGTCGTCCTCGCCGGCTTCGCCGTCCTTGACGAGCTTGTCCAGGGTGTCCTTGGCCTTGCGGCGGATGGAGCGGACGGAGACCTTCGCGTCTTCGGCCTTGCCCTTGACGATCTTGACGTACTCCTTGCGGCGCTCCTGGGTCAGCTCGGGCAGGACCACGCGGATCACGTTGCCGTCGTTGGACGGGTTGGCGCCCACCTCGGAGTCGCTCAACGCCTTCTCGATGTCACGCAGAGCTGTCTTGTCGTACGGGGTGATGAGGATGGTGCGGGCCTCCGGGACGGCGAAGGACGCCAGCTGCTGCAGCGGCGTGGGAGTGCCGTAGTACTCCACGATCACCTTGCTGTAGAGAGCCGGGTTCGCGCGACCCGTGCGCACCGAGGCGAAATCTTCCTTGGCCACCTCGATGGCCTTGTCCATCTTTTCGCCCGCTTCGAGCAGGGTCTCTTCGATCACGGTTTCTCCTGTGAACTCATGGGTGAAACGTGCCTGTGATCCAGGCACAACTACAAACATCCTAGCCGCAGCCGCCGTCCCCGGACTTCCGCGGGGTTCGCGACGGCTGAGGCCGGGCGGCTACGGGGTGACGCGGGTGCCGAGGTCCTCGCCGAGGATGGCGCGGGTGACGTTGCCTTCGCCCTCCATGCCGAACACCAGCATCGGGAGCTTGTTGTCCTTGCACATGGTCATGGCGGTCTGGTCCATCACACGGATGTCGCGGCGCAGTGCCTCGTCATAGCTGAGGACGTCGAGCTTCTCGGCATCCGGGTTGGTCTTCGGATCGGCGGTGTAGACGCCGTCCACGCCGCTCTTGGCCATCAGGACCTCGTCGGCGTGGATCTCCAGGGCGCGCTGGGCCGCCACGGTGTCCGTGGAGAAGTACGGCAGGCCGGCTCCGGCGCCGAAGATCACCACGCGGTTCTTCTCCATGTGGCGGATCGCACGGCGCGGGATGTAGACCTCCGCCACCTGGGCCATCGAGATCGCGGACTGCACGCGGGTGTCGACGCCGGCCTGCTCCAGGAAGTCCTGCAGGGCGAGGCTGTTCATGACCGTGCCGAGCATGCCCATGTAGTCGGCACGCGAGCGGTCCATGCCGCTCTGCGACAGTTCGGCGCCCCGGAAGAAGTTTCCACCGCCGACGACGACGGCCACTTCCACCTCGTTCTTGACCGCTACGGCGATCTGGGTGGCGATGCCACGCACCGTCTCAGGGTCCACGCCCAGCTTGCCTCCACCGAAGACCTCGCCGGAGAGCTTCAGCAGCACTCGACGGCGGCGCGGCGACGGATCGTTGGCGATGGTGGTGTTTTCCATGGGGCCTCCCTGGCTCGGTTCTGTCTTCACTATATGTTGCGGAGCCCGGCGCCAGCGGCGCCGCCTGTGTGCCCTCACCCGACGGGCGGAAACCGTCCGTCAGTGCGCACACAAAAGGGGCGGCTACCGAAGTAGCCACCCCTTCTGAATGTCTGACTAGGAGCCGACGCGGAAGCGAGCGACGGCCACAGCCTGAACGCCGGCCTCTTCGAGGACGGCGCCCACGGACTTCTTGGCATCCCTCGCGAACGCCTGGTCCACGAGGACCTCGCCCTTGAAGAAGCCGGTCACGCGGCCTTCGACGATCTTCGGCAGCGCAGCCTCGGGCTTGCCCTCAGCCTTGGCGGTCTCCTCGGCGATGCGGCGCTCGTTGTCGACCAGCTCGGCCGGAACGTCTTCACGGGTCAGGTAGTTCGGGGCCATGGCGGCCACGTGAACGGCGACGTCGTGAGCGGCGGTCTCGGCGGCCTCACCGGTGCCGGAGACGGCGAACAGCACGCCGACCTGAGCCGGGAGGTCCTTGGAGGTCTTGTGCAGGTAGGCGTCAACGGTGCCACCCTCGACGCGGGCCACGCGACGGACGGCGACCTTCTCGCCGAGCACGGCGCCCTCTTCGACGACGACCTCGGACAGCGGCTTGCCGTCGACGTCGGCGGCGAGCAGGGTCTCCAGGTCACCGGTGTTGGCGGCCACGGCGGCGGCGAGCACCTTGTCGGCGATGGAGATGAACTTGTCGCTCTTGGCGACGAAGTCGGTCTCGCAGTTGACCTCGACCATGTAGCCGACGTTGCCCACGACCTTGGCGGCGACGAGGCCCTCGGCGGTGGAGCGGCCTTCGCGCTTGGTGGCGCCCTTCAGGCCCTTGATACGGATGATTTCAATGGCCTTCTCGGCATCACCGTTGGCCTCGTCAAGAGCCTTCTTGACGTCCATCATGCCGGCGCCGGTGCGCTCACGCAGGGCCTTGATGTCAGCAGCAGTGTAGTTCGCCATGGAAACCCCTCAAATGTGTTGTTGCGTCTAAAGATCTGGGTATGACATGCGTGACAGGATGGCCGCCCGGAGGCAGCCATCCTGTCACCAGCCGTTCCGGGCGATACCCGGAACGGTCGCAGTCAGGGACTTACTCGGCGGCCGGAGCCTCAGCAGCGGGAGCCTCAGTAGCTTCAGCAGCGGGAGCCTCAGCAGCCTTCTCGCCTTCCAGGAGCTCGCGCTCCCAGGCGGCCAGGGGCTCTTCAGCAGTCTCGGCGGTGCCGTTTGCGCGGTTGTTACGAGCGATCAAACCTTCGGCGACGGCGTCAGCAACAACGCGGGTCAGCAGGTTCACGGAGCGGATGGCGTCATCGTTGCCCGGGATCGGGAAGTCGACCTCATCCGGATCGCAGTTGGTGTCGAGGATGGCGACGACCGGGATACCCAGCTTCTTGGCCTCGTCGACCGCCAGGTGCTCCTTCTTGGTGTCAACCACCCAGAGGAGGGAAGGGGTCTTGGTGAGGTTGCGGATACCACCGAGGTTGGCCTCGAGCTTGGTCAGCTCACGCTTGAGGAGCAGGAGCTCCTTCTTGGTGTAGCCGGAGCCGGCGACGTCGTCGAAGTTGAGCTCTTCGAGCTCCTTCATGCGCTGGATGCGCTTGGCGACGGTCTGGAAGTTGGTGAGCATACCGCCCAGCCAGCGCTGGTTCACGTAGGGCTGACCCACGCGGGTGGCCTGCTCGGCGATTGCTTCCTGAGCCTGCTTCTTGGTGCCGACGAAGAGCACGGTGCCGCCGTGGGCGACAGTGGCCTTGACGTGCTCGTAAGCACGGTCGATGTAGGACAGAGCCTGCTGCAGGTCGATGATGTAGATGCCGTTGCGCTCGGTGAGGATGAAGCGCTTCATCTTCGGGTTCCAACGGCGGGTCTGGTGGCCGAAGTGGACACCGCTGTCGAGCAGCTGGCGCATGGTTACGACGGGCATGCCATCGCTCCTTCCGGCAGGTCACGCATTCTCGTGAGAGGGCCTTTCGAGTGGCCACTCTTGCCCTGCCATAGTGTTTTTGTCGGTTATCAGTCCGGACATCACATCCGGGCTCCTGGTGCCCCAGGAACCACTCGCCGCGGTCCCGGTGAACCCGGAATCGTGGACCGTGAGCAGTCCCAGCCCACAGCGATCACTCCGCGAACGGATTGAGGGGGCTGCGAGGATGGACACGCGAAGTCAGTCGGCATGACCTTCACCGGGCAGGCGCAGGGCACAGAAGACTGCAGTCCCCAGTGTACTACACGGGCACTACCCGCCCCGCTCTCCACACGGCGCCGCGGCTCGCCTCTCCACATACGTCATCAGCCTCGTTCCCCCGTGTCCGAACCCCGGCGACAGTGGAGTCATGACGAGCACACAGACCATGGATCGGCGACGAGGCTGTCCGCCGCCAGGGCGTCCACCACGACGGCGCCGGGGCGCCGCACTCCCCGCCGTCCGGGCGGGCGTTCTGGTGGCATCGCTGCTGGCGGCGGCACCTGTGTCCGCCGCGGCGGGTTCCCCGGGAGAAATCCTTTCCTCGTCGCACAGTTCGACGGCCGGGTCCGCCTCATCCTGGGCCTGGCCCCTGGAGCGTCCCGGACGGCCGCTGCGCCACGATGTGGTCCGACTGTTCGACCCGCCGGACCAGCCCTGGCTGAGCGGTCATCGCGGAGTCGACCTCAGGGCCTCTGAGGGGAACGGCGCCGCCGTCCTCTCCCCCGCCGACGGCGTGGTCAGCTTCCGTGGCACGGTCGTGGACCGCCCGGTCATCACCATCGACCACGGTCACGATCTGAAGAGCAGCTTCGAACCGGTCGAAAGTGAGCTGAAACCCGGCGACGCCGTGCGCAAGGGGCAGCGGATCGGTTCGCTCCGTCCGGGACACTGCGCCGCCTCCGTCTGCGTCCATTGGGGCGTGCGGCAGGAGGACGAGTACGTGGATCCCCTGCGCTTCATTCAGGACCTCCGGCCCTCGATCCTTCTCCCGTGGGGATGAGGACCGAGGGACGAAGCCTTCTCACGCCGCAGGCCGGCTCCCCCCTGGGGAACCGGCCTGGAAGTGGAGCGGATCGTCGCGGCGACGGACGAGCCGCCGCCCGGACTCCTCGGGAGTGCTGACGTCAGACGATGGCGGAGATGCCCGTGATGGCGCGGCCCGTCACGAGGGTGTTGATCTCGTACGTGCCCTCATAGGAGTAGATGGCCTCCGCGTCGGCGAAGATCTTGGCGATCTCGTAATCGGTGACGATGCCGTTGCCACCCAGGAGACTGCGGCCGATCGCCACCGACTCACGCATCCGTGCGGTGGTGAAGGCCTTGGCCAGTGCGGACTGCTCGTCCTTCGCGACACCGGCGTCCTCGAGCTGCGACAGCCGGACCATCATCCCCATGGAGCTGACCGCGTTGCCGAGGATCTTGACGAGCTGTTCCTGCACGAGCTGGAACGAGGCGAGCGGGCGGCCGAACTGGTGACGCTCCACCGCATAGCGCCGCGCGACGTCGAACGCGGCGAGCTGCTGTCCCACCGCCTGCCAGGCGACCGCCAGGCGGGTGACCTTGAGAACCTTGTTGGTGTCGCGGAAGCTGTTGCCGCCCGCGAGCTTGTGACTGTCCGGCACCACGAGGTTCTCCAGCACGATGTCCGCGTTCTGCACGGTGCGGAGCGAGATCTTGTTCTCGATCTTCGTGGCGCGGTAGCCCGGAAGCGTGGTGTCGACCAGGAAGGCCTTGACCTGGTTGTCCGCCACATCGCGGGCATAGATGACCACGTAGTCCGAGAAGGTGGCGTTCCCGATCCAGCGCTTGGCGCCGTTGAGGATCCAGGTGTCCCCGTCCTTCTGCGCGGTGGTGCGCGTGCCACCGGCCACATCGGAACCACCGAGAGGCTCGGTCAGCCCGAAGGCGCCGATCTTCTTCATGGCGTAGATGTCCGGCAGCCAGGCCTCCTTCTGCTCTTCCGAGGCGAGGGCTTCGATCGAGCCGGTGAAGAGCCCGTCGTGGACTCCCATGAAGGTGGCGATGGAGGTGTCCGCGCGCGTGAACTCAGCGTGCACGATCCCCGCGAACAGGTTCGAATACCCCTGGCGGCGCACCGGGCTCATCACGTCCAGCTCGGCGAGCTTCGGGATGAGTTCCATGGGGAATTCACCGCGGTTCCAGCAATCCACGGCGATGGGCCGGACCTCACGGTCGAGCCAGGTCCTGATCTCGCTCAGGCGGTCGCGCTCCTTGTCGGAGAGCAGTTGTTCGAAGGCGAAGAAGTCGCCATCCGCATACGGCAGATTGTTGATGTCCAGCTCGGCCTTGGCCATGATCCCTCCACAGGAATTGATGTTACTCATGAGTAACTTATCCCACTTTGCGGGCCGGGTAAAGGGTGCGCGGCACCCGTGCCCGAGCCGCAATAATCCCGGCGCCGCCGACATAAACCGGGGGCGGCTGGAACATTCTTGGTGCGACCTGGGTCACATGCCAAGATGACGCTACGTACCCCCGGAGGGAAGGAATCGCCATGGTCCGGAAAGCAGCGTCCTGCGGAGCAGACAGCCAGCAGGACACCACCGCAGGCACCTCGTCGCCACGCGCCAGGAAGGCCGCTGCGACGGCCATTCCGCCCGAACCGACACCGACTCTCGAACCGGTCGCGCCGACCCTCGAACCCACGGTCGCCGCCGTCGTCGCTCCGGACGTCAAAACCGGCCCCGCCAAGACGTCCGGCGTCCGGGGCGCCCTCACCAAACGCATCCCCGCGCCGCGCCGTTCGCGCACCAGCAAACCGGCTCCCCGTATCCGCAACCGCAGCAAGGGCGACGGCCGGCACCTGAACAACATGTCCGAGATCCGGCACTTCTTCCGGACGGACGAATCCCCCATCTTCTTCGTGGGCGCCTCGGCGTTCAACCTTCTGGGCCTCGACCGCTGGGTGCGCGGCTTCTCCTACATCACCTACTACGACAGCTGGGAAGGCACGCACCCCCGCGTGTTCACTCCCGCGGACAAGCCGTACATCGAGTTCCAGAGCGGCGAGGAGATCAACAACTGGCTCCTGACCAATCACGAAGTGCGGGCGCACATCGAACACCGCACACCCGCCGGCGTCCACCCCAAGATCGTCATGGTCTTCTTCAATGAGGAGACCGAGCACATCTGCCAGGAACTCGGCTACGAGCTGATCCTTCCGCCGGCCGCGCTGCGCGAACGTCTCGACTCCAAAATGGAGACCACCCGCATCGCCACGTCCGCCGGTGTGGACAGCGTGCCGAACGTGATGACGACGGTGGAGAACTGGGCCGACGTCGTGAAGGCGACCAAGGCGGCGAAGCTCGGCACCGACCTCGTCATTCAGACCGCCTATGGCGACTCGGGGAAGACCACCTACTTCGTGACCTCGGAAGAGGAGTTCGACGCAGTGGCCGAACACCTCCGGGGCGAGGAGGTGAAGATCATGAAGCGGATCAACAACCGGCCGATCGCGGTCGAGGCCGTCATCACCCACCACGGCACCATCGTGGGACCGTGCATGACCGAGATCACCGGTCACAAGGCACTCACCCCGTACCGCGGCGGCTGGGCCGGAAACGAGATGTATCCGGACGTCCTGGCCGAGAAGGCCCGTCATGCCACCACGGAACTCGTGCGGAAGCTCGGTGACCGTCTCGCCAAGGAGGGCTACCGCGGCTTCTTCGAGGTGGACGTCCTGCTCGACACGGACACTGACGAGGTGTACCTGGGTGAACTGAACCCCCGCATCAGTGGCGCCTCCGCCATCACCAACGTGACGGCGGGCGCCTATGCCGACGTGCCGCTCTTCGTCTTCCACCTGCTCGAGTACTCGGGCGTCGAGTTCACCCTGGACGTCGATGAGATCAACGCCCGGTGGGAGGAACTCGCGTCCGAGGACGAGTGGAGCCACATGGTGATCAAGCACACGGACAAGACCGTGGAGCACATCGACGCCGCCCCCACCACCGGTCTGTACGTGCTGGATGGGCAGGGCCGGTTCGTCTTCGCGCACCGCGAGCTGGACTGGCATCTGGTCAACAACGAGTCGGAAGCGTTCTACCTGCGGATTTATGGTCCGGGTGATTACCGGTGGAAGGGCGCCGACCTCGGGATCCTGGTCACGAAGGGCCGTCTTCAGGGCTCCCACGGCGGGCTGACGATCCATGCGCGCCACCTCATCGAGTCGATCCGGAGCATGTACCGCGCCACCCCGCTCCCGGATTCCGAACCCGTGAAATGGCCCGCTCCCGCGAAAGGGAATTAAATTACCCATGCCATACTTGGTGGAATGTTTGCAGACGAGAGCTACGGCATGAGCACCGGCCAACCGAGCACTCCGGCAGCCCCTCCTCTGGACCAGTGGCAGCTGGCTCCGCACCTCAACTGGTCGATGCAGAACATCGCCACGTTCCTTCCGGTGCGGTCCATCCCGCGGGGCGTTCGCGCCACCGTCCTGCCCCCGGCCCCGGTCGACCTGTCCGCTGTGCCGGTCCCCCATCCGTGGGAGGACCGGACGGCGACGTTCGCCGAGGTCCTGGAGAACACCTTCACCGACGGCTGGGTGGTGACCAAGGACGGCGCCCTCGTGGGCGAGGGCTACTTCAACACCATGACGCCTGCGAGCGTCCACCTCCTCATGTCCGTGAGCAAGTCCCTCACCACCTCGGTGGCGGGTTCGCTCCAGGGCAGCGGGGAACTGGATGCCGACGCGCTCGTGACCAGCTACGTCCCGGCTCTGGCCGGGTCCGGCTACGAGGGCGCGACCGTCCGTCACCTCATGGACATGCGGACGGGCGTCCGTTTCTCGGAGAAGTATCTGGACCCCGACGCCGAAGTGCGGCTTCTGGAACAGGCCATCGGCTGGGCTCCACGGCGGCACCCGAACGCCCCGGCCACCCTGCTGGACTTCTTGGCGAGCCTGGGCAAGGACCGCGACCACGGCGGGGCCTTCGACTACAAGTCGTGTGAAACCGACGCTCTCGGTTTCGTGCTCGAAGGCGCCACCGGCCGTCACGCGGCAGACCTCATGTCCGAGCGGCTCTGGCAGCCCTTGGGCGCCGAACTCGGAGCGCACGTGGGCGTGGACAGCGCCGGTGAAGGCATGTTCGACGGCGGCGTCTCGGCCGGGCTGCGGGATCTGGCACGCTTCGGCAACCTGTTCCTGCGGGACGGCTTCGCGCTTGATGACACTCCGGTGCTCCCGTCCTGGTGGGTCGCGGACACGTTCGCCGGCGGCCCCGACAGCCGGGACGCCTTCGCGAACGCACCCGAGCCCACGCTCATGCCAGGTGGCATGTACCGCAACGGGTTCTGGTTCCCCCGCGAGGGATCCAATCCCCTGCTGGCCCTCGGCATCCACGGACAGATGGTGTACGTGAACCGGTCCGCCGGCGTCGTGGCCGCGAAGCTCTCGAGCTGGCCGACCCCGCAGGACGGCGAGAAGCTGCTCTGGACCGTGAACGCCTTCGACGCGGTGTCCTGGGTCCTGACCCGCTGAGGCGCACCGCCGTTTCGCACGGTTTCGCTCAGGCCGTCCCCCTATTTCGGGGACGGCCTGAGGCGTCTTCCGGACAGACCCGTCGGAACCCATTCCCCCGGACCGGCTTGCGCCCCGATACGCTGGGATCATGAAGCCGTTGATCGCTGTACTCGCTGCTCAGGGACGTTCCGGCCAGGCGTGCGTGGCCGCTCTGCTGGAGGCCGGATTCCGGGTCCGGGCGGGCGTCAGGTCCGCATCAACCCTGCCGGAGCACCCCCACCTGGAGGTGGCGCGCTGCGACGCAAGGAACAAGGACGAGGTCGGGACGCTCCTGGACGGGGCCGAGGTGGCGGTCAGCATGATCGGCCACAACCGCCGCTCCAGTGCCGACGTGCAGTCCGTCGCTATTCAGCACTGCGTGGACATCGTCTCCACGCGCCAGCCGGAGACTCGCCTCATCTCCCTCACCGGGACCGGCGTCCGTCTCCCCGGGGACCGCATCCCGATCTTCGACCGGGCCGCCAACTTCGCGATCGGCGTCGTGGATCCGAAGCGCATCGCCGACGGCAAGGAGCACGTGCGGATCCTGCAGGAGAGCACCGTGGACTACACGATCCTCCGGGTCCTGAAGCTCACGGGCGGGAACCACCAGGGCACGGTGAACCTCACTCCCCACGGCCCGGCCGAGCTGTTCACGCCGCGCGCCCGGGTCGGGGCCGCCGTCGTGCAGCTGATCGAAACCGGAGGGTTCCAGCGCGCCATGCCGGTCATCAGCGGCACCGCCTGACCTTCGCTCAGACGCCTCCGGCCAGCTCCATGAGCTTCTGACGGAAAGCGGCGAACCGTTCGTCCTCGCCCCGCTGCGGGTGGACGCGGTTGGTCAGCAGGACCACTGTTCGCCGTCCTCCCGGCACGAATCCGAAGGCCGTTCCGGTGTAGCCGCCGTGCCCTGCAGGAATCCGGATGCTGTCCGGTGCCAGCGCGCGGAGCCACGGCTCACCCACACGGAGCCCTAAGGCCTGCTCGTACGGCCCCGCAAGTGGTCCGGGCACGGGCGTCGTGAGGAGAGCGGCCACTTCCGGACGGAGCACCTCGCGGCCCTCATGGACACCGCCGTTCCGCAGCATCTCGGCGAAGGTGAGCAGGTCACCGGCGGTGCTGAACAGACCGGCATTGCCGCTCACCCCGCCCAGAGCCCAGGCGGTCTCGTCGTGCACTTGTCCGTGGACCAGTCCCCGGCCCGGCTGGAATTCAGTCGCCGCGATCCCGTCCAGTGAAACCGAAGGCCGATAGCCGGTGTTCGTGAGGCCCAGCGGGCGCAGGATGCGCTCCCCCACGACTTCGTCGAGAGGTTTGCCGGTCCCGGCCTCCAGACACAGGCCCAGCCAGATGTACCCGACGCACGAATAGGCGTGGGTGACGCCGGCGGGGCCGGTGGGCAGCACGGTTCGGAACCGTTCCCAGGCGTCGGGCCCCGGATCGTTGTGTTCCCATTCGCTCGGCAGGCCGGCCCGGTGCGTCAGCAAGTCGAGGACCGTCACCGGCGGCAGCCCGCGGTACTCCGGCAGCCATGTGCTCACCGGGATCCGCAGGCCGTCCGGCCCGGCCTTCAGAAAGCCGCGGTCCTCGAACTCCACGAGCGCCGTGGCGCTGACGAACGCTTTGGTGATCGACGCCAGGTCGAACAGGGTGTCCGGCGTGACCGGTGCGCCACGTCGACGAGCGCCGCTCTCGTCCTGGTAGTCGACGGTCAGTCCGTGGGCCTCTCTCGCGAGCACCTCCCCCTCGTCACTCACCAGGACGACGGCGGCGGAGAACAGCGGTGCCGATCCGTCGTCGGGGTGGAGGGCGGCGAGCACGTGGTCGCGGAGGGCTTGCACCGCCGTCGTGTGGGGAATCGGGTCTTCCGTCATGGTCGCATTCTGCCATTCGAAGGCGGCCGGCCCGGCCCTCCCGCGCGTCCGCAAGCAGTCCGGAAGCACGGAAAACAAACCACACAGTGTACCGCTGCGGCCGCTGGAACCACAGGGCTACCGTCGAGCACCGCACGCCTGTTTGGCTGGAATCACGGTCGCGGAAAGCGGCCACCGGCACAGTCATTCGAAAGGAGAACAGCATGGCTGACACGAAGAACCCCGGGCAGTTCGGAAACCGCAAGGACACCGAGGAGCAGGCCCGTCGCGGTGGCGAGGCCAGCACCGGCAAGTTCGGCTCAGAACACGGCGCCGATCCCCACGAAGCAGGACGCAAGGGTGCCGAAGCACAGCCCCACGAGGCCAAGGTGCGGGGTGGCCGGAACAGCCACCAGGGTGCCCGGACGTCCTGAACGGAACGGCCCGCGCCCAGCTCATTCAGAACGGGCAGCTCATTCAAGACAGGCAGACCAGCCCCAACGGACAGACCCGTCTCTGACGGGCGGTCGGACGACACCGCCGTCCCCCAGACAGCATCAGGAGGCCAGCACCATGGCACAGATTCACGAAACCGTCGAGGTCGACGTCCCCCTCTGGACCGCGTATGACCAGTGGACCCAGTTCGAGCTCTTCCCCGAGTTCATGGACCACGTCGCCGAAACCGAGCAGCTGGAGGACGACCTGGTCAGATTCACGACCACGATCGGCGGCATCCGCCGCGCCTTCACCGCACGGATTCAGGAGCAGAGGCCGGACCAGGTCATCCGCTGGCAGGACACCGACCGTCCGGCTCATCATGGCGAGATCCGATTCGAACCCGTCGGTCCGGACGCCACCCGGCTGGACGTCACCATCCTGTGGAATCCGGAAGACGTGGTGGAGGCGATCGGCTCTCTCTTCCGCCTGGACCAGGTCAGCGTTCACCAGGATCTGGCGAACTTCAAGAAGTACATCGAGCAACGCCACCAAGCGAGCGGCGGCTGGCAGGGAACGATCACTTCCGCTGACGCCGGCCCGCCTCCGGGGCAGCCCCCGTTGACGGACCCGCCGACGGTGTGACCATCAGGACCGGAGGGCTTCGGTGACCGCCTGGAGGAAGTCCTCGACGACGGCAAGTTCGTCGGCGTTGAAGGATCCGGCCGCAGTGAGCAGGGATGACACCTGCCGCTGGAGGCTGGATTCGAGCAGCACCCGCGCCGCTTGCGTGGTGTGGAGCACCAGTCCCCGGCGGTCCTTGGGGTCCGGTTCGCGGCGCAGGTATCCCGCGTGCTCGAGCCGGTTGACGAGGGCCGTGGTGGAGGCGGAGGTGATGCCGAGGTGGTGTCCGAGCGCACGGGGGCTGACCGCCCCTTCATCCGACCCGTCCAGGACGAAACGCAAGGCCGAGAGGTCGTTGCTCTTGATCTTCAGGTCCGCCATGAGGTTCGTGCGGGTTTCGGCTTCCACCACCACGAACTCCCTCAGCAGGTGGAGCGCGGACAGGACGCGATCCTGTTCGCCTCCCTCAAGCCAGCTTCTGTTGATGAGTTCCAGTGCCATAGGCCACCATTCCCCTTCCGCTCTCTACCTACTAGACGATCTAGATACATCGCCCCCGGCAGCAAGTCTATGCCCCGGAAGGCCCGGTGAGCTGGCGCTCTTTTGCTTTTCGGGCCGAGGAGCGAGTCGTCGGCGAACCGAACCCCGCTTCGTTGTGACACAGCGAACGATCATCCGCACTGTAAACAGCGCAATTGGAGGAATTGAACCATGAGTGATCAGTACACGTTCCGCGACCCCGTCACGCTGTTCCCGGAGGTGACTCCTCCCATCCAGCATCAGGAGCCCCCCGGCCTGGAGATTCTGATGACCCCCGAGCCGGATCTGGGGGACGACTACTACCGCGGGCTGGGCCGCCTGGAGGGCCGAAAGGCTCTCGTGACCGGCGGAGACTCCGGGATCGGGGCCGCCGTCGCCATCGCTTTCGCCCGGGAAGGGGCGGATGTCGCCATCTCCTACCTCCCCGAGGAAGAGGATGACGCGGCCAGGATCGCCGGGCTCATCGAGAAGGCCGGGCGCAAGGCGCTCACGCTCCCGGCCGACCTCACGGACCCGGATGCGCCGGCGGCGCTCGTCGCCGACGTCGTGGAGGGGCTCGGCGGACTCGACATCCTGGTGAGCAATGCCGGGCGCCAGGTCGCCACCGCCCAGCTCGACGAGATCGAGGAGGAACAGTTCGTGGAGACGTTCCAGATCAACGTCTTCGCAATGATCCGGCTCATCCAGGCCGCGGTGCCGCACATGCCACCCGGGTCGAGCATCGTCGCCAGCACGTCGATCCAGGCGTACAAGCCCTCCGCGGATCTCCTGGACTACGCCTCCACCAAGGCCGCGATCAACAACCTCACCAAGGGTCTCGCCCAGCAACTGGCCCCAAAGGGCATCCGGGTGAATGCCGTGGCACCGGGTCCCGTCTGGACGGCGCTGCAGATCAGCGGCGGGCAGCTCAAAGAGAGCCTGCCCGAATTCGGCAAGGACACCGCGCTCGGCCGGGCCGGCCATCCGGCGGAGATGGCCCCGTGCTACGTCTTCCTGGCGTCCTCCGAGTCCAGCTACGTGGTGGGCGAGACACTCAACGCGAACGGCGGCATTCCCAGCCCGTAAGGAGAGAGCCGCTGCTGCGGCCCTACAGGAGGTGAAGGATGGAAGACAGCGACGACGACTACCAGCGCCGCGAGTCCGAGACGCATCGTCTGGACCGGCACTGGAGCGAGCTCCTGCAGGAGCTCCGCGTCACGCAGACGGCCGCGCAGATTATCGGCGGCTTCCTGTTCACGCTGCCCTTTCAGCAGCGTTTCGCGTCCCTCGACTCGTTCGACAAGGTGCTGTATCTGGGGCTCGTCCTCCTGGCCGCGGCCACCACGATCATCACGCTCCTGCCCGTGGCCGTCCACCGGCGCGTCTTCCGCCATCATCAGCGCGGGTCGCTGGTGGGCCTGGCGGACCGCGCGAGCAAGACGGTCCTGGTACTGCTCCCCCTCCTGGTGGCCGGCACGCTGACCTTCACGGTCGACGTCGTGGCCGGCAGGACGGCGGCCACCGTCTGCGCGGTCGCGGCGATCGGGGTGCTCGCCCTCCTCTTCCTGGCGGTCGCGTTCATCGGCCCGCGGGTGCACGCCGCCGTGGAGGACGTGGAAGAAGAAGGCGACGCCAGGAAGGCGAGTGACGGTTCTTCCTGAGCACGACAGCGAGCTGAGAACGGCAGCGAGCGGCCCCGGGACCGAAGTCCCGGGGCCGCTCCGTGCACTTCCGGTGGTGCGAAGGTCAGGAATGGATATTCGTTCAGGAGTTGCGGAGCGCGTCGATCAGTTCCGACTTGCGCTTATCCGAATACCCCTTCAACCCGATTTCCTTGGCCTTGGATTTGAGCTCCTTGACCGTCCAGTCCTCATAGTCGCCGGATTTTCCGCCTTTACGGCCGACTGCACTGCGGCCTTTCTTGGCTGCGGCATTGGATATTCTGGCTGCTTTGCTCTTGGAAGCCCCGTCCTCACGGAGCTCCTCATAGAGTTCCGGGTCCTTCAATGATGGATTCTTCTTGTCAGGCACGATTTCTCCTTCATGAAAGTTCATGAGTCACGGACAGCACTCTCAGGGTCCGCGCCCGGGCCGTGCGCCTCAGCCGGCGTCGAAGCGATCCGCTTCCGGCTCATGTCGCTCGTCCAGATCGGTTCCGGAGCCGTCCGGAACCTCTTCCGCACTGCGGCGATCCTGGTCCTTGTCAGACGCGGCCCCGCCGTTCCCGCGGTCCGGGGTCTGTTTCCCCACGTCATGCCCCTCGTCCTGAGGGCGGGGATCTCGGTCAGTTTCCTTCTCGTGGTGTCCCATGTTGCGAGCCTACGCCGATCCCTTGTTTTTTACTAGCTTGTCAAGCTATCGTTATTTCAGTTACGTTACCTTCCAACCGCCGGCAGACGCTTTGATGGAGGGATCAGCGCATGAAGGCATCACCCGAACTCGCACACCACTTACAAACAGTGTTGGTCGACCTCATCGCCCTGGGAATTCAGGGCAAGGAAGCGCATTGGAATGTCGTGGGTCCCAATTTCCGGGACCTGCACCTGCAACTCGACGAAATCGTCGCCGCCTCCCGCCTCCTCTCCGACCGGATCGCCGAACGGCTGAGGGCGCTGGAAGCCGAACCTGACGGCCGCTCCAGCACCGTCACGGAGACCACCACGCTCACGGAGTTCCCTCCGGGCCTCGTGAGCACCGACGCCGTCGTCGCCACGATCGGCGAGCGGCTGCAAGCGGCGGCCGCCACCACCCGGGCCGTGCACGACGCGGTGGACGAGGAGGATCCCACGTCGGCGGACCTTCTGCACGACGTCCTCCAAACCCTTGAACAGCTCCACTGGATGCTGACCGCGGAGCACCCGGAACTGAGGAACAGCAGCAGCTGACCATCGCCGCCCAGCCGGCCCCACCCACGGCACCAGGAGCGCGGCGTCAGAGCCCGCTCCGTCCCCCGCACTCGCACCGCACGTCAGGAGAAGATCATGCGTCTTATCAGCCGGAACGAGCACATCGTCGACAACGTCGTTCAGTCCCAGTTCGAGATGTACCGCAATGGCACCGTCATCGGGGTCGCCCGCTACCAGATGCACGGTGACCGGATCGTGTTCATGCTCTGCCAGACGACGCCGGCCTGCTCCCGTCCGGAAAGAAGGTCATTCTACCTGGCCGCCCTCCGCGACGCCCACCACCGGCACCTGCGGATCGACATCACCTCTCGCTCCATGGCGGAGGAACTGCGCGTTCCGCGCGTCGAGCGCGAGCTGTCGTTGGCAGTCTGACCCGTTCACCTCACGCGCCCCGGCACGCCACCGCCGGACACCCGTCTCAACGGACGGAGCGCAGTTCCACATTCCTCAAGGAGATGATGCAGTTGGCACAGATACAGGAAGAGATCGACGTCAGAGCCCCGTTATGGCTCAGCTACGAGCAATGGGCCGAGTTCGAGCTCTTTCCCCAGTTCATGAAGCACCTCGTGTCCGTCGAGCGGCAGGAGGATGCTCCGGCCCTCCTCACCGCCGAGATCGACGGCAAGCACCGCACGATCAAGACGACCATCGAGGAGCAGCGTCCCGACCGCCTGATCCGCTGGGACTGCAGCGACGGCCTCGAAAGCCACGGCCAGTTGCTCTTCGATTCCTTGGAACCCGAACTCACGCGGATCACCGTGGATGTCATCTGGGATCCACGCGAACCCGCGGAACACACCGTGTCGCTGTTCCGGCTGGAGCCGACGAGTGTCCGCGAAGATCTGGAACGGTTCCGGGCCTTCGTCGAGAAGCGCCACGCGGAACGGAAGAAGTCCCGCGCTCATCAGGACGAAGCGCATCCGCTGACCGGTCCCCTGCTGCTCAAGGAGACCCGGCGCGAACCCGCGCTCGTGGGCGAGATATCCACCCGGCTCTCCGGTGATGACTTCCCGAAAGACCCCTCCGGAACGCTGCCGTACGGTGTGGGATTCGCGTCGCAGGACACTCCCGGATCCGACCGCTCCCCGATGACGATCGTGCTCTGAGGACGACTGTGCGGTGAGTAGGACTGCGCCCTCACCACGCTCCGGCCAGGGACTGCTGGATTGCTGACAGCGGGGCACACCTGCCACGGGATACACGGAAGGGTGGCCGCACCTGAGGTGCGGCCACCCTTCTTCCGTGACACGGGCTGCGCGTCACGTGCGGGACGTCAGCTGCGCGGCGAGGCGAGCTCGGCGTCGTCGTCCTTCTCGTGCTCATCCTCCACGAGCAGGACCGGGGCGTCCGACGCCGGGGTGCCGCTCAGACGCTCGGCCTCGAGGCGCTCCGCCTCTTCGCCGCCCACGGCCTCGCCGCGGGCGACCATGCCGGCTGTGTCGGACAGCGGGATCTGCTTGAGCGTGATGGCCAGCAGCAGCGCCACCGCGATGAACGGGATGAGGTACCAGAAGACCGGGGCCAGGGAGTCGGCGTAGGCGTTCACGATCGCGTCGCGGACGGCGGACGGCAGCTGGGACAGCGTCTGCGGATCCAGCGTCTTGGTGGCCTGGGACGCCTGCTCGGTCGAGGCGCCGGCGCCGGTGAACGCCTTGGTCAGCGAGTCGGCGAGACGGGTGGTGAAGAGGGACCCGAACACGGCGACACCGAGGGAGGCCCCCACTTCGCGGAAGTAGTTGTTGGTGCTGGTGGCGGTGCCGATCTGTTCGGCCGGGACCGCGTTCTGCACCACCAGGACGATCACCTGCATGATCAGGCCGAGGCCGGCGCCGAAGATGAAGAGCTGGATGCAGATCACCCAGATGGGAGTGGCGGCCGTGAGCGTGGTGAACCAGAGCATGGCCGCGATGGTGAGCACGGCACCAAGGATCGGGTACATCTTGTACTTGCCGGTCTTGGAGATGCGGATACCGGAGAAGATCGAGGTCCCCATCAGGCCGACCATCATGGGCAGCATCAGCAGGCCGGAGACGGCTGCGGAGGTGCCGGAGGACATCTGAAGGAACGTCGGGACGAAGGCGATGGCCGCGAACATGCCGAGACCGAGCGTGAAGCCGATGGCCGTGGCGTTGATGAAGATGCGGTTCTTGAACAGGCTCAGCGGGATGATCGGATCCTCGGCCTTGCGCTCCACGAGTACGAACAGGACGGCGGCCACGAGGAGCCCCGCGCCGAACAGCCACGTGGTGGGCGAATCCCAGCCTTCGTCCTTCTTGCCGCCGAAGTCAGTGAAGAAGATGAGGCAGGCCGTGGCGGCGGACAGCAGCAGCACGCCGAGGATGTCGATGCGCTTCTCGGCCTTCTTGTTCGGCAGCGTCAGCGTGAACCAGGCGATCGCGAAGGCCGCGATGCCGATCGGGATGTTGATGTAGAAGGCCCACTCCCAGGTGAGGTGGTCCACGAAGAAGCCGCCCAGCAGCGGGCCGGCGACGGCGGAGAGGCCGAAGATGGCGCCCAGCGGGCCCATGTACTTGCCACGTTCCTTGGCGGGCACGATGTCCGCGATGATCGCCTGCGAGAGGATCATGAGACCACCGCCGCCCAGGCCCTGGATGGCGCGGAAGATCACGAACGACCAGAAGTCGGTGGCGAACGCACAGCCGACGGACGCCGCGGTGAACAGGCCGATCGCGACCAGGAAGAGGTTGCGGCGGCCGAGGACGTCGCCGAACTTGCCATAGATCGGCATGACGATGGTGGTCGCCAGGAGATAGGCGGTGGTGATCCACGCCTGGTGCTCGACGCCTCCGAGCTTGCCGACGATGGTCGGCATCGCGGTGGAGACGATGGTCTGGTCGAGGCTGGACAGCAGCATCCCGGCGATCAGGGCCGAGAAGATGATCCAGATTCTTCGTTGGGTCAGCAGCAGGGGTTGCGCTGCCTTGGTGGTGGTGCTCATGGGCGGTCCTCGGGGGTGTCAGAAGAGGGGATGTCAGAAGAAGGGGCGTCGAAGGAGTCGGAAGAGTGGTCGAAGAGTGCGCGGGCGGCACGGAGGTTCCGGGCCAGCAGTTCGCGGTACGGGGTGGTGTTGTCCTCGGAGAAGAAGGTCTGGTTGGTCTTCTTGCAGACGGCGCTGAAGATGGCGACGGCCATGACGATCTCCGGGTGGTCCACCGGCAAGCCCTCGCGGGAGGCAACGAGCTCCGCGAACTGCCGCTCCCGGGCCTCCCCTTCCGCGGTGAGGCGGCCCAGCAGCTGGGGCTCTGCGGCGATGGCCGCGATCAGTTGGCGGATCTCCGTCGGGCTGACGGTGGAACGGGTCACGACGTCCACGGTGAAGCGGAAGAGCGCCTCCAGCAGCGTGCCGGAGATCCTCCCCTCTTCACGCCGGGGGTTCGCGGCGAAGGTCTCGAGCGCGTCGTGGGGCAGTTCATCCGAGAAGGCGCCGATCACGGCGTCCTCCTTGGTGTGAAAGTAGTTGAAGAACGTGCGACGGGAGATGCCTGCCTGCTCGCAGACCTCCTCCACGGTGAAACCGCTCAGGCCGTGGGCCGCCGTGAGGGATCGCGCGGCCGCGGTGATCGCCTGACGCGTCGCCGCGCGCTTGCGTTCACGGAGCCCGCCCTCAATGTTTGCACTATTACTCACATAGTGTATTTTTGCACCATTAGTTGCCTGGTGCAATCTTTTGCCCCTGAGGTCCTCATCACACTCCCCCGCACCTTCCCTGAGAGCGACGACGGCGCCGCTCACCTCAGAGGTGAGCGGCGCCGTCGGGGGCTGTTCGGGATGCGGTGGCCGGGTGGGTCGGTCCGTTTCGGTCAATCAGCGCTGGTCATTCCGCCTGCCAGAGCTCGATCCGGTTGCCCTCCGGGTCGATGACCCACGCGAAGCGGCCGACGCCCTCCATCTCCTGTACGTCGTCCACCACGTTCGCGTCCTTGTCCCGGAGCTGAGCGAGCATGGCGTCCAGATCCCTGACCCGGAAGTTGAACATCACCTGCTGGGTCTGGGATCCGAAATAGTCGGTGTCGGCAGGGAAGGCGGCGAAGACCGTGGGGCCGGCTTCTTGCTGCCAGAGGCCGTGCTGGTCGAGGTCCAGTCCGAGGACGTCCCGGTACCAGGCGGTCAGAGTCTCGGGGTCGGCCGATCGCACGAAGTGCCCGCCGATACCTGTCACGCGTTCCATGAGGACAGCATGGCATGGCGACGGGGCGGGGTACAGGGTCAGCCGGGTGTCACCGTAGCTGGTGGCCGAGGATCGCGTGAATCGCGTCGACGCTGACCTGATAGGCCTCGGAGCCGGGCCGGATGATGGCGAGATGATCGCCTTCGACCTGGATCAGCCGGGCGTCGGCTCCGGCCTCCTGCGCCGCAGTGACGTACTGCTGCGACAACGAGAAGGGCACGATCTTGTCGAGGCCCGGGTGCAGCGCGATGAGCGGCACGCTCAAGGGGATGTTCTTGAGCGGGTCCGCCTGCTCGTACACCGCGGGGTTCTCCTCGGGCGTGGCACCGAGGAAGTTCACGGTGGCCCCGTCCCCGATGCCGAGTCGCGCGCTCTCGGTGAGCGCCAGAGGACCTGCCTGGCTGACCACGCCCGCGACCCCGACCTGACCTGCGGCCCAGGCGGCGAGCTGACCGCCCGCGGAGTGGCCCAGCAGCACGATGGGAAGCCCGCTCACCGCGGTGTCCTGCAGGGCGCGGATTCCGGCGACGATGTCTTCACCCGTCGCGGGCCACCCGCCGTCGCCCGCCCCCTCGGAGTCACTGACGCGGCGGTACTCCAGGTTGAGGACGGCGAAGCCGCGGGCCGCCAGATCCTCGGACTCGTCGACGGTGTCCTCCGCCGTGTGCCGCTCCCGCCAGAAGCCGCCGTGGATCGCGACCACGACGCCGCGCGCCGTCCCCTCCGGAAGATAGAGGTCACCCCACTGGTCTTTCCCCGGCCCGTACTGAATTCTCTCCGGCATGTCGGATCCCTCTCGTGGCAGTTCGGTGGACCGGAAACCGGCCGGGCCGCGCGTGATCGCGACGGCTTGGGGCGATGGTAAGGCGGGCGCTTGTCACAGGGCGAGTCGAACGGGGCTGCAGCGACGTGCCGAAGTTCCCGAATTGGCTCATCGATAAGCATCTAAAAACCGGCGTCGCACGAGCCGTACCATAAGCTGCCAAACTCACCACGGGAGGTGGGTCTTCCGAGACGTCGTCGTCCGTGGATTCGCCGTCGAAAACAACGACCTCAAACGTGTGGCACCTCCCGAACTGCTCGACCAAATAGCTGGCAACGTCTTGGCCCTCCGTCTCGGGGACCGCGCGTTCGCCGAGGAGGTTTACGCGGATGTACGCGACCAAGCCCTCCGCGCACCTCAACGGTGGCATGACGTCGATGTCCAGATCCGCCTCTCCTCATCGTCACCGCACGATGGGGGTACACGTTCATTCCATCTCACGCGACCCAACGCTTCGCCTGTGTGTCAGATAAGGACGAGTTCCGAGAACTTGTCCCCGACATTCCGGCGACGACCACATGGTTCATGACACCACCATCAGAACTCGATGCCTCGGCCCAAGAATCTGTGGACGCTGAATTCGGAGCTGCCGAGCCATCAGACACCCCAAAGGAAATCCGGGATGCCTGTGAATGACCCGAACGTTCGAATGGCCCACGGCTCTGCACCTCGCGCGCCATCATCACTCCTAGAACTCAGTTCTACCTCTGAGGGCCCGGCCGGCGTAGCCTGGAGTTAGAGGCCGGGACGTGCCTGGCATAGGGCCGTTGAGTCGGTTTCGGAGCCGACTTGGGAGGAAGACCGGCCTGAGAGAAGGGAGGCCCGAGATGGTCTCTAATCCAGATCCCCGAGACGCGTTCGAACAGAACCCGCCGTCTGCGCCGAGCGTGGACGCAGTGGTGCCGCCCAACCCTCAGACGAAGGGGACACAAGCAGATCCGTCAAAGGTTCGTCGTGCCGAGTCCGGAGTGACGCGGGCAGGTTTGGTGTGGGTCGCGGTAGTTATTGGCTTGATTTTGCTGGTCTTGATGATCATTTTCATCCTTCAGAATCAACAACCCGTGCGGGTCTTTTTCCTTGGACTGGACGGCACTATTGCGTTAGGCATGGCCTTGCTTGTCGCGGCTGTGGGTGGGGGCCTCTTCGTGGCTGCGGCCGGGGTTGCGCGCGTCGTGCAGCTGCGCATGCGTGCTTATCGGACTCGGCATGGCTCCTGAGGGGTCAGCCTCTGCTCGAGACCCAAGCACGGAAGGAGGCCCGCCGTTCAGCAGGGTTGTGTTGATCTTCAATCCTGCAGCGGGAAAGGCCCCAGCCATGGCGGCCGAACGAATGCAGGTTGCTTTGAGGGCTCGGGTTCCTGATCTTCCAGTGCGCTTGGAACCGACAGCTTACGCCGGCCACGCCCGGGTCCTGGCTCGGGCCGCCTTTGACCAAGGGAGGGGCACGCCCTTGCTGATCTCCGTAAGCGGGGACGGCGGGTACAGCGACGTGGTGAATGGCGTCATGGAGGACGGCAGAAGGGCCGTATGCGCAGTCATGGGGGCAGGAAACGCCAACGATCACCGTCGAAGTACGCGAACCGAACCGTTGGTCGATGCAATCGAACGTGGTCAAGTGCGCCGTATCGACCTATTGAGGATCAGCGTGGGAGAAGGCACCGGGCAGTGGACGCAGTGGGCGCATTCCTACGTAGGTTTCGGCCTGACCCCGCGTATGGCAATCGGTATCGAGCGAGGAGTCAAAGGCCGATTCAGCGAACTTGTGTCCGTTGCGCGGGTGCTGCGAACTCTGGCACCCATTGAAATCATCCGCGAGAACGGGTCGTACGCGTCGCTGGACAGCCTGCTTCTGGCGAATATCACCGGCGTCGCGAAGTACGGGAAGATCGCCTCGGCCAGTGAACCGGACGACGGCAAGTTTGAGGTGCTGGTGCTGCCACACGCTGCCAAGTGGCGGATCGCACTTATGGCACTGCGGGCGGTGACTATCGGCCTGGACCCGCAAGAAAGCGTCCAGAGATTCAGGTTCATGAGCTCGCGGACCATTCCGATTCAAGTCGATGGGGAGGTCCTGAAGCTCCAGGCGGGTCAGCAGGTGGTAGTGGAGTCAATCCCTCTCTCGCTGACGACGCTTGGCTGAGCGTCCGGTGTTTATTGCCAGGTTTCTGGTCCTCGGGCGAAGCGACGGCCGCAGATGGTGTGTGGTGTGATCTGGACGTAGAGGTACTTCACCGTGGGAATCCAAGATGGCAGGGGTAGCCTTCGTGCGGCCTCGATATGGTCGGTATCTTGGATCGTTCGGGCGGTTCCCTTCACGATCACGCTCCACGCTGTCTCGGCGTCGTAGCCGTCAGCTTCCAATGCCACGTTCCGATTGATCGTCAAATGCACGAGTTTGCTGCCCTGCGCCGTTTTGAAGATCACCGTCCGGTCATGGACGAAGTAGTTGATCGGGAAGATCTCGGGCACATCCCCCACGCTGACGGCCAGCCGACCCAGTTCTGAAGCGGCTAACAACGCCCACGAATCGCTCGGCTCTAAGTCTTCGATTGGGTGGTCCTGGTCTAGCGCCATCATGTCCCCGCTCCGCACCCGTCAGGGGCATCCCCTAGTGCTTGTCGTCCTCGATGAATGCCGTACCGACAGCTCCTGTCCTATTCTCCTCCCTAAAAACTGAAATCCGTGAGAAACCGAGACTGAGCCCGCGCGGTGACTCCTCGGAGGCGTAGACTTAAAGTATGTCGGGACGTCGCGACCGAGTACCAGAAGACGCACCCCCGAAGACTCAGCCAAGA